>NZ_JBHUZJ010000007.1:0-199067 GCF_042667685.1 Streptomyces sp. NPDC057302 | reverse complement strand
ATCGGTGGAGTTCGTCGTGGCCGGGCTCTCGCCGACCGTGGTCTCGCCCCTGGCGCTCTCGTGCAGGTCGCGCGTGCGGATGAAGGCGAATCCCACGACCGCGCCGACGGCGGCGACGATCGCGCACACGAGCATCACGTCGGTCAGTCCGTCCACGAAGGCGGTGCGGGCCGCCGTTTCGAGTGCGGGGGCCAGCTCCGACGGCGCCCGGCCGGCGGCTTCCGCGCCGCCGCCCGCCGCCACCGCCTCGCCGAATTCGTGCGCACCCGCGCCCAGTTGGCGTCCGGCAGCGGACTGCACAAAGAGGTCACTCACCCGTCCCTGGAACGCAGCACCGAATCCGGCGATACCGATGGCGACACCCACCTGCTGGAACGTCTCGTTGATCCCCGATGCCATGCCCGCCTTGGACGGTTCCACGACGGCGATGGACAGCGAGGCGCGCGGCGGGTTGAACAGGCCCATGCCCAGGCCGATCCCGAACATGCTCGGCAGCAGCGCGGTCCAGGACGTGTCCGGGCCGGTGAGCGCGACGAGAAAGAGACCGATCGCGATGAGCGCGAGGGAGGTTCCCATCAGCAGCCGCTGCGGCACCCGCGTGGTCAGCGATCCCGATATCGCCGCGGCGACGAACAGCGTCCCGGTCAGCGGAAGGAATCGCAGGCCGGTCTCCCACGGCGAGTACGCGAGGACGTTCTGCACGTACGACACCAGAAGGAAGATCGCGGACATCGTCGCGGCGGCGCACAGCAGCGTCACGACCGACACCCCGTTGAACGTCCTGTTCCTGAACAACGACAGCTGGAACATGGCCCGTTCACCCAGACGCTTCTCCACGAGGCCGAACGCCCCGAGGAGCAGCACGGACGCCACGAACATGCCGACGATGGGCGCACTGCCCCATCCCTCGGCCTCTCCTCGCAGCAGCCCGAGGACGAGCAGGGTCAGCGCGCCGGTGAAGAGCACCAGTCCCCACCAGTCGACGGCGGGGGCCGACTCCGCACGGGACTCGCGCATCTTGAGCGCGCTCACGGCCATGGCGAGCAGTCCGACCGGAACGTTCACCAGGAAGATCCAGCGCCAGCTCAGACCGTCGGTGAGCGCGCCCCCGATGAGTGGTCCGAAGGCGATGGAAAGCCCGACGACACCGCCGAAGATCCCGAAGGCCTTGCCGCGGTCCTTGCCCTGGTACTCCTGCCCGATCAGCGCGGGCCCGACGGCGAACAGGACCGCTCCCCCGAGTCCTTGGACCCCGCGGGCCACGGACAGCACGGCGGCGTCGTTGGCGAGGCCACAGGCCAGTGAAGCCACCAGGAACACGACGAAGCCGACGTTGAAGACACGCTTGCGCCCCAGGCGGTCCGCCAGTGACCCGGCGGTCAGCAGAACGGCGGCGAGCCCGAGGGCGTACGCGTCGAGCACCCACTGCAGCGAGGTGAAACTCGCGTCGAAGGCGTCCCTGATGTCGGGCAGCGCCACATTCACCACGGTCAGATCGAGCAGGAGCATGAACGTGGCCACACAGACCACGGCCAGGGTCCACCCTCGTCCACCCGTCGATGTCGTTCGTCCGGACATCATTCCCCCGAATCCAGAATGATCGAGTACTCAAATCATCGATATTTCCAACGATTCGAGAAGCTACGAAGACACCGGACCCCTGTCAACGGCCCCCCTCGCGTCTCGGCCATGATCCGACCGGAAACCGCCGGGCGCCCCTCACCCGAGGAAGGACAGCCGGACCTCGCGCCGCGGGTTGTCCCGGTTCGTGTCCACCAGGCACACCGACTGCCAGGTCCCCAACTCCAGCCGGCCGCCCAGCACCGGCAGCGTCGCGTGCGGCGGCACCAGCGCGGGCAGGACGTGGTCGCGGCCGTGGCCGGGGCTGCCGTGGCGGTGCTGCCAGCGGTCGTCGGCCGGGAGCAGGGTGTGCAGCGCGGCCAGCAGGTCGTTGTCGCTGCCCGCGCCGGTCTCCAGGATCGCGATGCCCGCGGTCGCATGGGGAACGAAGATGTTGAGCAGGCCGTCGCGGCCTCCGGCCGCCTCCCGCAAGAAGCTCTCGCAGTCGTCGGTGAGGTCGAAGACCCGCTCGGCCGAGCCGGTGGTGATGTTCAGGACACGTGTGGTGAAAGCGTCGGACATGGGTCCATCCTCCCTCACGTCGCTCCCATGTACTGATACGTGACGTCCGCCTTTCGAGACGGCATTGACCGTACGCGGACGATCTGGCTACGTTCAGCGGCATGTTGCGTTCAGCTCTGCTCACCACGCGCGGTCACATCGACCTGCTGCGGGTGGCTTCTGCTGCGTGTCGTCGCGGCTGCTGACCCTCTCTCAGCCCGCTTTTCCCCCTTCGCTCCTCTCTGCCCCGCTGCCCGCGCGCGGTTGATCCCACCGCCTCGCGCGTAGGCCTTTCGGGCATCCCTCCCTCCTGCCGTGGAGCCCCCATGAGCATCAGCCATGCCCCGCCGGACTCCGCGTCCGACATTTCGGGTATATCCAAGTCCGGCGACCCCGCCCAGGGCGCCACGGACACCGATGGCGTCAAGGACGCCGAACGGGCGGCACCCGCCGAACTCGTCCCCATCGTCCCCTCCTCCACCCGCCGCACCCGCGTCCCCCGCTGGCTGCGCCGCACCTCCGGCCCCCTCGCACTGCTCGCCCTGTGGCAACTCCTCAGCTCCACAGGGGTGTTGACCAAAGACATCCTCGCCTCGCCGGGGACCATCGCCGGTGTCGCCCGTGACCTCCTCAGCGACGGTTCACTGACCTCCGCCATGGGGGTCTCCCTGCAGCGGGTCGCGGTGGGGCTGCTGCTCGGCACCGTCGTCGGAACGGCGCTCGCGCTCGTCTCGGGGCTCTTCCGCGTCGGCGAGGACCTCGTCGACGCCAGCGTCCAGATGCTGCGCACCGTGCCGTTCGTCGGGCTCATCCCGCTGTTCATCATCTGGTTCGGCATCGGCGAGGCGCCCAAGGTCGCCATCATCACGCTGGGCGTCTCGTTCCCGCTCTATCTGAACGTGTACGCGGGCATCCGCGGGGTCGACTCGCAGCTCATCGAGGCCGGGGAGTCCCTCGGGCTCTCCCGGTGGGGCCTCGTGCGGCACGTCATCCTGCCGGGCGCGCTGCCGGGCGCCATGACCGGCCTTCGATACTCCCTCGGCATCGCCTGGCTCGCCCTCGTCTTCGCCGAGCAGATCAACGCGGACTCCGGGATCGGCTTCCTGATGGTCCAGGCGCGTGACTTCCTGCGGACCGACGTGATCGTCGTCTGCCTGATCGTCTACGCCTTCCTCGGCCTCATCGCCGACTTCATCGTCCGCACCCTCGAAAGGCTGCTGCTGCAATGGCGACCGACGTTCACCGGCCGGTGACCCCCGACGCTCTCACGGCCAACGCCCCGACGAAGCGGCCCACTTCGGCCGTACGTGTCGAGGGGCTGACCCGCTCCTTCGACGGGCGCGCCGTCATCGACCGGCTCGATCTCGACGTCAAGCCGGGCGAGTTCGTGGCGCTGCTCGGTCGCAGCGGCTGCGGCAAGTCGACCCTGCTGCGCATCCTGGCCGGGCTCGACCGGGACATCGAGGGAACGGTCCTCGTGCCCCGCCGCAAGGCCGTCGCGTTCCAGGCACCGCGGCTCATGCCCTGGAAGCGCGTGTGGCGCAACGTACTGCTCGGGCTGAAGGGAAAGCCCGAACGAAGCGTCGCCGAGCGGGCGTTGGAGGAGGTCGGCCTGAAGCACCGTACGAACGCCTGGCCCAAGACGCTCTCCGGCGGAGAGGCCCAGCGCGCCTCGCTGGCCCGCGCCCTGGTGCGCGAGCCGGATCTGCTGCTGCTCGACGAGCCGTTCGGCGCGCTCGACGCGCTCACCCGCATCAAGGCACAGCGACTCGTCGACGAGCTGTGGCAGCGGCGCGGCTGCGCCGTCCTGCTCGTCACGCACGACGTCGAGGAAGCCGTGCTCCTCGCCGACCGGGTGCTCGTCATGGACGACGGGGTCATCGCGTACGAGACCCAGATCGATCTGGACCGGCCGCGCGGCATCTCCGATCCGCGCTTCGCCGAGCTGCGCGCCGAGCTTCTGCAGCGCCTGGGCGTCGACGCGGACCACGCCTCGCCGGAAACCGCTGCCGCTGCCGCTGCCTGAACCACCCGCACTCCCCCTCCCCGTGCACGGCACGAAGACACCGAACGGACTCACCATGCGACGACACCTCGCCGCCCCCGCCCTGCTCGTCCCCCTGGCCCTGCTGCTCGCCGCCTGCTCCGGCTCGTCCTCCGCCAACACCTCATCGGCCGGCTCGGGCGGCGGGACCGACGGCAAGGGCTCGCTCACCCTCAACGTCGGTGACCAGAAGGGCGGTTCGGAGGCCGTGCTGCGCGCGGCCGGCGAGCTGGACGACCTGAAGTACAAGATCCGCTGGTCCACCTTCACCTCGGGGCCGCCCCTCCTGGAGGCCGTCAACGCCAAGGCCGTGGACATCGGCGCCGTCGGCAACACGCCGCCCGTCTTCGCCGCCGGAGCGAACTCCAAGATCTCCGTGGTGGCCGCGACCCACGGCACCGCATCGGGTGAGGCCATCCTCGTGCCCGACGACTCGCCCCTGAAGAAGCCTCAGGACCTCAAGGGCAAGTCCGTCGCCGTGGCGCAGGGTTCGTCGGCGCACTACCAGCTGATCGCGTCCCTGAAGAAGGCCGGGCTCGGCCTCGAGGACGTCAAGGTCAAGTATCTCCAGCCTGCCGACGCGCTGGCCGCGTTCACCAGCGGGAAGGTGGACGCCTGGTCGGTCTGGGACCCGTACACCTCGCAGGTTCTGGAGGGCAAGCAGGGCCGCGTCCTGACCGACGGCGACGGCCTGGTCAACGGCCTCAACTTCCAGGTGGCGGCGCCCGACGCGCTGCAGGACAAGAAGAAGGCCGCGGCGGTCGACGACTACCTCAGGCGGCTGCGCAAGGCCCAGGCCTGGGTCTACGACCACCCGGAGGCATGGGCGAAGGTCTGGGCGAAGGACACCGGCCTGCCGTACGAGGTGGCGCTCGCGGCGGTCAAGCGCAGCAACGGCACGCGGGTCCCGGTGGCCGTGGACAAGAACGTGGTCACCTCCGAGCAGGAGATCGCGGACACCTTCACCGACCAGAAGCTCATTCCCCGCCGCATCGACTTCGGTGACTTCGTCGACACCCGGTTCAACGGCAGCCTGCCGCCCTCGACCAGCAAGCCGCGCACGTACAACAAGGAGTCCTGACGATGACCGTCCACCTCAACTGGTTCCTGCCGACCGGCGGCGACGGCCGCACCCTCGTCGACCGGCACGCCTACACCGACGGCGGCGTCAAGCGCTCCCGTGTCACCCCCGTCAGCGGGGTCCGCGCCCCCGACATCGACTATCTGATCCAGATCGCCAAGGCGGCCGAGCAGTTGGGCTTCGAGGCCGTGCTGACCCCGACGGGCACCTGGTGCGAGGACGCCTGGCTGACGACGGTCGCGCTGGCCCAGCACACGGAGCGGCTCAAATTCCTGGTGGCGTTCCGGCCCGGCGTCATCTCCCCCGTGCTGGCCGCGCAGATGGCGTCCACGTATCAGCGCATCACGCGCGGTCGGTTGCTCCTGAACGTCGTCACTGGCGGTGACTCGACCGAGCAGAAGCGCTTCGGCGATCACCTCGACCACGATCGGCGCTACTCCCGCACGGACGAGTTCCTGTCCGTCGTACGGGGGGTGTGGGGCGGTAAGCCCTTCGACTTCAACGGCGAGCACTACGACGTGGAGGGCGGGCTCACCGCGCTGCCGCCGGACCCGCTGCCCGAGGTCTTCTTCGGTGGTTCGTCGGCGGCTGCCGGTCCTGTGGCGGCGCGCCACGCGGACGTCTATCTGACGTGGGGCGAGCCGCCGGAGCAGGTCAAGCAGAAGATCGACTGGATTCGTGGGCTCGCCGAGGAGCAGGGGCGCACGGTCCGGTTCGGGATCCGGCTGCACACCATCTCGCGTGACTCCGCCGCCGAGGCGTGGACCACCGCGAACCGGCTGCTGGACGATCTCGACCCGGACACCATCGCCGCCGCCCAGCAGGCGCTGGGCCGCAGCGAGTCCGTCGGCCAGCAGCGGATGCTGGCGCTGCACGGAGGTTCGCGCGACGACCTGGAGATCTCGCCGAACCTGTGGGCGGGCGTCGGTCTCGTACGGGGTGGCGCGGGCACCGCGCTCGTCGGCAGCCATGCGGACGTCGCCGACCGGATCGAGGAGTATCACGCGCTCGGCGTCGAGCACTTCGTCCTTTCGGGCTATCCGCACCTGGAGGAGGCGTACTGGTTCGGCGAGGGCGTGATCCCCGATCTGGCGGCGCGCGGGCTGCTGCCCCGGATTCCGGCGTCGCAGCTGACCGGCGCCCCCGCGGCGAACGGGCGTCCGGCCTCCGCTCCGGGCGGCGCGCCGCTCCTGGTGGCGGGCGGGCGCTGATACCGCCGGGACGGACACCGAGGCGGGAAGATCCCGGGCCCCGATGGAGTTAGTAGAAGCGTGAACGACATCGGGGCACGGGACGCGGCCGCACACGAGGCGGCACAAGAAGTGGACGCAGTCGTCATCGGCGCCGGGCAGGCGGGCCTGTCCAGCGCCCATCACCTGCGCAGGGTCGGCTTCGAGCCGGACCGGGACTTCGTGGTCCTGGATCACTCGCCGCGCCCAGGCGGGGCCTGGCAGTTCCGCTGGCCCTCGCTCACCTACGGCAAAGTGCACGGGATGCACTCGCTGCCCGGCATGGAACTCACCGGCGCCGATCCCGCGCGGCCCTCGTCGGAGGTCATCCGGGAGTACTTCGAGGAGTACGAGCGGCGCTTCGACCTGCGGGTGCACCGGCCCGTCGACGTGGACCGGGTGCGGGAGGGCGAGGGCGGGCGGCTGCTGGTCGAGACGTCGGCGGGAACCTGGGCGACGCGCACGCTGATCAACGCCACGGGCACCTGGGACCGGCCGTTCTGGCCGCGCTATCCGGGGCAGGACACCTTCCGCGGGCGGCAGTTGCACACGGCCGTCTATCCGGGGCCCGAGGCGTTCAAGGGGCAGCGGGTGATCGTCGTGGGCGGCGGGGCCTCGGGTACCCAGCATCTGATGGAGATCGCTCCGTACGCCGCCGGGACCACCTGGGTCACCCGGCGCGAGCCCGTCTTCCGCGAGGGGCCGTTCGACGAGAACTGGGGGCGTTCGGCCGTCGCCATGGTCGAGGAGCGGGTGCGCCAGGGGCTCGCGCCGCAGAGCGTGGTCTCCGTGACCGGCCTGCCCGTCAACGACGCCATCCGGCAGGCGCGGGCCGACGGGGTGCTCGACCGGCTCCCGATGTTCGACCGCATCACGCCGAGCGGGGTGGAGTGGGACGACGGGCGGCGCGTCGATGCCGACGTCATTCTCTGGGCCACCGGATTCCGGG
Organism: Streptomyces sp. NPDC057302; assembly: GCF_042667685.1. Lineage (NCBI taxonomy): Bacteria > Bacillati > Actinomycetota > Actinomycetes > Kitasatosporales > Streptomycetaceae > Streptomyces > Streptomyces sp. NPDC057302. The sequence continues at coordinate 191,643 of NZ_JBHUZJ010000007.1, read as the reverse complement.
CGGCGATCGAACACCTGGCGCCGCTGCGGCTGCGCGAGACGGGCGGCGGCATCCGGATCGAGGGCACCCGCGCCGTCGCCGATCCGCGCGTCCATCTCGTCGGCTACGGCCCCTCGGCCAGCACGATCGGCGCGAACCGCGCGGGGCGGTCCGCGGTGCGGGACATCCAGCGGCTGCTGGAGCAGGCGCCGGTCGCGGTGTGATTCCGGGGCTGCCGCACGGTGCGGCGCGGGGCACACGGCCCCGCGCCGCCGCGGGCCGCTAGCCGTCCTGCTTGTTCTCGGCCTTGCCCTCGTCCTTGTTCTTGCTCTGGTTCTTGTTGAACTCCGCCACGTTCTTCTGCTGTTCCTCGAAGCTCGACGTGAAGCGGGTGTCCCCCGGCTTCACCGTCACGAAGTACAGCCAGCCGCCCGGTGTCGGGCTCGTCGCCGCGCGCATCGCCTCGTCGCCGGGGTTGCCGATCGGGGTGGGGGGCAGACCCATGCGCGTGTAGGTGTTGTAGGGGCTGTTGATCTTTGTGTCGCGGTCGCGGGTGTTCAGCGTCGAGCGGTTCAGGGCGTAGTTGATCGTCGAGTCCATCTGCAGCGGCATGCCCTGCTCGAGGCGGTTGTAGATGACCCGGGCCACCTTGCCCATGTCCGCCTTGGAGCCTGCCTCGGCCTCGATCATGCTGGCGATGGTGATCGTCTGGTAGACGTTCACCGCGTTGCGGTCGGCGCCCGCCGTGACCTGGCCGACGCCGAACTTCTTGGTGGCCGTGTTCACCATGTACGAGAGCACGGACGCGGGAGTCGACTTGTCGTCAAGGGGATAGGTCGCCGGGAAGAGATAACCCTCCGGGTTGCCGGCCGCGTCCTTGGGAAGTCTGAGAGCGGCCTTGGGAATGGCCTTCTTCGTGGTGCCTTCCTGCACGCCGAGGGCTTTGTCGACGGCCCCGTACACCTGGCTCGAGCGCCAGCCTTCCGGGATGGTCAGCGACTCGGGGCGTCCACTGTCGTCCGGGAGCAGCAGCGGCACCGTCACGGCGGTGACCGCCGCGACGGCTCCGGTCGCGATCAGGGCGATCCGCCCCCGACGCGTCAGTCGAATCGTGCCCCGGCGCGGAGTCTTGGTCTGCAGCATGCGGGCACATTATCTCGCAAATGCCGACATTCCGTGCATATCTTCATCTTGCTGGCTCCAGTTGGGCGTCTCTGCGCACCAGGGCGGCGTAACGGCCGTCCCTCTCCAGGAGCTCCTCGTGGGTGCCGCGCTCGGTGGTCCGGCCCGCGTCCAGGACCACGATCTGGTCGGCGCCGCGGACCGTGGAGAGCCGGTGGGCGATCGTGAGCGTCGTCCGGTCGGCGGACAGGGCGTCGATGGCTTCCTGCACCGCGTGCTCGGTGTGCGTGTCCAGGGCGCTGGTCGCCTCGTCCAGGATGAGCACGGGCGGATCGCGCAGGATCGTGCGCGCGATGGCCAGGCGCTGCTTCTCGCCTCCGGAGAAGCGGTGGCCGCGCTCGCCGACCACCGTGTCGTATCCGTCGGGCAGGGACGCGATGTGGTCGTGGATCTGGGCGGCACCGGCGGCCGCGATCAGCTCCTCGTCCGTGGCGTCGGGCTTGGCGAAGCGCAGGTTCTCGGCGACCGAGGCGTGGAAGAGGTACGTCTCCTGGGAGACGACGCCGACCGCGCGGGCCAGCGTGTCGAAGTCCAGGTCGCGCACGTCGACGCCGTCGATCGTCACGCGGCCGCCCGTCACGTCGTACAGCCGCGGCACCAGATAGCTGAGGGTCGACTTTCCCGAGCCGGTGGGGCCGACGACGGCCAGGCTGCCGCCGGCGGGGACGGTGATGTCGATGCCGTCCAGGATCGCGCGGCTCCGGTCGTCGTCGCCGTCGTAGCGGAACTCGACACCTTCGAAGCGGACCTCGCCCTTGATCTTGTCCAGGCGCACCGGGCTCCGGGGCTCGGTGATGTCGATGGGCAGGTCCAGATACTCGAAGATGCGCTGGAAGAGCGCGAGCGAGGTCTGGATCTGCACGCCGGTGGAGAGCAGGCTCACGGTGGGCCGGAACAGGCCCTGCTGGAGCGAGACGAAGGCGACGAGCGTGCCGATCGAGACCGTCGGGCCGCCCATCTGGAAGGCGAGTCCCGCGGTCCAGTAGATGACGGCGGGCATGGCGGCCATGACGATCGAGATGACGGCCATGCGCCAGCGCCCCGCCATGTTCGACCGGACCTCGAGGTCGACCAGCTGCTCGGACTCCTCGGCGAAGGACTTGGTGAGCGAGTCCGAGCGGCCCATCGTGCGGCCGAGCAGGATGCCGCTGACGGAGAGCGACTCGGTGACCGTCGCCGCCATCGCCGCCATCTGCTTCTGCCGCTGCGTGGCTATCTTCTTGCGTTCGCGGCCGACCCGGCGGCTGATCCACACGAAGACGGGCAGCAGGAGCAGCGAGACGACCGTGAGGCGCCAGTCGAGGGCGAGCATCGCGACGATGGTGGCGATCACGCTGGTGAGGTTCGAGACCAGGGAGGTGGCGGTGGAGGTGACCGTCGCCTGCATGCCGCCGATGTCGCTGGCGATGCGGGACTGGACCTCACCGGTGCGGGTCCTGGTGAAGAAGGCGAGCGACATGCTCTGCAGGCGGCCGTAGACCGCGGTGCGCAGGTCGTGCATGACGCGCTGGCCGACCGTCGTACTGATCAGGGTCTGCAGGACGCCGAAGACGCTGGTGACGACCGCGCTGAGGATCATTCCGAGGGCGAGCAGGCTCAGCAGGCCCGTCCGTCCCTGGGGGATGGCGGTGTCGAGGATTTCCTTCAGCAGGAAGGGGGTGGCGACCGAGACCAGGGAGGCGGCGCCGACCAGCAGGCCGACGATCGCGAGGCGGGCGCGGTAAGGGCGGAAGAGGCGCAGGATGCGGCGGATCTGCCGCGGCTGTTCCTCTTGGCCGGGGGCCAGGGGCTGCGGTGTCCACTTGGGTTCGTCGGGACGCATGGGCTCCTTCGGGAGGGGGACGCCGGTCCGCGCGCGGACCGGCGATGGCGGTCGGCGGACGGCCGACGACGATTGAGGGAGCATAGCTCACTGTTACCTATACTCACAATGCACTAGGTCCTGATAATGTTCCCGCATGAACACCCCGGACGCCGACGGACTGCTCGCCGAACAGCTGCTGCGGCTGACCCGCAGGCTGCACCGCATCCAGAAGCACCATCTGGTGCCGATCGACATCACCCCGGCCCAGTCGCGCCTGCTGCGCACCCTCGCGCACTACGACACGCCGCCGCGCATGGCCGATCTCGCCCAGCGCCTCGAAGTGGTCCCGCGCGCCGTGACGAGCCTGGTCGACGGCCTGGAGGCCAGTGATCTCGTGCGTCGCGTCCCCGATCCCACCAACCGCCGGGTGATCCGCATCGAGCTCACGGACGCGGGAGGCAAGGCGCTCAAGCAGCTGCGCAGCGCGCGCCGGGCCGCCGCGGAGGACATCCTGGCTCCACTGGACGCCGAGCAGCGCGAGCAGCTGGGCGGCCTGCTGACCGCGCTGCTCGACGTGCCGGACGTCCGCCGCTGCTGACCCCGGCGACCGTCCGAGCCGCTCGACCGCACGCCCGAAGCCGCTCGACCGTCCGACCTCGCCGAGGAGAGCTCATGCCGCTGCTGGAGCCCACGCCGGAAGCCCTGCGCCCCGCCGCGCGCCCCGAGGGCCCGGCCCACGACCGGGTGCCGGACCGGCAGGCCACCGGCACCCCCGAGCCGCTGCGCTCCGAGCTGACCGCGCTGCTCGGCGCCGACAAGGTCCTGACGAAGATCTCCGACCTCGTGCGGTACGCCTCCGACGCGAGCCCCTATCGCTTCGTGCCGCAGGTCGTGGTCGTCGCCGAGGACATCGACGACATCTCCGCCGTCCTGTCGTACGCGCACGGCAGGAGCCGCGAGGTCGTCTTCCGCGCGGCGGGCACCTCGCTCAACGGCCAGGCCCAGGGCGAGGACATCCTGGTCGACGTGCGCAAGCACTGGGCGGGCGTCGAGGTCATCGGCGACGGCGAGAGGGCGCGGATCGGCCCCGGCACGACCGTCCTGCGGGCCAACGCCACGCTCTCCCGGCACGGCCGGGTGCTGGGCCCCGACCCGGCGAGCGCCATCGCCTGCACGATCGGCGGGGTCGTCGCGAACAACGCGTCGGGGATGACGGCGGGCACCACCCGCAACTCGTACCGCACGGTGGCCTCACTCACCTTCGTCCTGCCGACGGGCACGGTCGTCGACACGGCGGACCCGGACGCCGACGAAGAGCTGGCCCACGCCGAACCGGCCCTGTGCGAGGGCCTGCTGGCGATCAAGCGGGAGATCGAGGCGGACCAGGAGCTCACGGCCCGCATCCGCGCCAAGTACGAGATCAAGAACACGAACGGCTACCGCCTGGACGCGTTCCTGGACGGCGCGACGCCCGTCGAGATCCTGCGCGGCCTGATGGTCGGCTCCGAGGGCACCTTCGGGTTCATCTCGGAGGTCGTCTTCGACACCCTTCCGCTGGACCGGCGGATCACCACGGGCCTGCTGTTCTTCCCCTCGCTGCCGGCCGCCGCGGCGGCCGTCCCGCTGTTCAACGAGGCGGGCGCACTGGCCGTCGAGCTGATGGACGGCAACACGCTGCGCGCCTCGACCAGCGTCGCGGGGATACCCGCCGACTGGGCGCGGCTCCCGAAGTCGACCGCGGCTCTCCTGGTGGAGTTCCGCGCACCGGACGAGGCGCGCCAGGAGGCGTACGAAGCAACGGCCGCCAAGGTCGTCGAGGGGCTCGAACTCGTCGCGCCGGTCGACTCGGTGACCAACGCCTTCACGCGTGACGCCAAGACGATCGGGGGCTACTGGAAGGCCCGCAAGGCGTTCGTGACGGCGGTCGGCGGCTCGCGGCCCTCCGGCACGACGCTGATCACCGAGGACTTCGCGGTCCCGCCGTCCCGGCTGGCCGAGGCCTGCCAGACCCTGCTCGAACTCCAGACCCGGCACGGCTTCGACGCGGCCGTCGCGGGACACGCGGCGCACGGCAACCTGCACTTCCTGCTCGCCTTCGACGCGGGCCTGCCGGCCGACGTGGAGCGCTATGCCGCGTTCATGGACGAGTTCTGCACGCTCACGGTCGAGCGCTTCGACGGCTCGCTCAAGGCCGAGCACGCGACGGGGCGCAACATCGCGCCGTTCCTGGAGCTCGAATGGGGCCCCAAGGCCACGGAGTTGATGTGGCGCACGAAGCAGGTCATCGACCCGGACTGCGTGCTCGCGCCGCGCATCGTCCTCGACCGGGACCCGAAGGCCCACCTCCGCGGCCTGAAGACGATCCCCAAGGTGGAGCTGATCGCGGACCCCTGCATCGAGTGCGGATTCTGCGAACCGACCTGCCCCAGCGAGGACTTGACGACGACCCCGCGCCAGCGGATCGTGCTGCGCCGCGAGATGATGCGCCAGGCACCCGGTTCCCCGGTCGAGGACCGCCTGGTCGAGGCGTACGGATACGACGCCGTGGACACCTGCGCCGGTGACTCGACCTGCAAGCTGGCCTGCCCGGTGGGTATCGACACGGGCGCGCTGATGAAGGACTTCCGCCACGCACGGCACTCGCCGCGCGAGGAGCGTGCGGCCGCCGTCGCCGCCAGGAACTTCAAGGCGGTCGAGGCCGCCGCACGGCTCGCGGTGGCCGCCTCCAGCCGGATCAGCGACCGGCTCCTGACCGGCGTGACACGCGCCGCGCGCAAGGCCGTGCGCCCCGACCTGGTCCCCGAGTGGCTGCCGGACATCCCGGGAGCGGCCGCCCGCAAGCTGCCGCGCACCCCACGCGTGGGCGCGAGCGCCGTCTACTACCCGGCGTGCGTCAACCGCATCTTCGGCAGCCCCGGTGACCGCTCTCTGCCGCAGGCCGTGGCCGCCGTCTCCGCCCGCGCGGGGCGGCCGGTCTGGATCCCGGACGACGTGGCGGGGACGTGCTGCGCGACGATCTGGCACTCCAAGGGGTACGACGAGGGCAACGCGGTGATGGCCAACCGCATCGTCGAGGCGGCCTGGGGCTGGACGGCCGGCGGCAGGCTGCCCCTGGTGGTGGACGCCTCTTCCTGCACGCTCGGCATCGCGCACGAGGTCGTGCCCTACCTCACCGCCGACAACCGCACGTTGCACCAGGAGCTGACGGTCGTCGACTCCCTCGTCTGGGCCGCGGACGAGCTGCTCCCCCACCTGACCGTGCACCGCACGGTCGGCTCCGCCGTCCTGCACCCCACCTGTTCCATGAGCCACCTCGGTGACGAGGCCCAGCTGCGCGCCCTCGCCGAGGCCTGCGCGGACGAGGTGGTGGTCCCGGACGACGCGGGCTGCTGCGCCTTCGCCGGTGACCGCGGGATGCTGCACAAGGAGCTGACGGAGTCGGCCACCCGCAAGGAGGCCGCCGAGGTCACCGCCCGCCCCTTCGACGCGCATCTCTCGGCGAACCGCATGTGCGAGGTGGGCATGGACCACGCCACAGGACGCGCCTACTACTCCGTACTTCTGGAGCTGGAGCGCGCCACGCGTCCGTGAGCTCCGGCGCCCCGCGAAAGACCCTCCCGACCCGGGGCGCGAAATAAATCCAACTCCCTGGCCACTTCGGTCCCTTGCGCCACGCCCGTCCCCCCATCAGGGTGGCATCCGTTCCAGCGCAGGCATCCAAGCCACGGAGGTCCGATGCACGACGAGCACGCCCTACCGAACCCTGACGGGTCCGCGACCCCTGACGACTTCGCCGACGGCGCCTCACGCCGCGCCGTGCTCCGCACCGCGGGCCTCGCCGGCGCCGGGCTCGGCCTCGGCGCCCTCGCCGGGGGCACGGCCCACGCCGACGCCCCGCAAGGCCCGTCCGCAGCGCCCGACGCGGCGGCGACGGCCGCCGAGGCACCGCCCCGCAAGGGCAAGACCATGATCGGCGTACCGTTCGAGCGGCGCTCCACCGTGCGGGTCGGCATCGTCGGGCTCGGCAATCGCGGCGGCAGCATGATCGACCTGTTCCTGGCGATCCCGGGGGTGAAGGTCGTCGCGCTCTGCGACCCGGTCAAGGACAAGACGGCGGCCGCCTCGAAGAAGGTCACCGACGCGGGTCAGCCCGCCCCGGCGACGTACACCAAGGGCGATCACGACTTCGAGAACCTGTGCAAGCGCGGTGACGTCGACTTCGTGTACGTGGCGACGCCCTGGGACTGGCACTTCGACATGGCCAAGACGGCGATGCTGAACGGCAAGCACGTCGGCGTGGAGTGTCCCATCTCCCTGCGGCTCGACCAGATCTGGGAACTGGTCGACCTCTCCGAGCGGACCCGCAGACACTGCATGCAGTTGGAGAACTGCTGTTACGGCAAGAACGAGATGCGTGTCCTGCGGATGGCCCATGCGGGCAAGTTCGGTGATCTGCTGCACGGGGCGGGCGCGTACAACCACGATCTGCGCGGCCTGATGTTCGACCCGGACTACTACGAAGGCCCGTGGCGGCGCCTGTGGCACACGCGGCTGCGCGGTGACCTCTACCCCAACCACGGCTTCGGCCCGGTCTCCAACTACATGGACGTCAACCGCGGCGACCGCGTCACGCACATCTCCAGCTTCGGCACGCCCGCCCTCGGTCTGGCCGAGTACCGCAAGGCGCACATGCCCGCGGGCGACCCGAGCTGGAAGGAGACGTACATCGAGAGCGACCGCACGATCAGTCTCGTCCAGACGGCGAAGGGGCGGGTGATCCGCCTTGAGCACGACGTTTCCACGCCCCACCCCTACAGCCGGATCAACAGCCTCGGCGGCACCAAGGGCGTCTTCGAGGACTACCCCGAGCGCATCTACATCGAGCCGGACCACACGAACGACGAGTGGGGCGACTTCGGCAAGTACGCCGCTGACTTCGACCACTGGCTGTGGAAGGAGCACTCCAACCCGCCTGGCGGGCACGGCGGCATGGACTACATCATGATCTTCCGTCTGATGCAGACCATGCAGCTCGGCCTCGTGCCCGACTTCGACGTCTACGACGCCGCGGTCTGGACGTCGCCCGTCCCCCTGAGCCATCTGTCGATCAAGGCGAAGGGCGCGCCGCAGGCGATCCCGGACTTCACTCGCGGGCTGTGGAAGAAGGCTCGGCCGGGAGTGGACTCGCAGAAGCCGAAGGCGTAAGGGACTTGGGCCCGGCGGTGCCCACATCGGCGCTGCCGGGCTCCTTCGCCCGCTCCGCCTGTTCCGGTATGAAGGCGATCTCTCCGGAGAGGACCTTCTTGGCCCGTGCTGTGTCGAGGGCGCCTTCCCAGCGCGAGACCACGAACACGGCGACGCAGTTGCCGAGCAGGTTCGTGGCGACGCGCATGGCGTCCATGATGCGGTCCACGCCGAGCAGCAGGGCCACCGCACCCGCCGGGATGACCCCGAGCGCGGAGGCGGTCGCGGACAGGGCGAGGAACGCCGAACCGGGCACGCCCGCCATGCCCTTGCTGGTCAGCATGAGGACGAGGACGACCGTGATCTGCTGGCCCAGGCTCAGGTCCACGCCCACGGCCTGCGCGATGAACAACGTACCGACGGAGAGGTAGATCGAGGCGCCGTCGAGGTTGAACGAGTATCCCGTCGGCAGGACAAGGCCCACCGCGTCGTCGCGGCAGCCCGCCTGGCGCAGCTTCTGCATCATGCGCGGCATGACGGCCTCGCTGGAGGCCGTGCCGAGAGCGAGGAGCATCTCCTCGCGCGTGTAGCGGACGAACTTCCACAGGCTCAGCCCCGTCAGGGCCTTCAGGGCGACGGCGAGCAGGACGAGGAAGATCAGAGCCACCGCGTAGCAGACACCGATGAGCTTGCCGTACGTCGACAGTGCGCCGAGGCCGTACTCCCCCACCAGATGCGCGGTCGCGCCGAACACGGCGAGCGGCGCCAGCCTCATGATGAAGCCGACGATCGCGAAGACGACCTCCTGGCCCTGCTCGATGGCGGGCAGGATCGCGGGGACCTTCGAGTTGCCCAGGTGCAGCAGCGCCGCGCCCACCAGGCAGGACAGGACGAGGACTTGGAGCAGTGAGTTCTCGGCGAAGGCGCCGATCGCGCTGTCGGGCAGCGAGTGCAGGAGGAACTCGCTGGTCGAGGGCAGTTCACCGCCGCCGGTCTTCGCGTCCACGGCGGACGCGTCGAGCGTGGCGGGGTCCACGTTCATTCCGGCGCCGGGGCTGACGAGGTTCCCGGCGAGCAGGCCGACGACGAGGGCGACGGTGGTCGCGACCTCGAACCAGATGAGGGCCTTGACCCCGATGCGCCCGAAGGCCTTGAGGTCTCCGGCCTTGGTGATTCCGGCGACGACCACGCAGAAGACGAGCGGGGCGATCATCGCCTTGATGAGACGCACGAAGCCGTCGCCGAGCGGTTGGACGGCGGTGCCCGCTTGGGGCCACAGCCGTCCGACGAGGACTCCGAGCACCAACGCGCAGGCGACCTGCGCGAAGAGTGAGGTTCGCAATGTGCGTGCTACGCGTCGCGGTAGGGACGGTACGGACTGCGGCACGGGCACTCCTGTGGTGAGGGTTCAACTTACTTCTGCCATACGGAATTTTCTTTCCGCGAGGCGCCACTATGGCGGAGTGCCCGCTTCCGCAAAAGACCTACAGATCACATCGGCGTAAATCTTGGATCTTGCTCCAATCGCCGCGGTGGAACGAGGGGATCAGCAGCGCAGCCGGTCCACCGTGAGGGCCCCCTGCTCGGTGGCCAGGGTGCGGTCGTGGCAGATGCCGTCGCCGTACACGCGGTAGCGCTCACGGGAGCTGCCGACGGCGTGCCGGTCCTCGCGCGGGACGTTGGCGGTGTACGTCGCATCGCCCTCGTAGCGGTCGTCGGTCACCGAACGGGCTGTGCGGCGCCCGTCGTTCGAGACAGCGGTCTCCGCGCGGTCGCCCAGAGCGATCTCGGTACGCAGCCGGTCGCCCGCGCCGAGTGTCGTCGTGCCGTCCATCGTGTACGTCCGCTCCGTGCGGGTCGCGCCGCCGTTCCGGGTGACCGTCTCGCGGTCGGTCCAGGTGGACTTGAGCGCATCGGTGGACTCGCCCTCGGTCCAGCGGTGGACCGAGGTGTTGGCGAGCGCGCGGGTGACGGTTGTCGCGACGCGGCCGTGGGAGGTGTCGACGTACCCCGAGACGCTGAGCCGGTGGCCGCCCCGGGTTTCGAGGCGGTGCTCCGGCGAACCCGGCGTGTACGTCGCCTCGTTGGCGAGGTCGCCCGCCTTGTGACGGGTCAGCTTGCCGGTGACGTGTTCGCGCTTCTCGTCCTGCCAGAGCAGGACGTTGGTCGGGGTGTGCCAGCCGCTCGTCGCCTCCGGTCTGCCCGCCACGGACACCTCGACCTGGTGCGGGCGGCCGTCGTTGAGCAGCCCGGCGAAAGGTGTCAGGTCGTACTCGATGGGCTTGATGTCGAAGGCGCGGGGGCCGGGGATCACGTACCACAGGAAGGGGTTGGGTAAATGTAAGGGAGAACGTCTGACCTGCGGTTTCACAGTGCCCCCTCGGGAAATCACCAGACTTGGTGTGCCCGGAGTAGCCCCAGGTCACCCCGTGGATTCCCCCCTCTCGCACACCGCCAGGTGCCCGGGAGTGCCCGAACTCTGACGGTGCGTCAGAACCAAGGGGCGCGTCCTCATGCCGCCCTGATGGGGCGGTGCGGGCCCGTACGATTCATCCATGTCCTCGCCCTCCCGGCCTCACGGCGAACTGCGCCCTGCTGCTGCGCGGATCAACGTGGCCATCCGCCGACTCATGGAGGAGCCCGACACCCCCAGCCGCGCGGCGGAGTACCAACGACTCCTGGTCGAGTGGGAGAAAGCGACCCGCGCCAACTTGGTCAAGGCCGCGTGACGCACAAGCGACCAATGCCTTCCGGCGGGGCGCTCGCTCATCCTCCGTACCGAGCGACATCAGCATGGGATGCGGCGACCATATGCCGTTGTCGTGTGTGTACTGCGGTCAGCGCAGGCCTTCTGAGTCGTCGTGCTCTTCTCCCACCGGGAGTGGCCGACGGTCAACCCCCGGGACCTCGCTGTAGATGACTGCGGAGACCAGGCCGTCGTAGGCATCGCTGAGGCCGTTGCCGCTTGTGTCGAGCATGTTCTCCCAGTCGAATCCCATACCTACGAGCCTAGCTGTACCGATCGAGAATCTCGGCGACGTGGGGGTTGCCCTCGTCCACCCAAGCGAAGATCGCAGCTTCCGCTTCAAGGGCGGTGCGCCCCTCAGTCCGCGATCGCCCGTACAAGAGCGGCGCGGAACCGACCATTCCCCACCTCGGCCGGGTCAACGACCGCTGGCCGTCGCCATGCCGCATCTGCGGCCAGCCTCGACCCCCAGCTCGCCGCGCTTCTCGCCGGCCATTCCCAGTGCATCTCCTGCGTCCGAACCGGGCGCGTGCCCGGCAACCGTGGAGGCGATCGCCCGACTACTGCCACCTGAGGGGGAACGTTCGGAGGACTCTCCAGGTACTCACACGCTGCGGCGGTGGACCTGCACATGCCGCGACATGAAGGTTATCCGGACATTGAAGGACGCCCAGGCCTTGAAGTCCGTCTGGCGCCGCTGCGCCATCACGCGCCGCGCCCAGACCCATCACTTCCCTCCGGCGGCAGCCGTCCAGGGGCTCCAGGCCACCGAGCTCGATCCGGCCAGAGACTAGGCAGACGGCTAGCGCGGTCGCGATCCGGTGCCGATCCCGTGGCCGCGAGTTCAGCCAGAGGCATCCTGTGGCGGAAGCCCGAGACGGTGAACGTCTACGACCGTGAGTTCAACCCTGCCGTCCGCAACAGCGTCATGCGCCTGAGCCTGTGACCTCTCCGGCCGACTTGTTGCGGACATCACGCATCCGGGCGTCGAGAGCGGCCTGGGTCTCAGGGTCGAGCTCGTAGTGGTCGGCGGTTTCAGGGTTGACATCCAGCGCGTGAGAGCGGAAGGCCTCCCGCTCGGCGGAGAGTTGCTGGATGGTCTGGGTGATCCGGTGGATCTTCCGGCGCAGCCTCTCCCATTCCTGCTCGGTGAGGGCGAGCTCGGCGAGCTGGTTCTGGATCTCAGCCTCGTTCTCCTGGGCGTAGTTGTCGCTGACCAGTGTGACCAGAGGGACCCCGAGAGCCTCGGCAGCGGTGACCGCCTCGTCGAGCCTGACCGCGCGGGTCTGCTGCTCGATGCGCGTGATGGCGGTGGAGTCAACGTTCGTACCGAGCAGTGCGGCCATACGGCGCGCTAGCTCCGCCTGGCTGATGCCGAGGCGTTCGCGTTCCTGACGAAGTCGGCGGGCGAAGAGGTCCCCGGGCAGTGCGTTCATGGCGGTTTGGTACTTCCTGGTCGAGATCGCGATCGACGGGGCGAGGGGGTGGCCTGCCTCGAAATCGAGCAGGTCGGCGCCGCAGCGGTGCTGGAGCGGCACATTACACATCTCGCACTGCGGATTCCACAGGCGTCCGCCACGGCCCTGCGGTCGCGCGCCGCGACGCCGATTCGTCTCGTTTCCGAGCACCTTTCGACTCTTTATCGATAGACCCTTTCACGCCTCTGCCGCCCGGCGATTGAGTGGGGTAGATTAGTCACTACAGATGCGCACTTATACGACCCTGCGGGGGGAGTCGATAGCATGTCGACGACCACCCCGGGCTTCTATCGCCGCCAATCCAAGTGGATGAGCTGCGCTTGTCGCCTTGTGACTCACCGTCATGCCAACCAATGACTCGAAAGGCGAGAGGAAAGAACCGTGCCGAAGATCCACGAGGCAGCCGTCCTCACACAGACCTCCCTGCCGAGCGCAGCCTGGGACCTCACGAGCTTCCTGGAGAACGCCAAGTCACAGATCCAGCTCTGGGGCGGTCTTCTGCTCATGCTGCTCGGTGCTGTCGGCCTGGTCTGGGGCGGCGTGCTCCTGATCAAGAAGTTGATGGCCAACCCACAGTCCGCGGGCCAGCAGCAGGGCTGGGGCACGATCGCGCTTCTGATTCTCGTCGGTGGAGCCCTGGGCACTGGCGGGTGGTCGCTGATCTCGACGGTCGGTTCCGGCGGCCAGCAGACCATCACGGACCTCGGCGGCGGCACGGTGATCATCCAGAGCACCGATCAGTTCAGCGGGTTCCTGAGCCGCCCTTCCAAGTAAGAGGTCGTCACAGACCGTGCACGCGATCGGAGACAACGGCGTCGAGCGAACCGGGTCGGTTGAGGTGCAAGGCCTCCTACGGCCCGGTTCGCCATATCCGGGCCCACAGCACGGTGCAGGCACGAAAGCGAGCAGAACATGGGGATCAAGGACAAGGCACTGGCCTTCAGCTGGAAGTTCAAGCTCGACTCGCACCACGCGATCGAGCGTTTTGGGGTGTTCTTCGGCATCTTCGCGGTCACGGGCGCGATCGTGATCAGCGCATCGGGTGCTTCGGCGTACCAGGCGGAGCGGGACTCGCTGTCGCAGACGGCGCTGTACACCAGCGACTTCAAGACCTCGAAGACGAATCTCGACGGCACCGTCGACGGGATCTACACCAACGAGAGCGGCAACAAGGCGCTCGTGATGATGCACTTCAGTCCGACCGCCCAGATCTCGCACAACGCCGCGGACTACAGGGCGTTCCTGCTCGGGTCGGACACCTCGCTGAACAGCGAGCCGGTCAGCACCAACGGGATCAAGGGCTCCTTCTACGCCTTCGGTTCGACCGGCTACATCGGGGTCCTCCTGAACGCCGACCGACCCTTCGACCGTCAGGTGCTGAACCTGACGGTTCGTGCGAATGCGGAACTCACCACGCCCGGAGCCGAGCAGACGCAGAGCAGCGGCAAACTGGCCGGCGACGAGACCTTCTCCAAGTACGACCAGTGGCGGGTCTTCTTCAACCCCGGCGCATCCGGGGTCCAGAAGATCGCGGCGCTCGACGCCCTGGCCTTCGACCCGGCGCAGGCCTACTACGAGGTCGCGCTCAAGGAGAAGGAGGCCGAGGCCAGGGATGCCCTGGACCAGAAGCTCGTCGAGATGCGCACGAATCTGACGCAGGTTCAGTCGCACACCTCCGACCTGCAGACGACGAAGATCGACGGCCTGTTCCTGCGTCCGCCGACCGTGCCGGTCTCGATCGCCACCGACAAGATCACGGGCGTCTCCGCGGCCGAGGCCAAGGACGGCGTCTCGACGCTGGCGCTGCAGACCAAGCACGTCACCCCGGGCGGCTTCGACCTCAACTGGCGTGAAGGCAACGTCTACGACGGCTACCTCGATGCCCTGGTGCCGGCCGGTCAGAGCTACGCCCAGTTCTTCACCAAGAAGCGTGACGAAGGCTCGGATACGACGAGCCAGCAGATCTCGGACATGCAGTGGCCCCTCTCGGACGGCACCAGCCTCACCAAGGACTACCAGTCCTCTGACGTGACGATGCGCCCTCTCATGAACATCATGAACAACCTTTCACAGGCGTATCAGGACTACTCCCGGAACAAGTCGCAGTACGAGTCGGATCTGTCGCTCGACTTGCTTCGACTGGACACGAGTCTGCGGGACGTGCAGGCAAACAGCACCATTCGAGACGACAAGATGTTCCTCACGACCCTCCATTGAGTGCGGAAATGAGGTGACGCATCCCGTTACCTGGCATTGAGACGGAAAGGAAAGCGACATGGCCACCGACAAGCCGAATCGGAGTCTCAAGAAGGGGACCACGAGGGGTCAGTCGAGCAGGTCGGTGAGTCAGGGGATACCCCGGCAGGGTCGCGGGACCAAGAGCTTCGGCCTCAAGAAGGGCGTCGAGAAGCCTTCCAAGGGCAAGGCCAGCGTGCCCAAGCAGCGCAAGGCGGCCGGTGCCGCGAATGCCGGGTCGAAGAGAAGGCAGGGCATCAACGCCGTCGCCGGGAACATTGCCGGAGGCGCGGCCCAGAGGGCGATCGGGGGAGACGGCAGCAGCGCGACCCGCCGTAGTGCCGGACGTTACGCAGGAGCTGCCGTCTCCGGTGCCGTGACCGGCGCACAGGCTGGCGGGCTTCCGGGAGCCGTTGTTGGCGCAGCGAAGAACGTCGGCGTCGAGGGGACCCAGGACGCGGTCAAGGGCGTGTCCAAGCTCATCGGTGGCAGCCCGGACGCCAAGCCGGCCGACCAGCGCGAGCTGGGGGCCGGCGGCACGGGCTACGAACGCGGTGCGTCGAACGACGACGAGGGCCTGGGCTCGAAGGCGGCCAAGGGCGCCGCCGTCGGCGGTGGCGCGGCTGCCGCTCCGCCGGCCATGGGGGTGGTCATGGCTATGGCCTTACTGAACTGGCTGAAGTCCATGTTCTTTGCGGCCATGGCGATGGCCGTCAACGCCGGGAAGCTGCTGTGGACGCTGATCGTCAACATCGTCAAGGCGGTTGGTCATGCGATTGCTGCACCGTTCACGGCGCTCGGCGGCCTGATGGCCAAAGGGGTCGGCTTCATAGCCAAGGGGGTCGGCACGGTCCTGGGCGTCACAGTCACGGCGACGATGCCCCCTGCAGCGGCAGCCATCTCGGGTGCGGTCGCGATGACCGCCACCGCGGCCCTGCTGGGCACGGTCTTGACCGGCGTCCTCAACTCGACGGCGCTGACCGAAGGCGGCACCAACGCGAACGGCACGGCGTGTGTCGTCAACGCGGGTAGCGTTGGCAACGGTTCCGGGGCCACCGTCCCGGCGGACGTGGAGAAGAACGCCAAGGAGATCTACTCGGTACTCAGCAGCTGGGGGATGCCGAAGGAGAACATCGCGGGCATCCTCGGCAACTGGTCGCAGGAGTCCGGGATCGACCCGACGAGCGTGCAGAACTTCCCCACGGGGACGTATGCCATGACCGCCGGGAAGGCCAGCGCCGCGCAGAACACAGACAACGGCATCGGTCTCGGGCAGTGGACGTTCGGCCGCAACACGTTGCTGCGCCAGTACGCGAAGAGCAAGGGCGTCGACTGGTTCACGGTCAAGGCCCAGCTGGCCTTCATGGCCGATGGTGACAACCCGGGCGATGTCACGGTCTTCAAGGACATCCTCAAGAAGTCGCAGGGCTCGCCACGTGCGGCGGCACTGGCCTTCCACGAGAACTGGGAGCGCTCCTCTGACGGCGCGGCCGGGCTCACCGCACGAGGCGACAACGCCGAGATGTGGTTCGGCAAGATGAGCGGCTGGTCGGTCGACAGCTCGATCGTGGGCGGCGTCGATAACATCGTCGGCGGGATCATCGAGAACATCGGGAACGGGATCAATACGATCCTGGGCAACTGCACCTCCAAGGGCACTAGTTCCGTCTCGCTGAAGGACGGCGGGATGACGCAGGAGGAGGCCCAGGACCTCGTCGACCTCTTCAACAAGGAGGGCGGGAAGTTCCTGGATGACCGGTACGGTCCGGGCGGTGGCCCGGGTTCTTGCAACGGCAACCACGCGATGAACTGCGTGTCGTTCTCGACCTACTTCGTGAACAAGTACACGACGTTCCAGACCTACCCGGCCGGTGACGGCAAGGAGACGGCGTACGCGATTGCGAGGGAGACCGGCAAGCAGATGTCCTCGACCCCGACGGCGTACTCAGTGGGCTCCGGCCCGAGCCGCGGCCCCGCCGGCCACACTCTCGTGGTGCTCGGCGTCCAGGGCGACAAAATCATCCTCGGCGAGGCCGGCTACTGCGCTTTCATGGGTCGGGTTCGCGTCGACAGCGCGGCGCGGATGGCGGCCGAGGGCTGGAAGTTCGTGGACATGTCGGATTCGATGCTCCCCTCCGACAAGATCAAGACGGTCTGATGCGCCGTATCTGATCTGGGAGTGAGAAGCCGGTGCCGGGTGATCCGGGCACCGGCTTCTTCATGTCCGGTGCAGGTCCTGCGTGTCGGCTTCGCTTTTCAGACTCCTTATCGAATCGTTTCAAAGTCGGTCACAAACGCCTTTCCCGATAGACTCGAATCGTTTATGAGAGCAACATGGAGTGAGGAGTGCGTCCGTGACGACTGTCCATGCTGAGTCCGAGAGCACGGACCCCGAGCAGGAGACCTGGTCAATGCCCGAGGAGAGGCCGGTGGCACCGAAGACGTGCAAGAAGGTCACCGGAGCTGAGCTCGAAGAGCGCTTCGCGGGCTGGACGATGCGCCGGCGCGAGAAGGCCCAGGTGCGCCCCCCTGAGGACAATGCACGTCTGATCAGGCGCGGCGTCACCGCAGTGATGGGCGTCGGGATTCTTGCCCTGGTCGTCGCCACGGGCGTGGCCGGCGAGAGCTTCAAGGCGAGCACGGCGGACAACAAGGCCCGGATCGTCCAGCTCAAGGGGCAGCTGGATGACGCCCAGTCCACGCCCGTGACCGCGGACCCCGCCGCGGATCTGTCCAAGCTCACCGAGGCGGCAGCTGCCGATGCGAAGAAGGTCGCGACCGGGGAGCAGGCCTTCGCCACGTTGTTCCACCAGGCCAGCGTCCAGCCCAGCGCGAACAACGGGGCCCCGAACAAGGCCACGCTGGAGATCATCCAACACCGCCGGGACATGGCCCCGCTGTTCAGCAAGGACTCTTTCCTGGCCAGTGACAAGGAGGCGTACAGCACCTCGTCGCTGACGCCGTTCGACGCGACCACCGAGATCGATCCGCGCTACGCCTGGTACATCCGCTACGACGGCCAGAACGCAGCTGCCCCGAGCACGTACGCGTGGAAGGTCGAAACGGTGATGCCCGACCTGAGCATAAAGAACGTCTCGGGCATGACAAACCAGGCGAAGGTCGTCTGGCTGTGCCGGGACACGAAAGGCGGCGAGGTGCTCGCCTGGGCGAGCGCGCGCTACGTGCACAACGGCACGACGGGGGCCTTCGACCACTTGGCGCTCGTGGTGACCGCCGCTGGGGCCCAGTACGAGAACCCCGCAATCAAGATGCCGGCCCGGTCCGGAGTCCCCGAACCCAGCGGCACGGGCGGACAGAAGAAGGGCGGGAAGCGATGACGGAGCAGACGTCAGCACCCACACGGCGGGGATTCTTCCGGCGCAACCTCTCGGCCTTGGTGACGACAGCGGTCCTCGCGGTTGTCGCGACGGTCGCCAGCGCGACCTGGAGCAGCCTGCACGCGGCCCTGGCTGAGCAGGAAACCCAGATCAACGGCGTCGAGGGACATCTGGCAGGCATCCAGAAGAAGAACGCCGAGCAGGTGAACGGGGATGTAATGGCGGCCCTGGGGGTCAGCCAGAACCGGCTGAGCACCGACGGCGAGCGCATCAAGTCGCTGCTTTCGATGGCCTTCACGTGGGACTCGGAACAGAGCTACGAGGCGGCGCGCGCGAGCCTGAAGAGCCAGTTCGGCCTCGCCGAGAACGAGACGTTCCTGAAGTCGTTCATGCCTCCGTCGAGGTTCAACAAGGACTCCCAGGGGCGGCGCTACTCCTACATCGACACGGTCGGCCTGAATTCGGCGCTGGGCGAGGATCCGGACATCGAGGTTGTCGATGTCCAGGCGGGTGTCTACACCTACGCCATCCTGGCCGACGTCGAGGTCACCTCCGACGCGGTGTCCCAGAACAAGGCGAGCAAAGCCGGTGTCACGGCGCACCGGCGCGCGCTGCTGTTCGTCACGGTCGACGCCCAGGGCAAGGTCTCGAATCTCTCCGGCGCTCCGGCAAGTGGCGAGACTCACTATTCTGGATGACTCATACAGCCTTTGGACTCGCCTTATTGATAGAGTATCCCTGGTATTCGAGTGAAAGCGCGAGTTGAGGGCAAATGGCATCGACACAGACCGATGAGTCGGATAGAGGCGCAATGCGCAAGACGCGCTTCGGCGAGACATCCGCGTCCTCGCAGGAGGGCGCGGACACGCCTGAGCAGACGGAGCCCGCAGGCGGCCTGCGCAGGCGCACCCTCGTGGTAGGCGTGAGCATGGGTCTGGGCGCACTGCTGTGCTTCGTACTCTCTGCGGGGTTCTCCGGCGGTCAGAGCGCGGTGAGTGATCCGGCTGCGCCGGAGATCTCCTCTCTGCAGGAGCAAATCAGGATCACCGAGGCGAAGACGGCGGCGCTGCCGAAGGCCGACGACGCCGAGCGTGGTCTGACCGCGGCCCTGACGGCGGCTGGTCAGGTCGCGAAGCTGCAGAACGACCACCGCTACCTGACGCCCAGCGTGGCGGCAGACGGCGGCACGCTCGACATGGCGGCGTCTCAGTCGACGCTACGCAACCTCATCCCCTACTTCGCCCCTTCGGTGCACCAGGCGGACCTGGGGCCGTGGTACCTGCTCGCCAGTGACAAGGACGCGTCGGCCGGCGTCGGGATCCCGATGAGCTTCAACTCTGGCTTTGAGTGGGTCGCCCAGGTGCCCTACCTGGTCAACGCCGACAGCACCATCACGTTGACCTGGCTGGCGATGGAGACCAGGACGGGTGCGGGCGAGAGGCCGGCGGTGCTGGCCTGGGCCCGCGCCGATTACGACCAGGTCCGCAAGGCGTTCGTGAACATCCAGACCGGCACGACGGCCACGGGCGAGGCCCTGAAGCAGGAGGTGCAGGCACCGTGAAGGAGGAGATCAAGGACAAGCTGCGCCAGCACGCCGGGAAGATCCTGCTCGGCGGCACCGGGGCGCTGCTCGCGCTCTCGGTGGTCACGCTCGGAGCCAGCCTGCTCAGCGACGGTCCGGCCGCGTCAGACACCCAGGCCGATGCGGTTGTTCACAAGCTCGAAGGCAACCTCGGCGACGCCCGGGCCAAGCTCGCAACGCAGCACACGGCGCTGCTGGTTCAGCTGCCGGGCATGGACATCGAGCGGGTGAACCGTGACAGGACGACGGGCCGGTCCCTTCTGCTCAGCCTCACCGACAGCTCGGCATCGACCCGGACCGTCAAGGAGCAGCAGGTACTGCTCGATGCGCGCTACGCCTTCCTCGACCACGAGTCCCGGGCGCTCACCGAGTTCGTGCCGCAGTGGATGACGGCGACCGGAGCCACGAAGGGCGCTGGGACGACATACACGCTCGCTGATCTGGACATCGATGTGAGTCGGGTGAAGGGCCTGAACTACTCCTACACGGGGGTGGCCCGGCTCGATCCGGTCCGCGTCGGACCGGATCAGAACAGCGCTGCCAAGAGCGAGTTCGTGGTCTTCACCTACGCCACCTCCCAGGACGGCACGGTGACGTCGCTGGACGCCTATCGGGCCTCTGGCGAGACCCGCGACGCCCTCGCTGCCGCCAGCGAGGAACAGCCCACCCCCAAGCCGACCGGGTGAGCGAAGCGCCCACCGCTTCAGCACGCACGAGAGAAGACCCCGACGAGACGTAAGGACACGAACATGTCGACCCAGACCCTGGAGAAGACCGAGAGGACCGCCACGACGAGCACGACCGCGACGGCGAAGAAGACCACGGCGAAGCCCGTGAAGGAACAGAAGGACTCAAAGCTGCGCACTGGATGGCGGCGTCTGGCCCCGAAGAAGGAGACCGGCAGGTTCTCCGTCGTGGTGTGGGCGGGGTTCTTCCGGGCCATCGTCCTGCTCACCGACTACCTGCTGGCGTTCATCACAGCCATGGTCATCATCCCGCTGCTGGGCGCATGGCTGCACCAGCAGTCGGGCGCATCCCGGGGTGCGCTCAGTGCGGACAAAAGTATCGCCATGTGGCTGATGCCGCTCCTCTTCCTGGTCGCACTGCTCGCTGCGGGCGAGATCGTCGTGATGCGCGGCATGTGGCGCTGGGCAACGCGGGTGATCGCGAAGATCCGGGACGCTCGGCGAGAGGCGACCGGGGCCGACGTCACACCGAAGTCCCCGACCAGGGCCACCAACCAGAGCAAGACCAACCGCAAGAGGAGCAAGTGATGCGCATCGCAGGACTGACGATGAACGACGTATGGGCCCACCGTGTCCTACGTGAACGAGGAGTGGAGACATACCGGCTGGCCGGGGTGACCGCCGAGCTCGGCGTCATGGTCGAATCGCTCGACCTCAAGCACCGGGGCAAGGAGGAGAATTACCGCCCGTATCTGCACCTGACGGGCGAGCTGCGCTCGGTCACCCCGGCCAAGGCACTGCCGTTCGGCATTTCCCAGGTGACCTACTCCCCCGGCCAGGGCGAGAAGCTTGACGCCTTCTACGAGTTCGACGACCAGCAGCTGGTCGTGCTCGCCAGCAAGGGCTACTTCACGAGCGGCTTCGCCGTGCCCGAGCAGGTCACCGGGATCGAGTGGGAGCTACCGGCCACGGCGGACATGCTCGTGCTCGCTCCGTCGGGGACACAGACCGAAGACGATACGGCCGTGGTCTTCACCCAGATCCACGACATCGGGGGCTTGGAGATCGATCTCGAGTCCAGCGGCTACGACCTCGCCGACTACTTCGCCGAGCACTCCAAGGACGGCGTCCCACGGGCTGAGGCTGTGGTCAATGCGCGCGGGCTGAAGGCGCGCTCGGACGCGATCAACTCGCTGTTCACCGAGGACGAGCTGGGCCTGGGAACCGAGGTCAAGCAAGTCGTCGGAGCGCCCGTGCCTGAGGCAGCGCCGGTCGCTGACGGCATGAGCGCGCGTCTGCAGCAGATCGAAGCGGAGATCGCCGCCGAACAGGAGGAGTACCAGACCGAGCGCGCGAGCACCGAAGGCACCACGGAGAACCTCTACCGGGAGCGCGTGGCTGGGGCCCTGCACCGAGCCGAGGAGCAGGAGGCGTTCGCTCCCCCGGTTCCGGATCGTGAGGCACAGCGCGACCTGAATCTGGATCTCGACCTGGAGCTGGAGGAGCAGGAACAGGAGACCCGGCGACATGAGGTCAAGCCCGCTCCGAGTCTGGACGAGCGCAAGCTCCAGGTGGCCCAGCGTGCGGCCGATCTGGACTTCGGCGAGAACGGCGAGCAGAGCCTGGGGTCTTGAGGACGGATCAGGCATGACGAGCGCGGCCCCGGTTGCTGGTGGACAGCAGCCGGGGCCGTAGTGCATCGGTACCGAGACAGGAAGGAGAGCAACGATGGGCCTGAAGCAGGACATCATCCTGGTCAACGAATTCAGCGTGCCTCTGCCCGACGGCAAGGGATCACGCGGTGCGACGCCGGGCGACTACGTCACCCGGTACATGGCCCGCGAGCAGGCGACCGAGTCGCTGGCTCCCATCCAGCGCCTGCGCACCGACGACTTCATCATGCGCTACATGGCACGGGAGTCTGCCGTTGAGCGCGCCGGCATCTCGCGGAGTGCGGCGAAGCATGAGATGCGCCAGGCCCAGGGCAACGGCGGCGTGGCCTTCGGCTACAGCTCGGTCTCACTCTCCGACGAGCAGCTGCGCGCGGCCGCCAACGACATCCAGCAGCACTTCGAGAACGGCAAGACCGTGCTCAAGACGGTGCTGTCCTTCGACGAGGAGTACCTGCGGAAGCACAAGATCGTCGACGAGGACTTCCACTGCGAAGCCCGCGGCGACTACCGCGGCCACATCGACCAGATGAAGCTACGCATGGCGATCATGCACGGCCTGGAACGAATGAGCTCGGGCACCAGCGGCTTCGACGACCTGCGCTACGTCGGGGTCATCCAGGTCGATACCGAGCACGTGCACTGCCACCTGGCCATGGTCGACGGCGGCCGGGGCCATGTGACGAAGAACGGTACGCAGCGCGGCAAGCTCCTGGACCGGCACAAGTCCAGGCTGCGCCGCGGTGTTGACGCCTGGCTCGATGAGAAGCAGGCGGTGGCTCATCTCTCCAGCGCCGTCGGCTACGAGCGGCGCAACGTCACCACCTTCATCAAGCGGTGGGCGCACGAGCGGATCCGCGCCGAGTCCCTGCCGCAGTTCCTGCTCGCCTGCCTGCCGGCAGACCGAACGTTGTGGCGCGCCGGCTCGAATGACGCCCGTATGCGCAAGGCGAACCAACTGGTGACCGAGGTCGTGAAAGAGCAACTCGACCGTGCCGGGTCCCCGATGCCGGAGGCCATGGAACGCATCGTCGACTACGCCAACGACCGCCGCGTGAAGGAGTCTCTGAGCACGGAGGAATGGCAGAAGCTGGTCGAGCAGGGACGTACGCAGATCATGGAGCGCACCGTCAACGGCGTCTACCAGATGCTGCGGGCCATCCCGGAGTCGGAGCTGCGGGTGCGCACGCCGATGCTCGAAGTCATGGGGATGGACTACCAGCAGATGGCGGTGATCGCCGCGGACCGGCAGGGCGAAGACGAGAATACTGAGGCCGACTTGGTCTCCTTCGGCTTCCGACTGCGCAGCTACGCCTCACGCCTGCAGCACCACCGGGAGAAGGCCGGGGTCTACCGCGACCTCGCGCTCCAGTGGGAACAGGCCGAGAAGGCCGACGTCGCCGCCGAGGACTCGCGCCCGCTCTACGACTTCTACCGCTTCGAGGAGAACTACCACCGGCGGCTGATGCGCAAGTACCGGCACTTCCTGCCCTTCCCCGGGGACGCAGACCAGTGGTACGGGCAGCAGCAGGACGTGGCGGCCTACGGCCAGCGGCTGCTCTCGCTCATGGCGCTGCGTGCGGATGCCTCTTTGCAGCGAATGAAGGACCCGAAGGCGGCCGAGAACCTGGGCCGGACGATCTACGATCAGCCCGGCGGCAGGCTCCTGACCGAGGGCAAGCGCGGCCGAGCGGTGCTGGACGCGCGCATTCGGACGATGAAGCAGTCCTATGACCAGAAGCTGGACAACCTGCGGGCCGATCTCGCTTCCTCCGACCTGGTACTGCGCGTGGGGTCGAGCGCCGAGGATCAGGCGAGTACGGAGACCGACGCGGTCAGCACGAACCTCAAGATCGTCGCCGGTGCCGCGTACGACTTCGACGAGGTCAAGGCCCTGGACTTGCACCACCTGGAATACGACTTTGTCACCGACGTCGAGATCGGGCCGCACGCACACCAGACCTTCGTCGAGACGACCAGGGACCGTCGGCGGCTGCTGCTGGCGTCGATGGAGTACCTGGACCAGTCCGGCCAGGCCGAGGCAATTCCCGATCTGCCGGTGGACGATGTCGCGGCGATGACACGGGTCTCCCGGGAGCTGGCACTTCAGCAGACAGACGAGGACTCCGGCACTCTCGTTTTGCGCTCCCGGATAGCGGAGCTGCGCGCCGGGAGCGAGCAGGCCGAGCGGATGCGGCGGTCCAAGGCTTCGTCACTGGACGTCGACCTCGTCGTGCGAGTCCAGGCTCAGGTCGATCAGGCTGTGACCACAGCGAACGCAGGAATGGCATCCGATTCGCAGTCATCTCCCATCTCGACCGACTCTGAACGTGAGCAGAAAGACTAGTCGGCGGCCTTGTCGAGTGATCTATGAGAGCATTAGCGTGAAGAGCGTTAGACCGGGTTTCAATGTCTTGTCCGGACGGCGTGAACTGATCTATGCCGACTTGTCAGAGGGCAGTCGAAACGAGTGGAAGGAAGAGATCATGGCAATTCTCAAGGGCAAGGGCGCGATGACCGGAGTCAACCTCATCGCGAAGGTCTACAAGAACGGCGCCACCAAGGACGGCAAGTCCCAGTACGCCGACGTCCAGCTCGACGCTCGAGATCCACGCGGTCCGGAGCAGACGAACCTGCATCTGAAGTCCGATCGAGTTCAGGGTGAGGGCGGCAAGGTCCGCTACAACAACGGCGCTCCGTACTCCACCGGCCAGATGGAGGAGATCGTCAAGGCTGCGGGTCCGGACACCGAGCCGATCCTGGACAAGGACGGCACCGAGGTCGGAACCATCTACGGCTTCAAGGGCAACGTGATGCCCGCGACGCGCGGCACTGGCCTGGTGGTTAACACCAAATCCGTCGAGGCCTCCGAATTCAAGGTCGACGACAAGACGCTGGACCACCAGTTCGCGTCCATGCGCGCCGCCCGCCAGGCACGGGCGGCAGCCAAGGAGTCGCAGGCTCAGGCCTCGGCCCCCGAGACCAAGCAGGAGCAGGCAGCCGAGGGCGAGGCCGAGGAGCCGGCGGTCGGCTGAGACCGAGACCGGGTCAAGCCGAAAGGCCCCTGGATGTCACTCGGCGAACTCGCCGTCGTCGCAAGCGGAATGCCTCGACGCACTCGCGGCGCCGCTCCTGTCAGGGCGAGCAGCCCTCTCCGCAGGGCTGCCCCACAGACAAACCGGCGCATCTCGTGTGCTGGTGGGGAGCCCGAGCAGCCAGCCCCGTCATCCCGAACCCCGACTGAGCAACGACATGAACCACAGCGTGATAGGCCCCAACCTGGAATGGCCGGCCATCCGTACCGGCCCGGGTGTGGCCTACGAGAAGAAGGGGCAGCTCGACTCGGCTGGCGAGTTCTACGTGCTCTGCTCCGCCAAGAACCGCTACGGCAACCGCTGATACTACGGCGAATCCTTCTCCAGTGGCTCGTACGGCATGAAGGGCTGGGTCGCCGCCAGCTGGTTCTAGCACCACCGTGCGCCGCCGTCGCGACGCGCCCCCAGCCCCCCCACTCGGAGCGATGGGGCCGATGCACCGTTCCCTAATCACGGCCGGGCCCACCTTCAACGCCTCGACGACGCCGGTGCCCGACGTCGCGTTCATCGCCTGACCACCGAGCTCTCGCAGCGGTGACCATCGCCGTCCTGATGGCTGGTGAAGGCGCGCTGACCGTCGCCCTGCGCACCCTGCGCGCCCGTCTCATCCCGGCCACCCTCTTCGGCAGCACGCTCAGCATGACCATCGTGCTGGTCGTGATGCCGATGCCCGTGGCCGGCGCACTGGTCGCCGCCCTCCCCGCCGACGCCCTGCCACGGCCGACACGCCGCGCGCTGTGTGATCCCGGTCCAACCAGACCTAATCTCAAGGGAGTTCACTGTGTCCCACTCCACGCTGCTCGTGATCGGCTCCGGCCCGCGCCCCATGCAGAGCTACCTGCTGGAGCAGACCGCGGCCC
Source organism: Streptomyces sp. NPDC057302 (assembly GCF_042667685.1). NCBI lineage: Bacteria > Bacillati > Actinomycetota > Actinomycetes > Kitasatosporales > Streptomycetaceae > Streptomyces > Streptomyces sp. NPDC057302. Next base: position 165,804 of record NZ_JBHUZJ010000007.1, on the reverse strand, counting down.
ACTACCCGCTGCTGCTGATCAACGACACACCCGCGACCTGGCAGAAGCCCTATGTCATCGACCACGAGGTGGCCGATCTGAGCGACCCGATCGCGGTCAACGCCGCTGCCGCGTCGCTCGCCGTCCGCAGGCCTATCGCTGGCGTCGTGACCTGGGACGAGTACTACCTGATGACCGTGGCCCGCGTTGCCCAGAGCCTCGGCGGCCGCCCCGGCAACACCCTCGCGGCCGTCGCCGCCGCCCGCGACAAGGCCACCTCCCGCCAGCGCTTCGCCGCTGCCGGCGTCCCCTCCGCCGCCTCCACCTGGGTGCACACCCTGGACGCCGCGGCCTCCGCGGCCGAACGCGTCGACTACCCGGTCGTCCTCAAACCCGCTGCCCACGCCGGCGGCATTGGTGTCGTCCGAGTCGGCACGCTCACCGACTTGCCCACTGCCTGGTCCATCGCCTCCGCCGGCGCCGCCCACCAGGGCCCCGAGGGAGACGGCGTGCTCGTGGAGGAGTACCTCGACGGACCCGAGGTCTCCGTGGAGACCGTCACCCACCGCGGTGTCACCAGCGCCGTGGCCGTCACCCGCAAGTCGGTCGGCTTCGACCCCTACTTCATGGAGACCGCGCACAGCGTCACTGCCGACGACCCCCTCCTGTACGAGGTCTCGCCCGTCGCCGCAGCCGCTCTGGAGGCTGTGGGCATCACCCACGGAGTCAGCCACGTTGAGATCCGCCTCACCAAGGACGGACCGAGGGTCATCGAAATCAACGCGCGCCTGGGCGGCGACCTCATCGGCGAACTCGTGCGCCTGGCCACTGGGATCTCCCTGCCCCTGGCCTCCGCCGCTCTCGCCTGCGGCGAGATCCCCGACCTGCGCCCCACTCGGCAGCGAAGCGCCGCCATTGGCATGATCTACCCGCCGACCGCAGGTCTTGTCACCCACCGCGATCTGCTCCCTGGCAACGACCATCACCTGGAGCACTTTCAGTGGCTGTGCGACGTCGGCGACGTCGCCACGCTCACCCCGTCCAGCACCACGCCGAACAACATCCGCTGCGGCTTCGCGGTCGTCAGTGGCGACAGTGCGCATGACACCCAGCAGCACCTCGACGAGGTCCTCGGCCGTGTCGTCGTGGAGGTCACCTCCGAGGCACAGCGCGCCGCATGACCACGCCATAAGGCCGGCACGGAGGGGAGCAACGAGGCCCCGCCAGCGAGCGCTTCAACCTCCAGTTCGAGAAGCCCCAGACGCCGGAGGGCACCGAGTCCGAATCAGCGGGTGAGCGACCGCAACGAACGCACGGAACGAAAGGCCCCGGAGTGGGCCCCGAAGCCTTTCGAGTTCTCTATCCGAAGCCCTGTCGAATACGACTCGTGATAGGATTTTGACTGATTTTCCAGTTGAATCCTCAGTTCAGTCGAGAGGTCTTGTCCGGCATGTTCCACGAGGCACAGCTCAATGAGCGCTACCCACTCCTGTCTAAGCTCTCGGAGCCGCTGAACAAGGCTGAGCGCGACATCGTCGGCCGTGAGCACGAGACGATGCAGCTCTTGGCCTCGATGAGCCGTCCCGAGCTGTGTAACGCGCTTCTACTGGCCGAGGCCGGAACGGGTAAGACCGCATTGGTCCAGGCAACGATGCTCGTGGATCCGGATCGCCTCTATCTCGAAGTGGACCCGGCTCGCATGATCTCCGAGGCGGGCAACGCCGAGAACATGGCCGCGATACTCAAGGGCTTCTTCGACGAGGCCGAGGACTTCGTCAAGGACGAGAAGCACGAACTGGTGCTCTTCATCGACGAGTTCCACCAGATCATCCAGCTCTCCGACGCCGCCGTCGAGGCGATCAAGCCGGTCCTCGCGGCCTCGGGAACCCGAGGCATCAGGATCATCGCGGCGACGACCTACGAGGAGTTCCACAAGCACGTCTCACCGAACCAGCCGCTCGTCGAGCGCCTGCAGCGCATCAACGTCAACCCGCCGGACCAGGCAACGACCATCAAGATCCTGCAGGGCATGGCCGAACGGTACGGCGTGGCCGACGAATTCTACGACGACCACATCTTCCGGCAGATCTACGAGTACACCCAGCGCTACATGCCGGCCAACGCCCAGCCGCGCAAGTCGATCCTCGTGCTCGACTCCATGGTCGGCTGGCATCGCCTGACGCACAGGCTGATGAACCGGGACCTGCTCTCGGACGTACTCATGGAGTCCCTGAATGTGAACGTCGCATTCCGGGTCGACGGCGCAAAGATCAAGAAGCAGCTGGACGCCCAGGTGTTCAGCCAGGACTGGGCGACCAGCGCGGTGGCGCGCCGTCTGCAGTTGTCGGTGGCGGACCTCAACGACAAGGGAAAGCCGATGGCGAGCCTGCTGTTCACGGGCTCCACCGGTGTGGGGAAATTCTGCATCGACTCGACGCAGGTGCCGGTCTACTCGAGCGACGGCGAGACCACCTGGAAGCTGCACGGCGACCTGGTCCCGGGCGACAGAGTGTTCGGTCGCCAAGGTCGCCCGGTCGAGGTGCTCGGACACTTCCCGAAGGGCATGCAGGACGTCTACCGGGTCACGCTATGGGACGGTCGGACTCTCGACGTTGGAGGACCGCACTTGTGGACGGTCTACACAGCCAAGCAGCGGTCGAAGAAGCATGCGGGCAAGGACGTCGCGCCGATGGTCCTGAGCACGCAGGAAATGGTCGAGCGTGGCGTCCTGCGGACCTGCCCCGGCGACTCTCGGGGGGGTCTGCAGTTCTTCATCCCGGCGAACGGACCGGTGCACTGGCCGGAGCAGGACTTCGACGTCGACCCGTACGTCTTGGGTGTCCTCATCGGCAACGGGTGCCTCACTGAGAGGCAGCTGACGCTCTCGTCCGACGGGGACGACGCCGACCACACCGTGTGGATGGTGGGCGAGTGGCTGGGGTCGGCACCGAAGTCGTACGGACGCAACTACAGCTGGGTCTTCCCTGTCGGTGTTGGCCCGGTGGAGGACCGCCGCGATTCGCTGTACCAGACGAAGGACGTGCTCGCCTCGGTTCCCGGTCTGATCGGTGCGCGCTCGGCGGAGCGCCGTATCCCGGAGAGGTACAAACACGGATCGGTACAGCAGCGGTGGGCGCTGGTGCAGGGCCTTTTCGACACCGACGGATCCATCCGCGGCTCGAATGACCGCTTCAACGTCTCGTACTCGACGTTCTCCAAGGGGCTCGCGGAGGACCTCAGGGAGGTGCTGTTCTCGCTCGGCGTCTCGAACACGGTCAACTCGTGGACACGCACGAAGGAGGGCGGGCGCGAACTGGCCGAGTACGACGTGCACGTGAAGGTCGGCAACGAGGGCAAGACCCGGTTCTTCTCCCTCCCCCGCAAGCACGAGATCGCACGGCGCGCGGCCATTGAGACCTCGGGTCGTAAGCGCGTGAAGAAGTTCGACATGGTCGGCATCGCGTCGATCGAGAAGCTGCCGGAGCAACAGAGCTCGTCGTGCATCTACGTCCACGACGAGGAGCACCTCTACCAGGCTGGTCAGTTCGTGGTCACGCACAACACGGAGCTCACGAAGCAGCTGGCGCGACTGCTGTTCGGCGATGACCAGCGGCACCTCATCCGGTTCGACATGACGGAGTACGCCGAGGACTCGTCGTTCGCGGCGTTCCGTTCCGAGCTCACCAAGCGCGTGTGGGACCTCTCCCACGCTGTACTGCTTTTCGACGAGGTCGAGAAGGCCTCGGCGATGGTCACGCGCGTACTCCTGCAGGTGCTCGACGACGGCCGACTCAACGACGACAACAACCGCGAGGTGAGCTTCCTCAACACGTACATCGTGCTGACGACGAACGCGGGCTCGGAGATCTACAAGGACATCTCGCAGTACGCGGCGGACGACACAGGGTCAGGCAAGCAGCTGATGGAGTACGAGAAACTCATCCGTCGCTCTATCTCCTCGACGACGGGTGACAACCGGTTTCCGCCCGAGCTGCTGGGCCGTATCGACGCGATCGTGCCTTTCCAGCCGCTGTCGCTGCCGACGCAGCAAAAAATCGTGCGGAAGAAGCTGCGCCAGATGGTGGAGGAGGTGTTCGTCAAGCACAACATGCGGGTCGACGTCGATGCGAGGGTCCTGCAGTACCTCATCGAGGACAAGGGAGACACCGACTCTGATGCCGGTGGTGCGCGTGCGGCTGTGGCGAAGCTGACCGAAGAGGTCACCACCGCGGTGGCGACCTTCCTCAACGAGCACCCCTCGGAGCGGGAGATCCGCATCGACGTCGTCGGTGACCTGGTCAGCGACGACAAGAACCTGCTGAGTTCCGACGCCTATGTCGAGGTCAGCGCGGTGCGATGAGCCGGTTCGAGGACGGCGGGAACTAGTCGACTCATGAGTCAATAGCACCTACGTGCCTCACGATCGCCTACATCGATAGGGTGACAATAAGAAAATATTAAACCAAATGAATCGTGTTCTTTTAGCGAAGGGATCGCGCATCAATGGGCATTCTGGGGACGGCAGCGGTCAGCCAGAAGAAGGCACGCAAGAAGAAGCCCGACGCGCTACTGGCCTCCGTGGTGAGAGAGACAGCAATCCCGGCGGCGGTCGAGCTGCTGCGGTCGAACAGGCAGTTCGTCTTTCCCAGCGGTACGGCCTGGGTGATGCTCGTGCTTGCAGCCGACGAAATCGGCGGCTTGAGCAGGCGGCACGGGCGGGACGAGGCGAAGGGCTCGATCATCGAGCTCATCAGCTCCGACCAGATCCGCACGGTGGCCACGGCGGAGATGATCGAAGAGGAGGTCTTCGGCATCATCCCCACCGATGAGACTCTCGCGCGCATGGAGGAGTACTCGCTACTCACCGGTGCCACCTACGCCTGGGCCGTCGTGTGGCAGAAGTCCAGCGGTGATCTGCTCGTCGATCTGGGGAACGATGCGACCTTCGCGCAGGCGCGCTCTGTCGCTGTAGGTACCACGAGCCTCGAAGAAGCCGTGGGCAAGAAGGCATGGGAAGAGCACAGCGGCCTGGTCGCCGAGGCTGGAGCCACTACCTCCGCCCCTGCGGTCCTCGGGGAGGACGAGGGGGATGCGATCTTCGACGGGATCCCCGGTGTCGAGGGGGCTGACGAGGGCCTGGACGACGAGCCGCTCTTCAGCGACGTCGTCGACGAGGATGAAGGGGCGGACGCACCCATGTTCGACGAGGACGACGCGGGCACCGTCCCGGTCGAGTCGGAGCCAGACCACGACGGCCACGAGGTGGCCGACTACGAGGGTTTCGACGAGACCGACGCCGGCTACGGCGTCGACGGCGAATACCAGGAGGCCGGCGACATTGTGCTGCTGGCCGATCAGGCCCAGGTGCGCGACGTCATCGCCCGCCGGTTCCTCTCCGAGGATCTGGACCTCGACGTCCGGCTCGATGAGTTCAACGCGACCTTCGCCATCGGCGCGCCGGTCGTGCAGATCGCTGTGCCCGAGGGTGCGACGGAGTGGCTCGGGGACCAGGTCGCCCAGCTCAACCGGCAGTCCAACGCAGACCTGACGCAGCTCCGTTCCGCGCACGAGGATGAGCTGCGTGCGCTCTACGTCAACCTCATGTCGGCGCACACCGAGCAGGTCATCCGCGATGTGGCCACCGACCGCGCGGGCTCCCGGTACAAGCTGCTGAAGGACGCCGCCGAGGCCGAGCACCAGCAGCGGCAGACGGAGAAGGATGAGAAGATCCGGGCCTGCCGGGCGGAGATCGCCAAGGACTACGAGTCGCAGGCCTCCAAGGTGGCCCAGCAGGCGGCGCTCTCGGCGGAACTGCAGTACAAGGAGCGCAACCGCTCGAAGATGGAGCGCAAACAGATCGACTCCGTCGCCGAGATCGAGCGGCACATCGAAGATACCCACGCCCACAACCGGCAGGAGATTCTGCGGGTCCGGCGTTCGGACGCGACGCTGAAGATGCAGACCGGGCAGACACAGATCTTCGAGGTGCTGGCCGAACGGCAGGCGGAGTACCTGGCGGCCGAGGAAGAGCGCCTGAACCAGTGGAAGTCCGAGATCCAGCGGATCGTCGACGACAACCGCAAGGCCGACATCGCCCAGTCCGAGGCGCTGGCCGAGCACCTGCGGACCACGGACGAGATCGGCGTCCTGCGCCGGGAGCAGCAGGACCTCCTGGATTCGGTGCGCTCTGAGCACGCCGACCGGATTCGCCGGATGGAAGACGAGCTGGAAAGCCACCGTAAGGGCTCGATCATGCAGATGACGACGCGGGACGTCGAATGGCAGCACAGCCTCGACCTGGAGAAAGCGCAGACCAACGCCCAGATGGCGCGGGTCACCGATCTGCTCGAGCAGCTGTCCACGGTCGAGAATTCGGCGGCCAAGCGGTATGAGGTGCGCCAGACGGAGATGCAGGCCGAGAAGGAGTTCTACGCCAACGAGCTGGCTCGGGCCTCCGAGGCGCAGAGCAGTTCGGACAAGATCCTCGTGGTCATGATCGTAACGCTCTTGCTCCTGTTGGGCGTGGTCGTGTTCATCGGCGGGGTGGCCTTGACCCGTTGAGCGGAACGGTCATGAGCGACGGAGTGATCTGACGGCGCATGGGTCGCGTCTCCCATTCACCGTCGTCGTCTGCGCAGGCGGGCGCCTTGGGCAGCAGGACAGCAGAGCGAGCGAGGCTCGAGAGCAAGGGATCACGATGGTCACGAACAGGCGGAAGGCAACGCGGCCGAAGGCGAGCAGCTGGGACAAGATTTCGGCGCGGACGCCAGGCGAGACGCTGACGAACCGAGACGTCTACGACAGCCAGCAGCTGGACCGCAGCACGTTCGGGACCCTGAGGTCGACCAGACCGGGCATCGTCGCCGCGGTGATTGCCGGTGTGCTGGTGGCGATCGTCGCCTGGGTCTTGTACTCGCTCATCGCCATGGCGGTGCTGTCGGCGGGCACGTCGGTGGGTTCGGGCGCACCCAGCAGCGGCAAGCCGAGCGCATACTACGTCCAGGACACCACGACGGGTGCGGGCGGCTCGGTCGTGAAGTGCTACCGGCCGCTGACCAAGGACGGCAACCCGGACGTGAAAGCGAAGTGCTACACGAGCACTGAGGCTGTTCCGGTCCCCAGCTGGTACACCGCGGCGAAAGGCGGCAAGCCCAGCGCCGAGAAGCTGGCTGAGCCCAAGAAGAGCGCGGCGACGGTCGGCGGGCAGCTGGCTGGCGTCTCGGGGTTCAAGCTCTTCATCACCCTCGGCTCGGGTCTGATGGTCGCCCTCATCATCGGTACGTGGTTCTCGCGGAAGGTCGCCGCAGCGAACCTGATGAACACCACGAGCGACATCAACCAGTACCAGAACGACCAGCACATCGCTCTGCCGGAAGAGATCCAGCAGAACTACGACTGGTTCCCCGACGCCGGTGCCCACTCGAGCGTGCAGGTCAGTTCGATGCTCAGCCACATGATGCTCAAGAAGAAGGGCCTGGGCACCGTCGAGGTCGCCCAGCGCGCCACGAAGGACGTCATCGATGAGGAGGGGAACCTCGTCTACTATGCCGGCGAGGTCATGGACGACGACGAGGGCGATCCGCTGACGCAGACCCTGCCGATCATCGACGAAGACTTCGGCGACGCGCTGTTCGAGGCATCCGGGCTCCCTGATAACAAGACGCTGCGACAGAAGTACGAGACGGCTCGGATCCCGTACAACCCTGACGGCAAGAACCGGGACAAGCTCGGCTTCGGAGCGGACACGTACAAGACCGTCGCTGACCTGATCAAGAAGGACTGGGAGTTCCCGGCGTACGAGGTGCAGCGCCCGGCCGGGGCGTACGTGGTCGATACCGCGCCGGTGAATACCATGGTGCTGGCCATCACCCGCGCCGGTAAGGGCCAGACGTATATCGAGCCGATCATCGACATGTGGTCGCGGGAGAAGAAGCCCTCGAACATGGTCATCAACGACCCCAAGGGCGAATTGTTGGTGAAGAATTACGTGCCCCTGGTCACACGCGGGTTCGAGCCGGTGCAGTTCAACCTGATCAACTCCATGAAGACCGACATCTACAACCCCCTGGGACTGGCGGCCGACGCGGCGCGTGAGGGCGACTTCACCAAGTGCGCGCTGTACGTGGAGAACATCGCCGGGATCTTCTATCCGCTCGACGGCGGCGAGGACCCGGTCTGGCCCAACGCCGCCAACAACGCCTTCAAGCGCGCGGCCTACGGACTCATCGACTTCTACCTTGAGGAGGAGCGGGAGCTGCGCAGCGCCGCAGCCGTACTGAATATGGACCCGGCGCTGCGGGAGCAGAAGCTCGATGACCTCTGGGGCAAGGCCACGCTCTACAACTGCTACCAGCTCTTCGTGCAGATGAGCTCGAAGAAGATCAAGAACCCTGAGGCCGAGCTGGAGAAGCGGGTCAAGGTTGGCGAGTTCGAGAACAACGAGGACGCCCTGGCCGAGGAGCAGGAGAAGGCTGCGGCCCAGGCCTTCATGTGGGAGGGCAAGGCCGATCAGGACATGCTCAGCCTGTACTTCAACGCGAGCGAGGAGCTGCCCCGCAACAACATGCGCACGCTGGTGGGCAACGCCCACAACGCGCTGCGCTCGATGGCCGGGGCGGAGAAGATGCTGGCCTCGGTGTACGGAATCGCGATCACCGCCATGTCGTTCTTCACCGACCCCACGATCTCGACGCTGACCTCGGGCAAGCCCTCGCAGAACACCGACCTGGCCGGCCTGAGCTTCCCGCGTCGCCTCGGCGTGCGCTTCGCGCCGAACTACGTCAAGCGCGACCACCTCGTCGGTCAGCAAGCCGTATGGTCGGCCTACGCGGATCCGATGTTCACCGAGAACCTGGGTGAGGACTTCGAGCACGAGGAGATCGTCGGCCGCGAGGGTTGGGCCCGGTACAACTTCAAGGGCAAGTTCCCCGGCGACGAGGCCTGGCTCAAGCTGGAGCTGGTCAACCCGCAGACGAAGATGCTGGTGCGCACCTTCTCCTTCAGCTTCACGAAGAACTACCAGGTCTCGCTCAATGGCCGGCACTACGTGGTCGAGCCGGTGACGGGCAAGAAGATCGTGAAGAACGGCGTGATGCGTGAGCTGAAGCCGGTGCGTGAGGGCGGCACCCGGGACGGGAAGATCCTTTCCTTCCAGCCCGGGGACACGCTCTACTCAGACACGCGACTCGACTTCTCCGGCGTCGGCAACCCGGAGAAGGTCTCGTACCAGGCACGGGCGATCACGCAGACGCTGTCGCGCTACTCGGAGTCCCCCAAGGCGCTGTTCCTGGTGACTCCACCCCACCTGATGAAGTACGCGAAGCTGATCCTGATCCTGGTCAAGCAGCTGTTCGACGTGAGCGCCGACCAGGCGTACATGACGAAGTCGAACCAGAAGCCGCTCTATCGCACGCGGTTCATGCTCGACGAGCTTGGCAACCTGCAGTCCGAGGGCAAAGGCATCGACGGCTTCGAGACGATGCTCTCCATCGGCCTGGGCCAGGAGCAGCAGTTCACGCTCATCCTGCAGACCCTGCAGCAGCTGCGCGACGTCTACGGCGAGAGCGTCGACAAGATCGTGCAGGGCAACACCTCGAACATCGTCTTCTTGAAGTCCACGGACGATTCGATGATCGAGACGCTGGAGAAGATGAGCGGCAAGACACACCGGTCGTACCGTGACAGCAAGCAGATCAGCCAGGATCTCGACAAGGTCATCGGCGGCAAGACCGAGGGCCGGGTCTCCTACACGATGAACACCAAGGAAGAGCCGCTGATCAGCTACAACGACATGGCATTCCTCTCGCCGCGCAACTCGATCGTCTTCCGGGCCGGCGACGCGCCGATCTGGAACCGCAACCAGACGATCCTGCCGATGTCGTTCCGGCTGCTGGGCAACACGATCAAGCACCCGGGGCACACGTACTCGCTGCAGACGATCCCGACGCTGTCGAGTGCCATGGACTTCGACGTGCGGATGAACCAGCCGGACTTCGTGAAGATGCTGGAGAAGCGCATGAGGCAGGCAGTCAAAGCCGCAGACGCGAAGGCGCAGTACAAGGAGATCTACGGCTACCAAGAGGTCGACATCGAGCGCCTGGATCCCGATGTCTACGCCGACGAGGTCATGGAGGTCATCACGACGATGACCACGGTCGACGAGGGCCAGGACCCCAACGCTCCGGTGGTCGTCGACCCCGACGCGTACGAGGGGATGAGCATGTTCGACGAGGACCAGTTCATCGAGAACGTCGAGGTCGGGGTTGCGGTCGCCGAAAGTCAGGCGGTCAGCGTCGAGCGGCAGCGTCTGCTCTACGCCGAGGGGACGATCAGCAAGGAGACGCTGGTCAACCCCGACGGCTCGGCGAAGGTCAAGAGCCTGGACATCGAGATCGGTGAGGCCTACAAGTCGGCGCAGACCGAGTTGGAACTGGATCGCGAGCACTTCTCGGTCGGCGGTGACGGCGAGCTGCGCAGCGCGGATGGGTCTCAGACGTACATCAGCCAGATCCGCTCGGACGCGTACGCCCATGCGGCCCGCCGGATCAACGGCCACGTGAACGACGAGGACTCGCGGGTATTCGCCGAGGAGGACGTCACCGAGGAGGACCTGAAGTCGCTGGCGACAGTGAAGGTCCACTCGGCCTTCTACCAGTACCTGGCCTCACTGCCGAGCTGGGAGGTGCTGGCCGATGGCCGGTTCGACCGGGCCATGGCCATCGAGATGAACTCGAAGTAGCCGGCGGCCACTTGGGGGCCAGCCATGGATCACGACCAGTGCCGAGGTCGTCTCTCGATCGATGGGGACCGCTTCGGCACTGGCCTTTTCGTATGACCTCTCATCTCCTTTGGATAAGCGGGATAGGCTCTATGCATGCTTATGTAAACCCGAGCCTCCACAGGAAGCTGATTGGCCATGAAGAAGGCACACGGACTGCGCAGGTACTTCTACGAGTACGTCTACTACAAGGCAGTCGAGCAGGCCCGGGATCAGACCGGACAGGTCATTCCGATCTCTCAGGCCAAGGCGATCCGCGCCCGGGTCGACGAGATCCTCGGCCAGTGGGGCGCCACGCTGGCTGACCCGCGTCTGGGCGTCACGGACTGCCTCTCCGCCATCGACCAGGCATTCGGTGAGCGGGTGTCCGACTACGAGCCGCAGTTCGGTGACCATTCCCCGCAGAACGAGCGCTATCAGCAGTCACAGCGGGAGTTCACCCGTGCCACCGGCGTCGGTGCCCAGGTCGACCCGAAGTCGGCCCGGCTGCCGATCAGCCCTTACGACCCCGGCTGGTCCGAACGCGCGACCGTGAAGCGCGCCGGGACCGCGCTGGTGTACCTGCCGGACGCGACGATCGGACGCGTTGCCAACGGCGAGGTGGAGACCCTGGTCGACCCGCGGCGCGGGAACATAGTGCTCTGGCGCATCGACGACGAAGGCAAGCCTTTCGAGGCGGGCCGAGCGATGACGAACGATGATGCCGCTGGGCTCACCGCGCTGATGGACAAGATGGGCCAGCAGGAATACGACCAGGTCCGCGAGTGGGCCATCGACGGCGGCCGGGACCCCCAGACGAACCGTGTCGACCGCAACCGCTTCATGTCCCAGCACGCCGTGGCACGCTCGGCAGCACTGCTCGAAGAGCTGAAGGCTCAGGGCGTGTCCTACGAGGTGATGCGCGACCGCGAGCCCGGTCAGATCAAGGCGAAGATCGCCGGAACCGGCATGGAGATCCGTCTCACCGACACGCGCCAGGAGGAGTACGCCGGAGCCCGGATCTATGACAACGGCACCGTGCTGCGCTACTCGACGAACTACCGGGTCCCCGGCGGCATGGCGGTCTGCTCCCCCTCGCCGGTGGAGGCCGTTCAGCTGCTGCGCTTCGCCCAGGGCCATCGCATCGAGCGCACGGATCTGCCGGGGCACGCCGTCGGCGAGACTGGCACGACGCACCAGGAGCGCGACCGTGGCCGCACGGTGGTGGATGTGCCCGACAGCTACCACGTCGACCGGGAGTCGATGTTCGTGGTCGGCGACTACGTGGCCCCCGGCGAATCCGGTCCTCGGCCCGGGGCGAAGGTAATGCTGCGCCAGGACGCAAAGAACCGCTCCCTGCCAGCCTTCTTCGTCGGCGTCGAGCCCGCTGAGGCCTATGCAAAGGCCGCCGTCGAGAGCGCGCGGGAGAATCTGCAGGCAGCTCTTGGCGTCGAAGACCTGGTCGCTCGTGCTGAGGCCGAGCTGGAGCGAACCGGCGGACAGCTGGATGCGATCGAGCCGCCGGAGTACTCGGCTGACTCTGAGGTCGCTGCGATCCAGCGCTCCTACTGGGACGTGCTCACCGGCGCGGACAGCGATCTGCTGCGCCCAGGTGCGACCGAGGAGATGTACCAGGAACGACTGGAGGAGATCGGCGAGTTGCAGGTCGACGGGGTGCCCGAGATGGGCAACCTCGTCTATGGCGGTACTGCCGTCGAGAAGGTGCGGGAGCACGCCGAGGACGTCCCCTTCGAGCTCATCGGGACCTGGGAGGCGGAGCCTCACGACATCGACGGCGAGTGGGTCGATCAGCGCTTCAACCCGGACCGGGTGGCGCGGTACATGACCAGCCCCACCGGGCAGTGGTCGAACCTCGACAACCTCGCCTCGGCGCTGCGTCGTTGCGGGATCTCCCCCGATGAGATGATGGGCTCGACCTTCCAGACGACCCGCTTCAAGGACCGGCTCGTCTGCTTCAGCGACGAGCGCTCCGTGCCGATCGCCGATCACGAATCTGCGTTCATGCGGCGCATCGGGGCCACCGTGCGCGAGAGCATCGAGCGCAACGCGGCGACTGTTTCCGAGATCCTGCTCGACGAGCAGGGCGTCATCCGCTGGAGCGGCGAGAAGCTGCGCCGTGACGGCAAGGGGACTCCGATCTCGGGTGAGATCGGCCAGGTTTTCGATGTCGGCGAGTACGGCGAGATCGCCACCGCCTTCGCCAGCGGTGAGAACGCTCTGGTCGTGCCGGGCTACGAGGCCACGATCACGGCCCAAACTCCGGGCGAGGCTCCGACCTCGGTCGAGGATCGCACGCGCCTGCGCGGCTACGAGCAGCTCATGCACGAGCGCATCCAGTACCAGATCGCCGGCGACCTCATCGCCGGGCGCAGCGAGACCGGCGAGCCCTCCTCGCTCAACACGGTCTACTCACAGCTGTACGGCACGAAGCACCCGATCGACTTCATCGAGCGAGCCACAACGCACCAGCTCGACGAGTCCACCGGCGAGATCAAAGAGCGCCTGGACAAGTGGACGGCCGCGATCCTGCAGACCGAGGCGTGCCGTGTGCGCTACTCCAACGAGATCAAGGTCGGCTCGACGATCTACGCCGAGTACCGGTCCCAGCGCGACCGGACTGACCCGGCTGACGACAACCGTTTCGACGCCTGGCGGCTCACCGGCGGGCGGAACATGACGGTGCTCACCGGCACGGACAGGAACAACGTCGCTGCGCCCAGCGGCTACTTCGACCCGGTGATGACCGGAGGCGCGACCAACCAGGGAATCGTGCGGTACCTGACCACTCAGGCCCAGGTCGACGCCGACGGTCGGATCGTGCCGGGCGACGAGAGCGTGGCCGGGCAGCGTGCGCCGCTCATGGCTCTCCCCGAGCTCGAGACGCTGCGGTACGACCCGTTCGACCGCCAGCAGATGACAGCCTCGACGATCATGCAGTCTTCTGAGGTCACCGCGCCGGCGAAGACGTCGCTGATGACCTTCGGCGGCTGGACGGCTGATGACCCGATCGTGGTGTCGAAGGAGTTCGCCGAGCGCCACCGCATCCGCGGGGCCGGTGGCCAGGAGCGCGATCTCGTTGTGGGCGACAAGATCTCGGATCTGCACGGCAACAAGGGTGTGATCTCGCTGATCGTCGACCGGGACATGCCGCTGCAGGACGCGCAGGAGCAAGATGTCGTCGAAGAGGTTAACTGGTTCCGGGCCAACCCGGACCTGGACGTGGTGATGAGCCCGTTCAGCCTGATCTCCCGGCGTAACGCGGGCTCGGCGCGCGAGCTGATGAGCGGGAACGTCTCCGACCTGCGCTCCCCCAACGGAGAACTGCGGCCGCGTGCCCTGGGCGAGATGCGCTTCGTGGTCACCCACATGGCCGTCGACGAGAAGACGAAGATCTACGACGACGAGCAGGTGCGTGTCGGCAAGGGCCGTAAGGCCTCCTCGCAGCTGGCCTGGGCGCTGCAGTCTCAGGACTGCCCGGCGATTATGCGCGAGTTCTACGGCCACAACAGCGGGGCCGAGTCGAACCTGCGCGAGTACCTGCTGGTGACCGGCATGGACATGGAGGCTGACGGCACGTTGCGGGTGGTCGGCCACGCCGAGGGCCTCGACGAGCGCCCCGAGCGCCGGTTCATCCCGATGCCCGCGTTGCTGCGCACTCAGCCGCGCAAGGAGGGGCAGCTCCCGGGACTGAACACTACGGCGATGCGCAAGTCCTTCGGCGGTCTCATCGGCGACCGCGGCGGCGACATGGAGATCCCGTTCCCGCTTACGTATCCGACCGGTGAGCAGACCGAGACGGTGAGCGCGAGCTCGTGGAAGCTGCCGGTGGTGTCCTCACATGTGCGCAGTGGCCAGGAGTTCGAGGACGGGTCCTCCGTCACACACGACTACACCCGCAGCTACCAGGACGTCTTCGTCGAGGCCTGCCGCTACCGCTACATGGCCGAGCAGCTGGACGGCAAGGGTCTGTCCGCGGAGAAGCGCTCCGAGGTGCGTCGCGGCATGAGCGAATCGGTCTCGCGCGCTCAGCGCGCCTTCGAGGCGATCACGACCAACGTGCAGAACCGGGTGCTCACGGGCAAGAACAACATCTTCAAGACAGGGCTGATGGCCTCGCGGCTCACCGACTCGGCGACGATGGTGTGGACCGCGGACCCGCGCCTGGACGTCGACCAGATTGCGCTCAGCTCAGTCAAGGCAGATCAGCTGGGGCTGAGCGAGGGCGACCACGCACTGGTGTGGCGTGACCCGGTGCTCCGTGACGCCGGCGTGCGCTACATGCGGGTAGCGATCGACGACCGGCTCACCGGTGCCGCGATCAACCCTGTGATGGACGCCTGCTTCGACGGCGACTTCGACGGCGACGCCGTCGCTGTGGTGAAGCTGCACAGCGAGGCCGCCAAGGCGGAAGCCCTGGCGAAGCTCTCGGTGCCGGCCAACCTGTTGGACACCGGCGTGGTCAAGAGCGACGGCTCGCACCCGCTGGCCTTGCAGGTCTCGCTGGACACCCAGGTCGCGCTCTCCAAGAACGCCGGACTGGCCGAGGAACTGGAGAGCTTGCGGAGCGAGGCGAACCGGCTCCACCTCCGGGCGCAAGCGCTCACGGACGCAGAGTCGCCGGAGGACATCAAGCTCGACCAGCAGGTCGTGACGGAGGAGCTGAGCGCGCTGTACCGCCAGGCGCAGCGCGGCGAGTTCGGCGCGGCACTGACGTTCTCGGACTGCGCGGCGCACCTGCGGAGCGTGCGCGAGGTCTGCGTCGAGACCGGCGCCAAGGGCAGCGAGAAGAAGCTCATCGACTACGCCCGGAACCTGGGCGATGCACAAGGCACGCCCGGCATCACGCAGGCCGACCAGGAAGCCTCGATGTTCGCCACGGCGATCAAGGCCCACGGCACCGGCCTGGGCGGCTCGTTCAGCCAGCGCGCCGTGCGCGCGCTGCGCGGCGAAGATCTCAAGGCCGTCCTGGAGGTCACGTACCCGGTGACCCAGTCGATCCTGCAGGCCAAGCACGATGCCGCCGAGGCCCGGCATAAGTACGCGATGCTCCAGGGCCCCGGCCGCGAGCTCTGGAGGGGCCGCAGCATCGAACACATCGGCCCCGGTCAGTGGCGCACGGCATTCCTCGACGGTGAGCCCGTCCAGGCCACGGCCGCGGAGTGGGAGAAGCAGTTCATCGAGTTCTACGAGTCCAAGGAGGGCTTCGGTGTCACGGTCAACCCGGACTACGTGGCCCGTGTGGCCAGTTCGCTGCAGGACCCGAAAACCGGGCTCATCCGCAACCTCGAAGAGGACCCGTCGCTGGCCGGCACCGTGATGGACCGGATGGCCTACGGCGGTGGCTTCGAGACGCTCGTGCAGGCGGCCAAGAACCGCGAGAGCGTCTACGACGGCGAGAAGAACGAGCAATTCGCGTCCTCGGGGACCCGGAAGGCCCGGGCTGAGATGTCCCGGCAGCTCGATCAGCTGGGCTCCGCTGAAGCGCACAGCCTGGACAGCGCTGCGATTGCCGTCGATGACTCGGTGGTCAAGCGTGACGTGATCTCTCAGGACTCGGGGACATCCCGCACCCGCGGCTCGCATCGCCGCTCTGCGCATGCCGTGGGCGTGGGCGCGTCGCGCCCGGTCTACACGCCGAGCATCGAGATCGATCAGCCGCAGGACAAAGACGATTATGGGATGGGGCACTGAGATGGCACAGCACAAGGAACTGGAGACGGGCCCTGCGGGCCGCCGGCGCGCGACCAAGGAGCTTCCGATGGACGACGACTGGCAGCAGGCCGAGGAGCCGCAGGGCAACGCGTACGCCTCCTGGGACTCGCGCTCGGACGAGCCGATCGACGCCGAGGTGATCGACGGGCCGGGACCGGAGGACGCAGACGGTTCGCGCGCCTGGCGCGAACGGCTCCGGGACCGTTCCCGCGGGTTCTTTGGCGCGAAGACCCGAGAGCGGATGGCCGACCGCGAGCGCGTGCACTTGATCGATGTCGACCGGGCCGAGGACGAGACCGAGGGCCTGGACCAGCGCGAGCAGTTGCTCAAGCTCCGGGCGGAGACGCGGCTGGCCGGCGAGAAGTACATGGTCTCGCTGCGGGACTCGAAGCTGCTGGTGCCCGGCTTCAACGACGCGGAGCGGACGCAGGAGCTCGGCGTCATGCACCACGTCTACATGCAGATGATGATGCAGTCGTGTCTCAAGCCGCTCTCGCGCGGAGTGAATGCCAACTCGGTCATCCAGGCCGTCGGCATGGTGATGACGATGCGGATGCTCTCCCCGGACTTCAAGACGGAGATGGACAGCTACCTCCAACCACTCAAAGACAAGATCCAGGAGCGCATCGACACCAGGGCCCGCGGCATGATCGCCTCTGCCGAGAGCGGTATCACGCACCGGCAGAGGATCTTCAAGACGGACGTGCCGAACGGCGCCCGGCGCGAGCGCCTCATCGGCAGCACTGATCCGCGTGACCACCTGCCGACGAAGTGGCGCAAGCGCTTCGACGCCATGCAGCACCGTGAGCGGGGCCATCGAGAGATGTTCACTTCGGACTCGGCAGCCATGACCGAGGTCGCGCTCATGGAGAACGCCTTCTGGAAGATGCGTGAGCCGGGCGCGGACGCCGGCCTGATCCGCGACAGTTACCGGGCGCTTCGCAAGCGGCTGCACGAGCAGATGAGTGAAGACGGCCTGGAGCGCCAGGAGGTCGTCCAGCGCGCGCGAATTATCATCGGCGAGCGAATGGAGTACGAGCCCGAGCTGCGCACGATGTTCAATGGCGTGGCCCACGGCCGGATCGTCAAGGCTCCCGCGCACGAGGAGCGGATCGCGGGCTCGGACAGAGTCCGCACGGTCTGGAGCGGGGAGTTCGAGGACCAGCTGGGCCATCGTCTGCCTGGGGACGGGATGTTTACGCTGCGCCGACCCATGGACGCGGACGCCCACCAAGTCCAGCTCGCCGAGACGATGAAGACCTCGATGCTCGACGCGCTGGGCCGCGGCGACCAAGAGGGCTACGGGGGCAACATGCTGGGCTACCTGGTCGGCTTCGCGGCGCAGAAGCAGGGTCTGGACACCAGCGGGCTGCCCGACATGCTCCAGCACCGCCTGGACCAGTCCGAGGTGATGATCGCGAGCATGGACATCGACGGCCTGCCCCCCGAGGAGCAGCAGCGGGTTTACTCCAACGCCTACCTCGACGCGATGGAGGCAGTGAACGAGAAGTATCCGGATCTTGAGGCCGAGCTGAAGCGGAGCCTCGGAGAGAACTGGCAGCAGACGCTGCAGACGGCGGTCGACGACCCGGGTGTCTTCTTCGAGGAGCAGCGGCTCAAGCCACGGTCGCGCCCTACAGGGCCGTCGGCCGAGCAGAAGGCCGGTCCACAGAACGAGAGCCCGAACGCTGAGGCCGATGCGGAGGACTACCAGCCCTCCTGAGGGCGATCCGAGAACACGAACAAGGAACAGGAGGAAGGGTCATGAACCAGGAACAGAATGAGGGACAGCAGACCGGCTTCGGATCGCGTTTCGCGCGGATGTTCGGCTATGTCACGCCGGAGGACAGGAGCCGATGGGAGCAGATGCGGGCGCAAAACAAGCCGAGCGTCAGCGCGATGAAGCAGGGCACGAAATCATTGCTGGGCTCGATGATGGAGTTCGGGGAGCGCAACGTCGGCGCGAAGCTCGATGCGGCCCACCGTGTGGCGGCGCAGCAGCGGTTCGAGGAGTCCCACGACAAGGTCGTGAACCAGCGCCGCGATCCGAACACGCGGAACATCATCGAGTCGGTCGACTACGAGCCAAAGGACGACCGGGAGGAGATCGAACCGGATCTGGAGCTCTAGGTGAATGAGTCACGACAAGCGTAGCGAGAGGCATTCAATAGGCCCAATCCTTCTTCTCGTATCGACATAATCTTCGATAGACTGGTTTCTAAGCGAAACCGCGGCATGAAGGACGACAGGACAGGGTGTGGGTATGGAGACGACGACGAATCCGCGTGTCAGTAAGCGCGAGTTCATCTCTCGGGTCGCGACTCGCAGCGGGTTGCCGGTCCGAGTGGTGAACAAGGTGTACGAGTCGCTGCTCGGTGAACTCACGGGCGCGGTCAGCTGCGGGGAGGCGGTTGTGCTCACGAGCTTCGGCCGCTTCTACCGACAGGACCACAAGGGCCACAAAGTGCGCTTCGGCAAGCGCAGCGTCGACGACTACGTGGTGCTGAAGTTCTCCGCGTCGAGCAGCTTCAACCGCCGGCTCGGCGGCGACGAGGACGAGATCTCACCGGAGACCTACGGAATGATCGAGGATGCCGACGAGTTCGAGAACGTCATTGAGGATCGTGAGCTACGGGCCGCATCGTAGGCAACGAGGAGCCAGCAGAAAAAGAGAACCCCCGTGATGCACAGGCATCACGGGGGTTCTCTTCATGGCGAGACGGTCCAAGTTGCGAGGCTCAGCCGTCGGCGATGGCAAGGATGAGCACGAACACAATGACCGGGACGCTGAGCACGCCAGCCCCGGCGAGAACGTGCTCCCACCCCAGCGGCGAGTTGATCCAGCCCATGAAGTCGTTCCACAGGTCGACGCCGATGCTCGCGATCGAGGCGAAGAAACCGGTACCCCATCCGATGATGACCGCCAGACTGACGCCGCCGATCAGACCGAGAACGATGATGGCACGAGCGCTCTTGAGCATGGCACCCCGTCCTACTTCCGGTCCTCGAAGAGCAGGTAGTGCAGCCCTATGTGCGGGATGACGAAGGCCGCCAGCGCGATCCAGGCCCGCCCCGGGTTCCCGACCACCCAGCCGATGAAGTCTTTTACGAGAAGCCATCAATGGTCAGCAGGAATAGCGGGATTACAGGTCACTCGAACTGGAGGTCCGGCTCATGCACGGATGGCATGCCGAAGCTGCCGATCGAGCGCTGTTGGGGTCGTGAGGGACTCGCGATCGGCTCGCGCTGCACGGCCAGCTCGGCGAGAGTGAAGCCCACGGGGCGCCCGAGGCGCTGGCCGGCCATGTAGTAGGCCTGACCGTTCGCGCGTTCACCCAGGGCGATGACCTCGCGGGTGACGGGCCCGTCCGGGCGCAGGGGCGCGCGCTCCCGCCAGACGATCCGGTGCGAGGGCTTCGCGCTTGGGTCCGCGCCGACGTAGGTCGTCTCGCAATCAGAGAGATCGGGATAACTGGCCATGTACTCCAGCGGGTGCGTGCTCGACGCGCCCTGCTGGATCCGGCCTAACTGGTTGAGGGTCACGCGCAGGAGCCTGTCCTCCGGCCCACGAGGGTGCACCACTGCGGCGTCGTGGAGCGCCTGGAGGTCCTGCTTGAGACCGGCCGTCGGCAGGAGGCGGATGGGAGGCTGACGCTCACTCATCACGCTTCTCCTGTTGGACAGCACGATGCTCATCGGCCCACTGCTGACCGAACGGGCCGAGACTCTCGGCGAGCTCTTCGATGGTCATGCCCGCCTCGCCGGAGGCGCCGGACTCCTGGATGCGGCGGGAGAGCTCGGCCTGGAAAGGAGCCTCAGCGTGGACGTGGGCCGCGTGGTCGTACTTCATGAGGCGCACGAACGCGGCGAAGGGGATGATCGCGGCCTCGGGCTTGTTGCCGTCCCCGAAGATCAGCGGCGTGACCTCGCCGCGGCGATAGAGGTTCAGCATCGCGCCGAGGTCCTCGCACCTGAGTTTGTTGGTCGGGACGACATTGACGGAGAACTTCGGGAGTTCGGCGTCGGGAGTACCGTTGTCGTGAGCGTTGCTGTTGTGAGCCATAGCTTCAGCCTAACCAGTCGGGAATAGCTTGTCATCGACTCGCATACGACTTCGTTCGCCGAGTCAATAAGGGCATCGAGTGGTGGCCCGCACCGCCTCTGAGAGGCGGTGCGGTGAGGAGGAAGAAGAGACCCGTGCCCCAGTCCCGCACGATGCGGAGCGCCGACCTGTAGGCAGACGATGCCGAGCAAGCGCCACAGGGCCACCACTCGGTCACGGCCACTGGGCGGTGGCGATTGACGCCGACGGCGAGACGCTGTTCTCGACGAAGGTGATCAACGACGCGGCCCAGGTCCTGGCGCTGATCGGCACGGTCCGGGAACCGATGCAGTCGGCGGGCTCAAGCGGGTCAGGGTGCGCAGTCGGAGAGCAGCGGAAGTCACAGAACGTCCCGTCGTCGAGGCTCGGTTGGGGTGTACGAACGCTCTTGGGTGCGGCCCTAGGAGGAGCAGGAGGGGTGGTCACTGCTCTACTCGGGGCCACTATGGGTGAGGATTGCCGGGAGGACGCCGACCACCGCACCCCGGACGTGCAAGCCAGGCGGTGGGATGGAGGGGGCGCCACCTTGTTCCCCGGACGGGTTCAGTCCGTCTGGGGGGGCGATGTCGAGGATGTCGTCACCCGCCTCGGCGGGGGTAGGGCCGTTGCAGTCGAGCCTGCTCAGGAGTGCACAAGCTTCTTCGGTACCTGCCTGCTGGCAGAGGTGGCAGGCGTGCGTGAACGAACCGCATGTGTCGGCGTCGGGGGCGCTGGTGTGGTGGCGCCAGTAGAAGGGGTGGCAGCGGGTGCACATCGTTTCGCGGGCGTGCTCGATGCCGAGTGTCAGTGCGGTGAGGGCGTGTGCGGCCTGATCGGTGTCGATCCCGTAGCAGCCGAGTTCGGCCGTGCGGTCCCCGGCGACGGTCAGTGTGTCCTCGGCGTCGCGTTCCTCGCACTGCCCGTGGTACTCGCCCGGTTCGGCGCGGATGAGGTCGAGGGGCTCGTCCTCGAGGTTGGTGAAGTGTCCACCTCGGGGGAAGAGCGCATCGTGGAGATCGGTCCAGGCCTCGCGGACGAGACCGGCGGCGTGGATGGTGACCTGGAATGTGTCGTTGACCAGGAGATGACCTCTGGCGTATCCGGGGAGGTCGAACTCCAGACGGTCATACCGCTGTTGTCCGTCTGGCCCGGTGGTCGGCTTGGGGTGGGGGAAGGCGGTGGTGAGGTAGAGGGCCGCCTGCCGGGCGGCGCGCGCCAGGGGTGTCTTTCCACGCGTTGCGCACGTCGTTCCGGGGGGGACCGGTGGGGAAGATCGGTTCGCTGTCCACGGCGGGGATCCTTCACTGCATATAGCGGAATGCGTAGGGGTTGAGGTGGGCTTCGGGCCAGGCGTGGGCACCGTCGGGGGCAGCAAGCGACCCGTAGGGGTCGAGGTGGGCCGTGGAGTTTGCCGTTCGGGTCGTCGTCACCTTCGTCCCTCGGAGGTGGCCATGGTGTTCAACGACACTCAAGATGCCTATGTGCGTGGTGAGTTGAGGGAATGCTGTGAGGTGTCTCGGCTTCATCCATCGACGTCCGATAGAGGCGAGTCGTGAGGTCGGCGGCCTCACTCGTGGTGCGGTGGGCGGCGGGTAGGCTGCCGCCGCCGGGCAGATGGGCGTAGACGCTTGCGAGGCCGAGCCTGCGCTGCCAAGGTCCTTGGCCGGTGCTGACGGACTGTACGCGATGGACGGGGCAGACCGTGGTCACGTTGCGGAGGAAGAACCCGCTCCACACGGTGAAGTATCCGCTGCTGAGGCGGTAGCCGAGGGCTTTGTGGAACGGCGTGGCTTTGCGGGCAGCGGGCGGGGCGGGCAAGGGGTCGTTCAGGTCGGATACGGCACCGGGGCCTAGAAGGTGCAGGACCATCTTCTCTGCGACAGTGCGGGGGCAGACAGGAATCAGGATGCCGGGCGTGGCTGCCCCGGCGACGGCTGCTTGCACCTCGACCCAGTCGAAGCGGCGCCATAGGAGGGGCTGGTGAAGTGCGATGAAGGTGATCCGTGAGTCCCGGTAGGTGTACTGCCGGGTGTCGAACATGCCGTAGTCGGTGCGGTAGGTGCCGTCGGCGGTGCGGGTGACGGACCAGCCGCTGTAGACGAAGAGCCGCTTGCCCGTCAGTCTCCAGATTCTGGGTGCGAACACAATCAGGGTCGAGAGCGTCAGCGGTTCGCCGGAGAAGACGTAGGGAAGGACGGCTACGGCGACCATGGCGAGCGACCAGAGGTTCGTGCTGAGGTCGAGGAGCAGAGCGAGGACCAGATCCTTGGTCTTGACCTGGTAGAGCCGGTCTTCAGCTGTGTCCTCGGCAAGGATGCGGGCTTTGAGGGCGCGCGCCTGGTTGAGCGTGAGGTAGGAGAGGGTCATCGTCGTGCCCGGCATGACGACGCGGAGCGTGCAGACGCCGATGAGTCGGCCGAGAAAGGGCCGCAGGATGTCGACGCTTTGGACGTGGTCGAGTTCGCAGTGACGGTGGACCTTGAACAGCAGGCCGCTGCGATACCCGAGGACGCTTCCGTCGAGGATGTAGTGGCTGTGCCGCCATGCCGCAGTGAACAGCCCGACGGTCCCCGAGACGATCAGCGCAGCGGCGGTACAGGCTGTCCATAAAGGCAGCGTGATGGTATGCGCGCTGGCTTCGGGATTCGGGCGGAAGCTGAAGAGGTCGCGCTGTTGGTAGGCAAGGGTCGCGAGTGCGACGAGGACGGCCCAGCTCCGCCGTAGCGGGGTGACCGGGTGGAGCCGGCCTTCGATGGCGGGCTGGCTCATACCGGCAACCTCCGCTCCCGCGCGAGTTCGGTGAGCCGGTCGCGCAGGTGCTGTGCGGTCTGGGGGTCGACGTCGGTGATGTCGTCGCTTCCGGCGGCCGTTTTGATCGTCACCGTGGCGAGTTCATAGCGGCGCTGGATGGGACCGGTGACCACGTTCACCTCCTGGATCCGTGCGTACGCCAGGACAGCGATCCTGCGGGTGAGCAGCCCGGTGCGGAGGTAGAGCTCTTCCGGTCCCAGGTGGTATCCGCGAAAGTGCCAGGCGACCTTGATGCGGTTGCAGCGCCAGGCGTAGAGGGCCATCGGGAGGAGAGCGAGGGAGGCCATGGCCGGGTGCCACCAGTTCAGCAGCTCGTGCCAGTCGCGGGTACGGGTGAGGATGAGATGGACAAGGGTGGTGATCAGCGCGGTCAGTGTCCCGAGCAAGGCGGTCACGCTCAGGATGCTGAGCGCGGCTGCGATGCGGTTGACGCGGACGGCCCGCTCGGGATGGCGGGTCATCGCCACCCCGTCCAGGGTGAATGGCGGTTCTGGTCTGATGTAGCGGGGCATTCCTCTAAACCTGATTTCTTGTGGTTTCGGATCATTAGGCTGATGAGGGCACGGTGGTGCTTGAGCTGGTTAGCGCCGCAGCCCGGTCACCGCGGGTGTTCGGCGGTGCCTTTTCGGCAGGGGTGGCAGCCAGGACTCCCCCGGTCCGCGCGTCCGGGGCAAGACCCGGGACCATGGCGGGTGTTGTCAGGCGCAGAGCGCGGCGGGCGCGAGGTGGACCGCGTCCCGCAGGGGCGGCGGGACACGGGGCCGGACGTCGGCGGATGGCTGTGCCGGAGTGGACGGCGCGTACGCAGACCCGGTGCGGCGGGACGGCGTCTCTGCGCGCAGCTCAGACCGTGTACGGCGTCCCCGTGGTCGTGAGTGCGTTCATGGCTGGTGTCCCTCCGTGTCGTGGCTGGTGCTTCAGTCGGCCTGCGGCGGAGAGCCAGGGAACTCGCGCACGACGGAGATCAGGAGCGTCACGAGGGTGTCGAACGGTCCAGCTGCGTGCTGTTTCCCGTGTGGGGAGTCACTGCCGAAGAGAGCAGCAGGGTGCTTCGGTAGGGTTCCGGACTCGCCGCACTTGGGGCACGCCCAGGTCCAGCCGACAACGGGAGCGTGGATGAGCTGGCCATCCCGGATGATCCAGTCGAAGCGGTCGGGGTCGGCGGCCAGCCTGTGCTCGTCGGCGGCGACAAAATCGGCGTTGAACAGCTCGTCAGGCACGGTGAGTTCAGACATCGGTGGGCTCCTCTCGGCTGGTAGTGGACCCCGGCAGCGCCGGGGCATCGAATGACGAGGCTTCGATGGAGGGCTCGGTACCCGTCAGCCGGATGACCTCCAGGACGTGGGCCTCGATGTCGGCGCGGGCCTGGGCGACGACCTGCTCGCCGGCCTCCACGAGCGAGTCGACGGTGAACTGGGCGTTGGTACCTGCGCCGGCGACGGCACGCTCCAGTGCGTTGAGCGCCTCCTTGGTGGCCCTCACACCCTTCTTCTCGTGGATCGCCTCGTGCAGCGCCGCGGTGGCGGCTCTGACTTCGGCGTACATCCGGTCGGTGACCTCGCGGACCTCCCGCAGGCTTTCGGCCGTACGAGGCTGATGAGGGATCTCGGGTACGAAGGCGTTGTGCTCGGTACGCCGGATGGTCACCGGCACGCCGCTGCCGAGCCCCATGGAGGACACGAGCGAGCCCCACTGCGCGAGGCTCATCTCGATCTCCACAAGCTCTCGGCCCGGATGGACCCAGTCGTGGTTGAGGTCGCGCCTGCGCGTGGCCACGCGGATTGAGAGCGAGATGGTCTCGTTGTGCAGCAGGTCGGACTGGAACAGCGAACGACCTCCGCCGCTCCTCCGCGTCACGACCGCGACGCCGAAGGCGGGGTGGATCTCACCGCCGTGCTCCGCGTCGATCGCTGGATCCTGGGTTGGACGGCGGCTCATACTGGCACCGCCTCAGGGGTCTCAGCCTGCTGGGCCTGGTGCTCGCGGTATAGCCGAACAGCCAGGCCGATGAAGTAGCAGGCGCAAGCGTGGTCGTAGGGGTTGGTCGGCCTGGTCATGATGAGTGTGCTGCGCCTTCTGACGTGTGGTGGAATGGTGTGAGGGAGACGGCGAGCACGACGGCATGACGCAGCCGGGGTCTCCCTCGGACGGAGATCCCCGCTTGTCGTACGGGGCTCAGCTGACCAGCACGCTCTGCTTCTTCTGGACCTGGAGCGTCGCGAGGACGGCGTCGGGCGCATCCTTCGCGGGGTGTCGAGCGGCATCTCGCGCGGGAGAGGGGCGTCAATGGTCGTCGTCCAGGGGCTCCAGGACGTCGGCCGCCGTGATGTCGCCCCGGATCAGCAAGAGGGCGACAGCGTGGGCCCGGTCATGTGCGCCGATCTTCTTGAAGAGGCGGCGCGCGTGGGTCTTGACCGTGTCCTCCGAGATGAACAGCTCCAGCCCGATGGCCGCGTTGGACAGCCCCCGCGCCATCCTGAGGCCGACCTGCTTCTCACGCTCGGAGAGGGGGACGTTCAGGTTGGGGACCGTCAGGCCCTGGGCGCGCAGGCGGCCGAGCCTGCCGCGGTGGAAAGCAGCCTCCAGGTGGGGCTTTACCGCTTGGAGGAAGGTGGAGACGACGGTGCGCTTCGTCAGCCACCCTTCCCGTGTCTTGTCGGCGGCGTCGCCCAGGTCGTGGATCAGCTCCTCGTACTCCGTACGGGGGCGCGTCTCGGTGGTTGGGGTTAAGGACATGTCAGCGCTCCTTGCGCTTACGGATCTTCGAGAATTGCTGGCCGCGTGAGCATCGGTTCGGCCAGGGCTTGGGCCGCCTCGGGGCGGCAGTTGGGACACGGGCGCGTCGTCTCGTGGGTGACGGGCTGGCTGTCCCGGGTACGGGGTCGGCCGTCGGTGCCCCGCTCGGGCTCCTGCTCGTCGGTGTCGATCCAGCCCGCCACGCACGGAGGCTCGTGCGTGCACCTGCACTCGGCCCACGGGCACGGTGCCCGGCCAGCCGAAATGGTGCTCTGCGGGCGGCGGGGCCGCTGGAGGCCGGGGCCGCGGACGTAGTCGGGGACGTCGCTCATCACCGGACTTCGTCCACTCCGCGGTCGTTGACCGAGGTGCTGGGGTCGTCGACCTGCGCGGCTGCCGCTCGAACGTCGGCGGCACTTCCAGCTTCTACCGCAAGGTGCCGAGCGTCATGGGCTTGCCCACCTCGGCGTTAGGGCTGCAGGCCCAGCAGGTCGCGCAACGCGGCGAGGAGGGCTTCTGCCTTCTCGGGGAGTGCCGCTTCGCGCAGCAGCCGCCGGCGCAGAATGGGCACGTCCAGAGCGATGCCGAGCGGCACAGTCGGGTCGTCGTTGTCCAGGACGAGCTGGTAGGAGTCCAGGGCGATCATCCACGCCTCATAGCGGTCGACGAGTTGCCCAAGGCGCGCTGCCTGGTCTGCTCCCGGCAGGATCTTGTCCGGGTATGGACAGCTCGAGTCACCGCACGGCCTGAAGGCGGGGTGTGTGGCCAGGACGGAGCGGTCTCGGTAGCGCCGCGTGGTGCCGTTCAAGACGGGGCACTCGTCCTTGGTGTAAGCGAAGCACTCCGGGTGGAGAGCGCCCTCTGGTGTATAGCCGTGCTCCTCATCGGCCGGGCGGACGATGAGGTACAACCGCTCGGTCAGCGGCCGCTCACACACCTGACATATCCGGCCCAGCAGGACGCGCCGTAGGCGTCGGCTATCAAGGGAGCCGAAAACTGCATGCCCGTCATGGACGATGGATACAGCCGGAACGACGAGCCCACCACTGGTGGGTCGGTACGCACAACGCACGGGTATCGAAGTCATGTCTCCCCTCCTGAGCTGAAGTTCCGGGTCATCGCACACCGCCTGCCCGTACCGGAAGGTGCCCTTGGCGGTGGGCTCCCTGGTCCGCTTCAGGTATCCGAACTCCTCCAACGGTGGTCTTCTAGGTGGTGGTTGAGCTGGTTGACCAAGTGCTGCAGGTTATGGATCGTGCGAGCGCTGTCAGGCCTCGCTCTCCTCTTCGTCGGCCTTGCCGATCTCTTCGACGATGTACGCCGAGAGGAACTTGCTCGACAGAGGGTCGAAGCCGTACCGCTCTGACCAGCGCTTGAGGTACTCGACGGGCTCAGCGTTGCCGGGTTCGTCACGCACCTTGCCGATGGCCTCGGCGATCCACTTGAGGGTGTCCGTGCCGGGCCACTCCGGCGAGGCGCCCAGGCCGAGCGCGATCGCGTCGACCACGTCGGTGTCGGTGAGGGGCATGTGGTCCCCGCTGCCGTTCGCGCGGGAGAGAGGCAACTCGTAGTCCGGGATGAAGCCCATGGCCAGGAGCACCCTCTCGGGCAGCTTGTAGGCGTCCCAGATCGCGCCGGTCGCGTCCGTGGGGCTGCCGCCGCTGGAGAGTCCTCCGGAGATGTAGAGCCTGTAGTCGGCGACCGTGAGGAAGTTCGTCTCCCGGGAGTCGAGGGCCTCTTCGAGGTTGTCGATGATGACGAGACCGGCACGCCGGGCGTACTCGATGAGCACTTCGCCGTTCTCGTCGACGAGGTCGGACTCGCCGTCCAGGTCCGGCAGCAGCTCTTCCAGTTCAGCCTCAGGCTCGTCGAAGGTGAAGAGCGAGGCGTCTGTGATCTCTTCGAGCAGCTGACGGCCCCAGTCGAAGTTCGGCGGCTCGGTGCTTTCGGCAGCGAAAGCGATGGTGGCGGTGAGCATGCTCGCGCCCATGATGATCTACTCCTTCGGTGGTGGGGGAAGCTGCGGGTCGGATCAGTCCTGGATCCAGCCGAGGACGTCATCGACGTCCTGGTCGCAGCTGGCCTCGATCGCCTGGCGCAGTCGCGCCGGGGTTCTCGAGGTAGTGCAGCGCGGCGCTGTCGATGAGGTTGGCCGCGTCGTGTTCTCGAGCGCGAGATCGCTCACGTCGTTGACTGCTTGGCTCACGGCGTTCGCTGATGCCCTCCTGGAAGAAGGCCTTCGTGCTGGCTGAGCCGTCGAGGCCGTCGCTGAGGGACCATCCGGCGACCGCCCGTGCCCTACCCCTCCTCCGGCGACCGCGGCGGGCTGACTGTCGTGCGCGGCGCACGTCGCTGGGACGAGGTACGCACGATCAGCTCGGTCGGTATCACCTGCTCGACCGGGTGATCAGAGTCCAGCCCTTCGATGGCGTCGATGAGGAGCTGGACCACCGCCGTGCCGATCCGGCGCGGCTTGAGGGAGAGCGTGGTGACGGACGGCTCGGTGCTGGCGTACACGGTGGACTCGCTGCAGCAGACGATCAGCAGGTCGTCGGGGACGCGCAGGCCATAGCGGCGGGCGGCGGCGAGCAGGTCGGTGCCGTTCGGGTCGAACAGCCCGTAGACCGCGTCGGGCCGGTCGGACCGGGCCAGCAGCCGGTCGGCGGCGACGGCGCCCGCGCACGGGTCGTGCGCGGGGTAGGACTCGTAGACCGGATCCTGGCCGACGCGCTCGCACCAGCGCAGGTACGCGGTCATGGACAGGTGGGTGTACGTGTCCGTCGTGGTCCCGGTCAGGAGGCCGATGCGGCGGGCGCCGGCGTCGGCCAGGTGGTCGAGGATCTCGAGGACCGCCGCCTCGTGGTCGTTGTCGACCCACGCGGTGACCGGGAGCGAGCCGGCCGGGCGGCCGTCGGAGACGACGGGTAATCCCTGCCGGATCAGCTCGCTGACCGATGGATCCTGGTCGGACGGGTCGATGACCACGGTGCCGTCGAGAGCCACGTTGGACCACACGTCGTACCGTGAGGTGGCGGGCAGGATGACGAGGGCGTAGCCGCGGGCCAGTGCGGCCGAGGTGGCGGCTCTGACCATCTCCGCGAAGTACGCGAATTCGGTGAAGGTGAAAGGTTCATCCCCGTAGGTCGTCACGGTCAGGCCGATGAGGCCCGACTTGCCGGTACGGAGCGTTCGGGCCGCCGCGGAGGGGCGATAGCCCAGCCGTTCGGCGACCTCGCGGACATGGCGTCGGGTGGCGTCCGGGAGCCGGCCCTTGCCGTTGAGGGCGTCGGAGACGGTCGTGATGGAGACTCCGGCGGCGGCGGCCACGTCCCTGATGCCCGCCCGGCCCGACCGGCTGCCTCGACGTGAGGTTTCCGCGCGGCTCACCTGGTGCTTCCCTGCGTGCGGGTCGTCCGCAGAGCGCTATCGTCGGTGGTCGGGGAGGTGTAGCGACTGGAAGTGTCGTGCTTCGCGCCGCAGTTCGGGCACATGATCCAGGCCATGAGTTTGCTCCTGATATGTGTCGGGGTGGTCAGTACTTCTCGCGCCGGCGCGCGAGACGCCAGGGGTAGAGGGGGCCCGGGACGCGGTTGGATTTCCGCCGGTTGTGTCGGCGGCAGAGCAGCTGGCCGTTCCACAGCTCAGTCGCCCCGCCGCGGCTCCAGGGGTGTATGTGATCTGCCTCGGTTCCCGGTGCCGGGCACCGGAACCAGAGGGGCGGTTTGTGCTCGCACCGGCCGTTGGCCTGGCGGATGAGCTGCTGCTTCTGGGACCAGCTGAAAAGCCGAGTGGGGTCCCGCCAGCGCCGCTTACGGCCAACGCCAGCGGCGAGGCACAGGATGCCGAGCGCAGCAACGGCCAGGCTGGCGAGCAGCACAGTCGGATCTGGCTGCACGGCGCTCAGTGCAGGTCGTTGCCGAAGGAGATCAGCTCACGCCTGGTCGCCCAGAACAGGTCTTCGGGGTCGATGACCGTGACGAGACGGGCCTTGCCGAGGCAAAGGTTGGCCCTTCGAGGCTCACGATGCTCTGCGCCGGGCTCGGGCTCGGGCTCGGGCTCGGGCTCGGAGACGATGCAGTACTTGGGCATGGTCGAAGGCTGCTTTCTGTACAGGACCGCGTGAGCCGGACAGCGAACCGCCGAGGAGACCGGAGTGGCTCCTCGGCGGTTCGGATGGGGCGTCCTCAGAAGTCGATGGAGAACTTCGGGGGACGGCGCAGGATCACCGCGGCGGCACGCAGGTCCTTCTCGTCGTTGGGCGACCTGTCGTCCTCTTCACGGAGGTCGGTGAGCGTGAAGGCACCATCCGGGAGCTGGTAGCCGCCCTCGGACGGGACGGCGTCGCGCATGCGGAACTGCAGCCCGACGCCGCTGTCCCAGTCGTTGATGGTCTGCAGGCTGTCGCTGTTGAACAGATCGACACGGCCATCGAAGACGTCGGTGTCGCCGTTCTTCCAGGTGATGTGGGCCTCGATCCGCGAGCCGTCGTACTCACTGCGCTTGATGTTTAGGTCACCGATCACCTCGGCGAACGACTCTCCCAGGCGCAGCTCGAAGGCAATCGCCCGCAGGTGGTCGAAGTTGATGTCGTACTTCCGGGAGAAGTCGACGATCTCGGCCACCTGCTTCTCGGCCACTCCGGGCACCTGGGCACGCAGGTAGGTGGCTACCGTCTCGGGCTCGGGATAGGCGAAGCGCATGTGGTAGTGGAAGCGGCCGGGGCGGTTGAGCATGTAGTCGTTGACGTGGAGCAGCTCGTTGACCGACAGGACGTAGAGGCGCTTCGTCGTGCTCAGCCCGTCGAACAGACTCAGGAACTGGTTCTGCGACTCGTCGTCCTCGTTGGAGAAGATTTTCTCGAACTCGTCGAAGACGACGACGACTTCGCCCAGTTCGTCGAGGAAGGCGGCCAGCCCCGGTGTGTCGTGCTGTACGAGCACGGTGGGCAGGTGGTGTTCATCGCGCATCCGCTCGGCGAGAAGGCGGAGCATGAGACTCTTGCCCATGCCCTTGTCGCCGGAGAGGATGACGCCGAGCGAGCGGTCCATGGCGGAGTAGCCGGTGACGATCCGCCGTACTCGGGAGGCGTGGCTGCCGTAGACAGGCTCTTCGGCGGATGCCAGCGGCTCCGTCTGGCGCAGGCTGTAGCCGGTCATCCGGGAGAAAGCGATCGTGTAGGTGGCCACGGGTAGGTCAGCGAAGGTCTGCACGGAGTTCCCGTAGAGGCGGAACTCTCCGCCGGAGGCGACGATCGTAGATGCGGGCATGAAGCTTCTCGCTTTCGCGGGAGTATGTGGATGGTGGTGGCAGCACACCGGTGCTCAACGGACGGGCAGCACGCTGATGTCCAGGCAGTAGACGCCTTTCCCGTCATCGGGCACGGACTCGGTGAGGGTGACGGTGGCCGGCATCAGGCGTGTTGGCGGCGCTGCGCCAGGTTCGCGGCGGGGTTGAGTGTCACTGGTCTCCGCGGCCGCGTGGTCGTAGGGTCCTGCGTCATGCCGCGAGTCGACGCAGGCCCGGCCATACCCTTGGGTCGTTCAGTTCAGAAGCGGTCGCCGATGTCGACGCTGTCGTACTCCTCACGCGTGACGGTCTCCCAGTCGGTCGCATTGCCGTCCTTCAGCCGCAGCTCCCACTTTGCGGGTGTCTTGTATCCCAGTTTTCGCCGTCAGCGGGTCAGAAGTTCGTCGAGGAAGCTGTCGATGTCGACGGCTTTGGATTCCTGGCCTGCAGCAACGGCCGTGTAGGTTTTGGCGAGCCATGCCTTCACGGAAGCTGCCGGCCCTTCAAGGCGCGAGTATCCGCCGGGGGATTCCAATTCAATGCTGAAGCCGCAGTGTCGGTGAGGGCCGATCGGAGTGATCTTCACGTCGCCGATACCAGCGGGTGCGGTGAGGCCCTGGTCGAGCAGTTCCCGAGCGAACGTCCACCGGACTACGGTGTCGGGCGTGAAGTCGAAGGAGAAGTGCACCGCATAGGGGTCCGTGTTCTTGTAATACAGCCGCACTGGGACGAAGACACGCGCGTCCGGGCCTGCCACGAGCGTCATGCGGATCTTCAGTTCCAGGCCGGGAAAGTCCATGGGTGGATTCCTGTTCTTCGGCAGAAAAGCGTGGTGGAGGCCGGCGGCAACGCCCTGCGAAGCTCGAACACCGCCGTCCCGCCGAGGTGATAAAGGGGACATGGCGGTGGGGCTTGCTGCACCTGGCGTTCTGCCAGGGCGTTGCTGGCGAAGAGGGTCTCGCCGTGGATGGCCCATTGGTCGAGGTAGTTCCAGGCTTCGGCGTGGCTCTCGGCGAGCGGTTCGTCGTACGCCTTTGTTCCGGGCACGAAGTGAGGTCATTCAGGTTTATGCAATGTGGAAGACCGCAGGGCGGGTGTCTCGCTGGTCGAGAACACCCGCCCTGCGGCCTGGGGTGGCGGCGGTTGGTCAGACGGCCGCAGTGATCGCAGAGCGATCTTCGGTGTTGCCGGGGGCAGCGCTGTCGTTGTCGTCCAGGAGGTCCGGATCGATGCCGAGGGCGCGAGCGGCGTTCTTCTTGTCGCGCTCGGCCAGAGCCGTCACGATCTGCTCGTAACTACTCTGGATCGGCGGGTTCTTCACGGTGCCGTAGCCGAGTACGTACTGGCTGTTCATGGCACGGGTGAAGGCGACGTAGAACATCCGCTTGACGTCTTGGCTCATCTTCGTGTCCTCCCTGTAGAGGACTACGGCGTTGTCGAATTCAAGACCCTTGGCACCGTGGATCGTCGAAACGACCAGGTCGGCCTTGGACTCGAGGTTCTTCCGCTTGCGCTCCTGGTTCTTCTGTTTGTTGATGTTCAGCTTCTGCTGGTTCCGCCGAATCTCGAAGGAGAGCAGGTTGTCGCGCAGCCGATCGAAGAACGCCACGTGCGTGAGCGTGCCCTGGTGGCAGAGCGTGACCCAGCCGTTGATGGTCGCGCTGTTCTCGATCCACCACTCGGAGATCGTGCGCAGGATCGCCTTCTCAACGTTGGCGTTGGCAGCGTTCTTTGTCAGCTTGCCCATGTTGTCCTTGATCCCCTGGGAGACCACGAACGCGGCGTTGGCCGACGGTGCCTGCAGTACGTCGTTCCAGAAGAGCTTGATGTACTTCGAGAATATGTCCGTGGCGTAGACCCGATCGCTGACCAGAGAGGCGACGTGGCGGTTGGGGTAGCGCTTTTCGAGCACATCCTGGATCAAGGACACCTCGCGGCGCGAGTAGGCCAGGAACGCCACCTGCTCACCCCGGTCCAGGCACTTGTCCACGAAGTCGGGGATGACCGTGTTGCGCACGATCGCCTGCAGGTCCTGGGTGACGAACCCGGTGAGTCTGGCCACCTCGCGGTACTCCAGGGTGACCTTCTCCTGGAACGAGTCGGCCGTAGGCATGGCGAGCGAGTTCGCCTGCAGCTGGATGTTGGCGAACTGGTTGGTCTCCAGGCCGCCGAGCACGACGTTCGCGAAGTCCAGGATCTCCTGGTTACTCCGGTAGTTCGTCGTGAGCTTGAAGGTCGCGAAGACCCCTGAGCCCTCCAGCGTGTTGAGCGCGCGCGGGTTCGCCGAACGGAACTCGTACAGCGTCTGCGAGGCATCGCCGACGATGAACAGGGACTGAGCGTGCTTGGTGATGTACTTCAGCACGTAGATGAACTCGAACACGCTGTTGTCCTGCACCTCGTCGATGATGAGGTACTTCGACTGCACGTGGGCCGGCTCGGCCATGTGGTCGATTTTCTGGTAGCAAATGATGATCTGCAGCTCCAGCGACGTCTGCTCGATGCGGTCGAGCAGGGCGATCACCTCGTCGAAGTTGCTCTCGACGAAGGTGTTGAGAGCCGTGAAGGCACCGGTCCTGTTCTGGTCGACCTCCAGCAGGCGGTGGCGGAACGTCGCCGCGAACTGGCTGTTCGGGTAGAAGATGTCGATCGAGTTGATGATGGTGTCGATCGCCGAGACCTTGTGCCTCGGGTGGTTCATCGAGTAGATGTCGATGATCATCTTGGCGATCGTCATCGAGCCGACGTCCGGGTTCTTCTCCGTGATGTTGTCGGCAGCGGCGTTGGTGAACGAGAGCACCGTGATGTCCGAGGCGGGGACGCCGCAGGCTTCGAGGTACTTGATCCGTTCGAGGATCACGGTCGACTTGCCGGTGCCGGCTCCCGCCTGCGTCATCACCAGCGGCTCGTGCGTGGTGAGCGCATCGAGCTGCTGCTTGGACAGGTGGGGCGGCAGATTCGGAGGGGTGGCCGGCCGTGCTGGCACGATCAGCTGAGGCTTCATCTGCTCCAGGTGGTCGAGCGTGTGGTTCATGAGCAGGCTGAGGTTCTGCTTCGATAGCTTCGTGGCGATCTGGTCGGAGAAGGTCGCACCCAGCTGCTTGTGGATCTGGCGGTAGGCCTCCAGCGGAACGTTGTAGTTTTCCAGGTAGCGCAGCTGGACGGCGAGCATATTCAGCTGCTGCTCTGTCGGGCCCGCGGGCATGTCATGGATGTAGCGGCAGACCTCGTCGGCAATCGCCTCGGAGTCCCAGATCTGGGCCAAGCGCGTGATGCGCTCGTAGATCGAGTACTGGCGCATCCACTCGTCAAACTCATCGCCGAGGTTGGAGGCCGTCAGGCCGGCGGATGTGAACACGTCCTGGACGTAGTCACGGGCGTTCTCCAGCGGGCTGGTGTCCCACTGCAGGGAGACGGCGGCGTCGTGGTTGCCGTAGCCGGCCGAGCGCGAGACGGCGGTCGCGTACTCCGGGTTGGGCAGCCCCTTCTTGAAGAGGTACAGCTCCATCCGGTACTGGATGACGAGGTCGCGCGTGGACTTGCCGCCGGACTTGTCCTCGTAGAACACGAGCGCCTGCGGGGTCATGTCGAAGGCGACGTCCCAGGCGTCGAATCGACTGGACGCGGTGTCGATGGCGAAGCGGTCGTCGGCGTGCGGGCTCGGCAAGGTGAAGGACCCTCCGGCGTTCAGAGCGCGGCGCGTGATCGGCGCGAGCGGGATCGCTGTCGTGGTGATGTCGTGCTGCGTCGAGCTCTGCTTGACCTCGATATCGGTGGCCATGGCGTAGGCGGTGTTGGTGGCAGTGTTGATCGGCAGCAAGGACTCGTTGAGCAGGCCGATCTTCTTGCCGTTGCCGGTGAGCTTCGAGGAGAAGAACTTCGGGTCGACGGCCTTCTGAGCAACGGCATTGGCCGAGAGGTCGAGGTCATCAAGCAGGACAGGCATGTCGCTGCCTTTCTCCAGTGGGTCGATAGGCGGATCGAGAGATGCCAATAACTATGTCGCATAACAGTGCCAATAAGCCTTGAATAGTCAGTCAAATGCTCGAACGTGAGCGAAGAGCGCAGCAACAGGGCTGTGCCATGGGCGCAGGTACGAACACGGGCGGGGCCCTCGTCAGCCGACGAGCCCCGCCCGTGTTTCTCTCAACCCACCCGTCAGGGGCCGTTAGGCCCCTGAATCCGGGGTAGATGGCGAAGCCACGCCCCGGACACCGTGCGCTACCCAGGCGCGCGGTCGTTCATCAGCGGCAGCTCAGCTCACTTCGAGGTCGAGTCCGAGCGCTGGTCGGAACCATCGACGGCAGCATCGCCGGCATCGAGATCCCAGGGACAGGCCGCGACGAGGGATCCTTCGGAATCGACCTCGATCAGGCCGAGCATCAGGCCCAGCTCACGGCGTTCATCGGCGCTCCGGACATAGGTGGTGAGGTTCGCTCGGGCCGCGGCGGAGAGTTCGATGGCTCGCTTTCGGTGCTCTTGGAGCAGGGGCTCGGGGAGCATGGTGGACATGGTTGTTCTCCCTTACTAGGAGGGTGCGCACGCGGAGGGCGTAGATGAACCGGGACTCAATCCCGGATCAAAACCGGGTGGAGAAGGCGCGGGCTGGTGGCACGACCGACGCCGTGGCGATGCGGGGGAATGAACGCTCCGTCACTCAGGGCGGGTTAGAAGCCAAGCAAGTGGTTTTGAGCCAGGAGCGCTCGGCGCGGGAGTCGAACTCGTCGCCCACGGGGCTCAAAGGAGGTCACGTCGGCCTCGGCCGGCGGCTCCGTGGGTGCAGCCGCCTCCGGACACCCCTACGGCCCCTCAGGCAGGCGGGTCTTCATCGGGCTCTGGCTCCGCCATGCGTTTGATTTCGATTGAGAAGCTCTTCAGCCTTCCGCCGCACAGGTCAGTGGACGCTTCTGGCTTCAGCTCATCCACCCGCGACTCGATCCATTGTTTGACCGACTCGATGTGATGGGTTCGACAGTCGCCGTGCGTACGGCAGCGCACGCTGATCGGGTCCAGCGCGCACGAGCCGATACCGAAGTCTTCCGTGCCGGAGATCACGACTCCGGGATGGTCGGTCAGGAACGAGACGACATATCCTGCGACGCCGTCCGGCCACTCGAACTCAGCTTTCTCAGAACTGAGTTGGCGGCTCGTGGTCTTGCCCTTGACCGTTCGCCACTGTTCCCACGTGGTGGTGACGATGAACATCCCAGCCTCCTTCAGGGATTGAGTAGATCGCGAAGATTCACCGGGCGGCTCAGTGCACTCGTGATGCCGTTCTCAGAGGGGGGGAGGGCCGCTGTCAGTCGTCCGAGGGAGATGCCGGGGCTGTTCCGCCGGTCTGAGGGGCGAGCAGACAGTCTTCGATCCAGGAGCGCACCGCCTTACGAGCCGGCCGCGCGCCCTGGGAGTCCGCGTAGGTGTTCTCTTCGATGGCGCGCAGTTCGTCGTCGGGCATCGACACGGGCAGCGCCTGGGCCAGCCGCGGCTTGGCCTCGACGATCCGCTCACGCTGCCGCTCGTAGTGAGTGGCCATGATCTGCCGGTAGGTCTGCCGGTCGATGGGGTTGAACCCCACGACCAGTGAGAACCGGCCCAGCAGCTCGGCGTCGAAAAACTGCTCCAGTGTCCTGTTGAGGCTCTGGTTCGAGATGGTCTTCGGGTTGTTGCCGAAGCCGATCATTTTGCCGTCGAGCGAATCACGGGCGGCGTTGGTCGTGCAGATGACCAGGGCCTTGGAGAAGTCCAGCATCTTGCCATGGGCGTTGCGGATGTAGCCTTCGTCGAACGCCGAGAGAAACAGGCGCTGCACGGCCTTGTCGGCCTTCTCGAACTCGTCGAGCAGGATCACCCGGTGGGGGTTGGACTCCAGCGTGTCGAACGGAAGCTCCTGGTTGGAGTCTGATCCGACATAGCCGGGAGGTGCGCCGATGATCTTCGACGTCGACCATTCGCTGTGGAATTCGGTCATGTTGAGGATGATCGGCTCGGTGCCGGTCGTCTCCTCAGCGATGATCTTGGCTGTCTCGGTCTTACCCACACCCGAGGCCCCGGCGAACAGCCACGTCGTGGGCGTCTTCGTGGGGAACAGGTCGAGCTCTTCGCGGGCCAGACGGTCCGTGAGCTTGGCGAGCACGTCGTCCTGGCCTTGCAGGCGACTGGTGAGCGTGGCGCTCAGCGCGGCAACGTCGAGGTCCTTGCGCTGGGCGTTTCCGGTCATCAGGCGCTTGGCCACATCGAGCACACGGGTGCTCGTCAGCGGTACCTGCGGGATGGACCGCAAGGTCTGCGCGAGCGCCGGGTCACCAGCGACCTCGGCCTGGACGATGAGCTTCTTCTGCTCCAGGACCCGGTCAGCCATCGCCCGGTCGAGCAGCGTGATGGCGTTGTCCGGACGGTGCTGGCCAGCCCGGGAGTTCGCTTCGGCGATCTGTACCACCGAGGCCAGGACGTCGTCGGAGACCCCGATCTGGTGACGGTAGTGCGCCATCATGCCGGGCCGGACCGTGGTCATCACGGCCAGCGTCTGCTCCATGCTCAGCTCGTCGACGATGAGCCGGGTGAAGCGACGGGCGAAGGCCGGGTCCTCATCGAAGGCACGAGACTCGTTGCTGGTGGTCGCACCGATGACGGACATGTCGCCGCGGGCCAAGGCCGGCTTGAGGATCTGCGAGATCTTGCGGCCGACGGCGTCGCCATGGCTGCCGGTCCCTCCCGTGATCTGGTGGATCTCGTCCATGAACAGGATGGCCTTGTTCTTGGGGTCAGAGGCGAACTCGACGATCGCCTGGACCTTCTCCTCCAGCGAGCCGACCATGCCGGTCCCGGCGATGATGTTGGTGATGGGTAGCTCGTAGATCGTATGGTCCTTGAGCTGGTCCGGGATGAGGGTGTCACCGAGCGCGATGCGCCGTGCAATGTCCTCGACGATCTTCGTCTTGCCGACGCCGGCGGAACCGACCAGCAGAGCGTTGGGCTTGGTCTTGCTGATGACGACCGAGAGGACCTGCCCGATGAGCGTGTCACGGAACATGGTCGGATCGGCGTTCTTGAACTTCTCGTTGTAGTCGACGAGGAGCTCCTTGACGTCATCGGCGCTGCCACCGCTGGACGGCAAGGCCGCGGACGGGAACTGCGGAGGGAAGCTGCCCCCACCGCCATTGCCCTTGTCGTCGTCGGAGCCGCCAGGTGTGAAGTTGCTGAGACCCACCGGGTCCTCCTTCGGTGCGGGCCGCTCGGCGTGGTGGCGCGCTGGGTGGACGCGCCACGGTGTCCCGAGCAGGGATATGGATGAGCGAGAGGGAAAGTCAGGGGTCGCCGCAAGCGGTGCCGGCCCGGGGAGTTGGACAGCACCGCTCTTGGCGGCTCTTGGGACAGCAGGGTCAGACGACCATGCCGAGGAGCTTCTGCCGGATGCTCGGATCGATGTGCTTCATCGAGTCGGCGTAGCGTTTTGCCAGGTCAACCATCGACGACCAGTTCATGGCGGAGCATGGTGCGTAGTACAGGTTCTTCGGGTGGTCCTGGCGCGTGGACGGCGGCAGCCAGTCGAAGTCGGTGACCATGAGCGAGAGCCTGTGCTGGCGCACGCGGCTGGTGTTGATGTACTGCCAGATCTGCGTGTACTCCGTTCCGCCCGACACCTTCGGGATCCGGCGGAACTCTTTCCAGATCTGAGTCGTCGACTTGTTCTCCGTGCGCAGCATCACCTCCTGGGACAGGAAGTGGCTGAACGAGTTGAAGTACAGGTTGATGTTGAGCTTCTTGGCGATCCGGATGAGCATCATGACCGCCTCCTGGTAGTTCTCCTCGGAGATCGAACCGGAGGTGTCGATGTAGATGTGCAGGTCGGGCATGTACTGCACCGAGGTGATCCGGGCGGGCTTGTTGAAGTCGTCCGGGTTCCGGCGGTTGGCCTTGAGGAAGGTCGCCTTCGTTGTGCGGAAGATGTTCTGTGACTTGTTGACCTTGCCCATCCGGCGCAGCACCCGGGTGATGTCCTTGAACAGGTCGAGCTTGCTCGGCGGTTGCTTGCGGAAGGCCACCTGGGCGCTACGGCTGCCGGGCTGGCCCGGTTGCTGGTTGGCTCCCAGGGCGGCGGCCCGGGCGGCGGCCCGTGGCAGCGACGTGAGCTTGGACAGCGACGTGTTCGAGACGACCTTCACCGGCGAAGCCAGCGACTGGTTGATGAGGTTCCACTCCCCCGCGATCTTCGCCGCGGTGGCCCGGGCGTGGGCCTCGACGTTGACCAGGACGAGGGAGCGCGGGCAGAACAGCTCCCCGACCGTGAACGGCAGAACGCCGGTGGCCAGGGCAGTGTTCTGCTGGCTGGCCTGGGCCCGCGGCTGCTGCTCGGCGTAGTTCATGAGCATGTGCACGAGCACGCGGGCGAAGGAGTGCTCATCGTTGGCGTCAGAGTCGTCCTTGCGCACCAGCAGCGACTCGGTGAGCCCCTTCAGGGACAGGGCCGTGAAGTCGTTGAGCAGCTTGGTGGTGGCCGGCGGCAACGCACTGGCCATCGTCTGTGTCTGCTGGGACAGCCAGATCTTGAAGTCGTCGAAGGCCGCGGAGGACTGGAACCAGAACCCGAGGGTGTCGGGGTGGAAGGTGTAGGCGATCGAGGCGAAGAAGGCGCTCTCGTTACTGGTCCCCGCCAGCAGAGCCTTCGCCGCCGGGAGGACATCAGCCTGCGCGGTGTAGAGCACCCGCGGGGAGGGCGCGGGCATCTTGTTCTGCTGTCCGGCCTGGACGGCGAAGAGCTCGGCGACCGGCAGCGGTGTGCCCTGGTCGAAATTGATCAGGGTCTGCCCGAGCAGCTCCTTGACGGTCTGCTCGCTGGCCACGTTCAGCGTGTCTTCGAGGCAGCTCAGGATCAGATCCGGGATGCCGCCCGTCAGATCAGCGCCCTGGGCGTCGGTGATGCTCGCCGGGGTGTTGGGGTTCAACGGCTCCAGCAGCGGGTCGATGAGGGTCTGCTGGATTGCCGGCATCGGGTCGTAATCACCGATGCACGAGATGGTGTGCAGTGCGTCGAGTACGGCCGGCTTCTGGTTCGTGACGGTGATCGTCATGGGTCGTGGGTCTCCTTCTGAGGACAAGGCAGCGGCAGAGCGCCGCTGGTGATGGAGAGTTGCAGCAAGGACGGCAACCCGCCGCAGTCCCCACCACCAATGAGCGAGCGATCAGAGGAAGGCCGAGAGGATCGGCTTGGCCTGGTTGACGATCGGAGCGTCGATCTCCATGAAGCCCTCCAGGTTCTGGCGGTCGATCTGCTGGCTGGTCACCATCTCGATGAGCGTGCGGGTGTGCTCCGGCTCGATCTGGGCGATGGCCTGGGCCAACTGCTCGATGAGGCGCGCGTTGTCCTTGCTCTCCTTGAGCGCGTACAGCAGCGACCCGGACTTCTCGTTGTCGGTCAGCGTCGCGATGACCGCCGACATGTCAGTCATGGTCGCTGCGGTCTGCAGGCTCTGGTAGCAGTTCGGCTTCGGGACGTTCACCCGGTTCTGCTGTACGCTGCCGGCGTTGTTCGCCAGGTCCTGGGCAATGGTGGCCACGAGCTGCGTGGTGAACAGGGTGCCTCCAACGTAGGCCTCGATGGCCTCGTTCAGCAGCGTGGTCTCGCGGTCACCGATCTGGATCGGGGTGGCCAGGTACTGCGCCAACTGCTGCGGGTCGGCCGCGTTGAGCCACTTCGACAGGTTGTCGATGGTGCGCGGCGTGGTGAGCTGGTTCATCTCCTCGCCGCCGTCGAACAGATCGGCCATCGTGACGTTGCCGTTGTCGTCGTCGTCCTGGCCGTCGGCGACGATGGCCTCGGGTGTCGACTTCTGGAAGATGAGCCCGGGGTACTGCGTGAGCACCGTCTTCACCCAGGGGTTCATGTTGTCGCCGAGAACGGACATGAGGGTGGCGGCGTCGGGCTCGACGTGGAAGATCGCGAAGCGGGACAGGCTTGCCTCGTCGAGCGAGGTGACGTTGCCCCTGTCGTTGCCGGCCACGACGATGCGGACGTTCTTGGGCAGCTCGACATACCCCATGCGGCGCAGCGTGACCAGGGTCAGCGCGCCGGAAGTGACGTCGGAGGTGGTGCGGTTGATCTCGTCGAGGAAGAGGATCGGCCACTCGCGCGTGTTCTTCTCGGCGTAGTCGATGCACTCCTGGATCACCTGGTGCGGGTAGAAGACCTGCTTGTAGCTCTGAGTGCCGTCGTCCTTGGTGTACAGCACCAGACGCGCACCGGTGAGGTCGGCCTTGTCGGCGAGCTGGTTGCACGGCAGCGTGAAAGCTCGCGTGCCCATGGAATAGGCCAGGTCCTCGACGAAGCTGGACTTGCCGATGCCCGGCTCGCCCATGAGAGCGGGCGTCGCGCCGACTTCAAGTGACTGCTTGATGAGGGTCGTCAGGATGTCGTTGAACTTCATGTCGATGTCTTTTCTGTGCGCGGACGAGGAAGAGAGAGAAAGACAAGAGATGTCGGAGCACGGCGCTCCTGCTCTCGGCGTCGCCGAGGCTGCATCGGCCGTGAACGGTCCTGTGGCGCGGGCCGCGCCGTCGGAACTCGGCGGAAACCTGCACTCCCGGCATTGGTGGCGATGGATCCCCGCTGCACATCGCCACCCGATCGCGCTCCGCGCGATCCAGCACGGTCCCCGACCTGTGCTCGGCCCCGCCGCAGCACCCTTCACCCACCCCACCCACTGTTGGAGGCAGCAGATGAACCAGGAGCAGAAGCAGCAGGAACAGGTACAGAGCGTCAGTTGGTCGACGAGGAACAGGCCTCTCGGTCGGCCACGAGCGCAGCCGCCCGGTCGAGGAGGAAGGGCCGACCGTTGCGCCGCTCGCTGTGCTTGGGGCGTGCAGGGATGACGTCCAGCGCCGCCTTGTAGAGCAACCACGTGGTGTCGCCCGTCGAGTACGCGACGCCGAGGGCGCTGTAGGCGCGCAGTTGCGTCCGCATCCAGCCATAGAGCGACGCGAGAACCGAGAACTCCCAGCGGGACATGTCGTGGTTGAAGTCGCCGGGATCCCGGAGCTGATGGTGTGCACTGACCAGGGTCTGCTCGATGATCGCCTGCGAGTACGGGATGTCGGGCATGTCCTCGGCGGTGTCGACAGCTGATGCTGAAGCACCGGAGTTCTCTCTGGCGTTCACGGCCAGCTGCGCGTAGAGGTCCTCGATGGAGGCGAAGGCCGGCGCGCTAGTTGCTGCGTTGACATGAGCGACGATGCGATCGGGCACCGGCTGACGGGTGAAGGTCGACCAGTGGTCCAGCAGCAGCTCGTACCAGCCGTGTTCCTCACGCAGGACGCGCTTGCCGGCGGCCACGGGGAAGTCGTGGAAGTTCGTCGGCAGCGGCATGACGAGATGGAAGCCCTGGCCGGACATCGACAGCTCCGAGTAGAGGATGCCCGGCAGCCGCAGTAGGTCTGTGGCCACACCTGACGGGCAGTCGGCCTCGATGTCGAGGACGAGCAACCCGTCAGTCTGGGCTTGGAGGTAGAAGGCGGTGTTCGCGGCCTTCGGTATCGCCGCGGTGAGTTCGTCGAGAGTGAGCAGACAGGTCTCGTCCAGGGTGAAGGCTCCGCGTAGTGGGCCAGCGTGCTGACAGCTGGAGGTGCAGCCGGCGAGCAGGTGCCGTACGTCGATCGGGGCCTTGCGCTTAGGCGGCTTGGTGGAGACGTCAGGGGTCTCTTCCCCGATCTGTCCGGAGATGGTCCACCGACATGCACTGGCGAGGGTGCGGATCGCGGGGTTGCCGTAGAACTGCGGGAACCAGGCATGGGGGTCGGCTGGAGTCATCGTGGGACTCACGCTTTCGATCAGAGGCGTCAGGAGGAGAGAGAAAGACAGGACCCCCGTACGGCACAGATGCGAGTACGGGGGTCTCATCGATGATCAGCGTGGATCAGCCCTGGTAGGTGATCCCCGCCTGCTGGGCCTGGTCGGAGCCGTTCCAGGGGCCGGTGGCCACCGGCGCGCCTACGGGCGAACCGTTGTCCTTGAGGGAGGCGTTCTCGGCCTCCAGGCGCGCGAGCTTCTCCTCCAGGGTCAACTGCTGGGCAGGAGCCGGAGCGGGAGCTGTGGCCGGAACAGCAACCGGAGCAGCAACAGCAGCGACGGGCGCAGCCACGGCGGTCGCCGGGTCCTGAGCCTGAACTGGAGCCTGCGCGGCCACGGCCACAGGTGCGGACGCCGGCTGCGGGGTCGGGAAGGACAGGCCGCCCTCCACTTCGGTCGCCACTGGGACAGCGGCGGCAGGGGCAGAACTGGCAG
Organism: Streptomyces sp. NPDC057302; assembly: GCF_042667685.1. Taxonomy (NCBI): domain Bacteria; kingdom Bacillati; phylum Actinomycetota; class Actinomycetes; order Kitasatosporales; family Streptomycetaceae; genus Streptomyces; species Streptomyces sp. NPDC057302. The sequence continues at coordinate 122,148 of NZ_JBHUZJ010000007.1, read as the reverse complement.
GAGTGGCCTGAACGGGGCGCGGCGTGCCGTTGAGCACGATGCCACGCGCAGCCAGCTCGGCCTGGTCGATGCCGCCGGCATTGTAGTAGCGCGGCGCCTCGTGGACGATCACCTGTTCGAGGGCCAGGCCGCGGTTGTTGAAGTTCTTCGGCTTGTAGGTGCGCAGCACGAGCGTGACGTCGAGGCCCTGCGCGAGCTCCCGGCCGGACTCGTCCTGGTCGTAGGTGCCGTCGCCTTTCGAAGAAGGGATCGCGATGACCGGCAGAGTGCTGCCCTTGGAGTCGATGGAGTAGTTGGATCCGGTTTCGGGCCGCTTCGGAGAGTCGTAGCGACGCTCGGAGACGAACTGCTCTTCGAGGGTGGGGTTGTCCGGGTCGGCGAACTGGACCTCGGCGTGAATGATCGTCGCGGTGGTGTGCGGCTTGCCGACAGGGTTCATGCCGTTCTTCGTCTTGCGCTGGTCGCTGGCGACGAGCTGCGCGCCCTCGATGAGGCGGGCGAGTACGGCGAAGCCGAGCTTCCCGCGGATGAAGACGTTCTTGCCCTCGGCGATCTGGCCGGCGGAGATGGAGTAGCTGGTCATAATGCTGCGGTTCCTTCGCTCGGTCTGGCGGTCGGCGGTTCGGGGGCCATTGGGGAGCTATCAGACAGGGTTCAGACTGCCATCCGATCTCTTATTATATCAACTTCTGTTCGGCTATGAGTAGAATGTCGATAGAGGGCACGAATGGTTGTACGTGCCATTCGCGGAGGGGCGGAACAGGGATGACGACTACGAGTCAGAGGCCAGTGGGGAAGGCGTTGAAGCCGTCGGCGCAGACGAGAGCATCTGCGGGGAGTCACGTCGGCCCGATGAGCTTCGGTAACGGACGCGTCATCGCCGCCAGCATCATGGTGGGCGGAGCGGCGCTCTTCGCCGGATGGGGCCTGACGTAGCTCGCGATGTTCGACGGCGGCCTCATCCGGGCGCTGCAGGGCAATCACGCCCCGGTCGGGGCACCGGGGAATCCCGGCGAGAAGAACGCCGGAGGCAGCAGCGCCCAGCAGCCGAGCGAGGGCGGCATGGGGAAGCAGGACGAGAACGGGGCGAGTCAGGATCCGACGCCGGGTCGCGGCGACGAGGACAAGCCCAACGGATCAGGTGCACCGGTCGAGGCGAAGCCCGCGCCGAAGGCGAAGCCTTACACCATCAAGCCAGGCGACACGCTCACCGCGATGTCAGGGACAACGGGGGTGTCGATCCGCATCCTGGTTGAGACGAACAAGATCCGAATCCGGATCTCATCTACGTGGGGGCTTCGCTGCTCATCCCGCCGGTGTGACGACCCGGCAGGGTGGCACTGCCGAGTGCCGAGCTTGATTCGATGCCCCCATCGCGCTGAAGCGGCCATGGCATCGTCGTCTTCTCAGGCAGAGGACTCTGCTACCGCGGGCCCGCAGGTACATCAGTCGCGTGCACAGGGGCAGCTGCTCGAACTCGTCCCTCATGGACCGGATGCCATCCGGCACGTAGTCCTGCGGGTACTCGAGCTTGTACTGGCGAACTGCGTGGCCGCGTATGGCTCACCGCGAGGGGTCATCCGGGACCGGCGTGAGCCGGTCCACGGTATGTCTCCCTGCAAGGCACTCGGCTCGGGTTCGACGCCCGGATCAGCTGTGCTGATCCCCCCCTCTTGCAAGAATGCAGCACTGAAACAGCGTCAGAGATCAGAAAACCCTGCCGTCCAGGCTGCCGACGGGGTCATCTGAGGTACGAGGTCATGGTCTCTCACGCCGCATCAGTGCCGTCGGACTCACCCCGGCCAAACAGGAATCCGCGGACGTCACCGTTCTTCATCATGTCCTGCAGGTGCGCCAGGAACACCGCGCGCTGCGTGGCCCGGCGATCGGCTAAAGGGTCGTACTCGCGCAGTACCTTCAGGTCGACGACCCAGCCGTTCTCCCGAGATATGGCCTGGTCAAGCCGAGAGTCCGGCACGACGTCCATGCCGGTGAAGGCGTGGTCGAACTCGGGCGTGATGTCGAGGTGTTGATTCGGCTCATCAATGTAGAGCGTGTCGATGCCGACCTGCTGGCCGGCCTTGTCGAATGCCACGAGGAACACACGGTCTGCCCTGGTGGTGTTGTCGACGTGGACCGCTGCAACGTTCGTGTCACCCATGAAGCTCGTCTGCTCGAACCGCTCGTACATGCGAGCCCGAGCGTCATGGCACCACATGATGCGTCGGGCTTCGTTGAAGCCCTTGAACTCGTCAGAGTTGGACGCTCCTGGGTGGGGGTGGATCATCGGTGCGCTCCTTCATATGTGAGATCCGGGAGGTTTGCGATGCCAGGGGGCGTATTGGCTACGACACATACCTCGAAGCAGCGCGCCTCAGGCGATCTTCACTGCGGCACGGCAGGAGCAGATGCTGGGAGCCCGCCCGGCACCTCCCGCTGGTGGATTCGGCTTGCGCCTCACTCGTCCGATGGGCGGGCCGGGCTTGCATCAGCAACGCTAGGCATATGCGAGACGCGATGCCATTTCGCCGGTGCACAATCTGACCGTTGGCACCTGTCGGCTCTGCACCAGTCGGCCGCATGCCAGCGCGGAAGTGCACCTTCCTCATGACGGTTGCGTCGGGGGTGCACACGTCCTGGTTCCCAGCATTGCTCAGCTAACACTCAGCAAACCTTGTGCCACATCATCAACACGCCACTCAGGGCCGGTAGTTGATTGGCGGAACAATATTTCGCGGGTGGGCTTTCATGATCTTGGGGTGATGAGTTTACCCCCTCCTGGTGAGCCTTTCGTCGTGTCCTCCTTGGATCGGCAAGGTGGCGTGTGATAGCCCTCGTTGTGATCGACCTTCCCACCGCGCCGATGCTTGCGACGCCCGTCGAGACGTTTGCACTTTCCTTGAATTGGTTTGCCGAACCAGAGTGGGACGGCATCCCGGCCCTTCGCGGGACGGGATGCCGATGGTGCTTTGGTACTGCGCTCACGAGGGGGCAGCGACCTGGCTGCGGCCTTCCAGAGATCACCGACGCCATCGGGCCGGTGCGGTCACCGGAGCACCGAGCCGTGCAAGGAGTTTGCTACTCGGCCGGCTCGATTCAGAGGGACGCCTGCGATAAACGGGACGCACAAGTGCCTTGCTGGCCGCCCAGACCCGCAGCGCGGGCGGCCTCTTGCGCCGGGTGCAGACGGCTCACCCGTGGCCAGGCGGTCCCTTCTTCGCCGGCTGGGGATCGCAGGAGAAGCTGAAGGTATCGCTGGTTGTTCCGGAGACGGCCGTGGAGGTCAGTGCGGATATCTCTCGGGATGCTCGAGGCCGTCTGCGCCACCCTGTTCGGTTCGTGCGGGTGCGAGCGGACCTGGCTGTCGAGGACGTGCCGCCTTTCGGGGCCCGCAGGCAGGAGGAAGGAGGGAGATGAGAGCCGCAGCTCGCGGCGGTCAGCCGGCGACTACCGTCAGTTCTGGCCGATATGAGCGGAGGTCAGGCTGACCGGTGACGACGTGCAACGAGAACTGGAGATCGCGTACGCCGATGAGGGTGGCCAGGTCGCGCTGCATGTGGCCTTCCAGGGCGCGCAGGTGGGAACGGACCGTGACCTCGGAGAGGCCGAGCGCGCGGGCCGCGGGCGCGACGTGGGTGTCGAACGTGAGCCAGGCGAGTGCCGTGGACACCAGGGCACGTCTGTCCGCCTGGACCGGCCGGACCAGAGTCTGTGCCCAGGCGCGCACTCGTGGAGTGCCCACCAGCCGCGCCAGGGAAGGCGGTTCCGAACCCGTCAGCCGCGGCGAAGCGGACACCTCCCGCTGCGTGACCAGTTCCATGGCCAGGGCGACGGCGATGCGGTCATTGATGGAGGCAAAGTCCATGCGCAGGAGTTCGGCAGCTCGTGAGGCGCGACGCATGACGGTGTTGCGGTGCAGGCGCAGCCGACAGGCGGCCACCGTGTACGGGTAGGCGAGGGCGGCCGGAAGGGTCTCCCGCATGGACTCCCACTGTGTCTCGTCGCGCATCAGCGGGTTCAGCAGTCGGCGGGCCCACTGCTGGGCTTCTACCTGTGGCAGGAGGCTGACGAGGTCGGAGCCGTGCACGGACAGGGCCACGGAGTCCGGCTGGAAGGCGGCGAACCTCTGCGCGGTGATGGCCTCGTTGAGCGCGTCGGCGAGCAGCGTCATGGAGTAGACGCCGCTGCCGCCCAGGGACGAGGGGGGCCCCAGGGCACCTACCAGGCGGGTGAGTTCGGCGGAGACCTCCGTTCCGGTGTCGTCGGAGGAGCGGATCGGATGCACGATGAGTATCCGCCGGTCGCTCCTCGGGGCGGGCACGACTAGGGCCTGCTGTCCGACGGATGAGGTGCAGCTGCGCGCAGCCAGGTCCCGGCGTGCCTGAGGGGTCTCCACAACGAAGACGCGGGCGGTCTCGGGTTCCAGAAGCCCGGGCGCCAGATTGGCCATGACGCGACGCGCCTTTTCGACCTCACCGGCCAGTAGAAGCTCGAACGCTGCACTGCGCGCCGCATGGGAGGCACCGGAGGCTGCCCGGTACTCGCGGTGCGCCTGGTCCACGAGGCCCAGGAGTTTCGCCGCATGACGCAGCAGCCGCAGGTCCGCCTCATCGAAAGGGGTTTTGCGGGCCACCGCGAGTACGGTGTCCGCAGCCGAGGCCGGGGCCAGCGAGATGAGCTGAGTGTGAGGTCCGGACAGCGTCTCGGGGAGAACTCCGTCGACGGACTGGCGGATGATAGCCCGGGCCAACTGCTCTGCGGCCGTGGCCGGTGAGGCAGCGAGGACGCGCTCTGGTTCGCTGACCAGAACCTGGCAGTCGAGGACTCGGGCGAGCCAGTCCGCGATGCGCTGCATAGCCCGGGAGTCGGCCAGCTGAGCTGGCAACTCCTGTACAAGTGAGCTGAGTTGAGCAGCACGGCGCTCAGCGAACATCAAACGGGATCGCTGGATCTCCTCATGCACACCTTCCCAGCACTCGGTGGGAGCAGACGTGCTGAGCAGGGCGATGCCCAGCCCGCAGGCCCGGTCCACGATGGCCGGGGGAAACGGTTGGCGCGCTCCAGGGGCTGCACTGACGGCCAAACCTACGCCGCCGTCCCGGCTCATCCGCTGCACCAACAGATCGAGCACCGTCGCGATACGGCCGCGGAGGCGGAAGGGAGACATTCCGGTGATCAGGACGAGCGAGCCATCAGGCAGAGCCGACGGGATGCCGTCTTCCAGCAGCTGTTCCGGTGTCACCGTCACCACGCCGGTGACCTCGGCGGACTGGGTACGCGGGGAACCGCTCGCTACGAATGTCAGTTCGAGTTCAAGCCGGTCAGTGGGCAGCGAGCCCAGGGTCAGCATGGTGTGCTCCTCGGGAGTCGGGACGAGATCGTGAAATCCCTCCGGCATCGGCTGGCCGACGCTGGCACGCGGTCGATCACGACCTCATGGCTCCGCTCCCGTCGACCCGCACCGCTGGCCCTGCAGGCTTGACCCTGCCGTTCCGCGCTTCAGCGAGGAGAAGTCGGGGGCGCGGAAGCACCACCCGCTCGAGATGGCGTCCAGCCCGAGGCGCCGTGGTTTGCGCGAGGACCTCGGCCCGGCGCCACTTTCGGACGCAGGCCTCCTGTACCCGGCAGGGCGTCACATGAAGGCAAGTGCCAGCCGGCACCCCTCCCCCGGAACTGACTCCCGATCGAGAGCGGTGGCGTCCACGAAGAGCACACGGCATAGCGGACACTCCGCCATGCTCTTCCCGCCCAGCATGGTCACTGCTGCTGGATGCCAGCTCCATCCTCAACCCATCCCCCTGTCGGTGCAGCGCCCAATCTGCAGGCGCAGGCCGCAGTCACCAACACCGTATTCACCGCCGCCGTGTCCAACTCTTCGGTCCACTGGGAGTCCAGGGCCCAGGAGTCCAGCCCTGCAACCCGACAGTCACTGACAGTAGTCACGCTGCGACGCAGGGTCCCATTCTCCCTATTGCGATCCTGCCTTGCGCCCCCGATGATGTCAACTAAAGTACACAGGAACGAATCCCGACCGAGTGAGAGATCGATACGTGGTGGTGTGCAGTCTGCAGTGGGCCAACTCCCGGCCCCTGTCCGGCAATCCCTGCCTGTGCTGAGGCGCGGCCGCCGCCCTCTGGCGGAGAGACTTAGCGCGTTGATGGCCGCCCGCCGGGATGCCAAAGGCCGCGCGTTCTCGTCGCGCACGCTGTCTGCCGCCGTCGACGCACTGCCGGGCGAACACCCATCGGTGTCTCACGCCGCTATTGCCAAATTGGCCAAGGGTTCCCAGGACAACCCGACGGTGGGCACCATCCTGGCGCTGTGCGAAGCTCTGGGCGGCGTCCCACCCGCACATCTTCTGCCGCACAACACCTATGGCAATCTCAAGGCCCTGGAGGCCTTCGAGGATCCTCAGGTACGCCGAGCTCTCGCACTGTTGAATGGCATGCCGCCCGGCGAGGTGCAGAACTTCATCGCGGATCTTGAACAGCGCCGGGATGATCTCGGTCTGAAGCCGGTGCCGGACGACGAGGCTGACACGTCGCCCGACAAGCCTCAACGACGCCGGAGTATGGACGACGCCGCACGCTATGCGGCAGATGCATTGGAGGGTTTGTAAGTGGTCGACGGCATAGTCTTCGGGACGTGCACCGCAGCCGGATTAGTGGTCACAGCGCTCTGCACACGGAGGGCAGTGGGCAATCCGCGGGTGTCCACCTGGGCGATCGCCCTCGCCTTCGGGGTGTGCACGCTGGGCGTCCTGTGCGCCGTCCCCTCGGTGGCCGATTCGTTGGAGGACATCACAGGCCTGCACAACGTCGGCAAGCTGGTGGCTCACATCTGTGCGGTCCTGTGGTGTGCCTTCCTTCAGATCACGATGGTGGACCTGGCCTACCGGCCCGAGTACCTGAAGGCCGCGATGTTCCAGCGCGGCTTCGCCGCCGCGCTGGAACTGATGATCCTGGTGCCCCTCTTCCTGGCCACGAACCGGACCGGTCTCGAGTTCACGACCGAGTTCGCCGACGACCCGAAGGTCGCCGCGTATCTGCTGATCTATCTCTCTTACGTCCTGGTCACCTGTGCTGAACTGGCATTCATGTGCGGCAGGACGGCACGCCGCAGCTGGGGCATCAGACCGTGGAGCGGCGCCGGCTTCGCCTTGTCCTCCGTGTCGGCGACCCTCGGCCTGGCTTACGCGTTCTCCAAGGGCTCGTACATCATCTTCCACACCCTCGACAATCCCTGGCCTCTGAAGGCCGAGGAGGTCGTGAGTCCCACGCTGAGCGGACTGGCGGTACTGTTCCTCTTCTGCGGTCTGACGCTCCCCATGGTCGGTGCCCTGCGTGGGCGCCTTCGCGACAAGAAGGCACTGGTCGGCGACTAGCTTCCCCGCCCACGCCGGACAGGGCAGCGGCGTCTGCGACGTGCCTCGGTCAGGACGAGGATTCGGTGCCTGCGTAGCGCACCGGCAGTTCGAGGAGTCCTCGAGCGCGCAGCGAAGGCCGCCACCGCGGTTCGTTCCCGGTGAGCTCAAGGTCCGCGAACCGCTCCAGGAGCGCGGTCAGGGCGATCTCTGTCTCGGCTCGTGCCAAGGGTGCGCCCAGGCAGTAGTGGATGCCGTGGCCGAGCGCCAGGTGGCCGCCGGCATCGCGGCCGAGGTCCAGGCGGCCCGGGTCCGGGAAGCGATCCGGGTCGCGGTTGGCGGCGGACAGGGACAGCAGTACCGTTTCGCCCGCCGGAATCCGGACGTCGCCGATCGTCACGTCCTCGATCGCGAAACGCCGAATGGCAAGCAAGGCCGGGCCCTCGAAACGGGCGAACTCCTCTACTGCGGCAGGAATTCGGGACGGGTTCTGCCGCAGCAGCATCATCTGGTCCGGATGCTGCAACAGGGCCAGGATTGCGTTGCCGATCAGCTGGACGGTGTTCTCATAGCCGGCGAAGAGGATGAGGAAGGCCAAGGACATCAGTTCGTCCTCGGTGAGCCGGTCGCCCTCCGTGTCCCGTACGGCGATCAGGTCGCAAAGGAGATCGTCGGCTGGCTCGCGCCGCTTGTGGGCCATGAGCTCCGTGAAGAAGCCCAGCATGGCCACGATGGCTTCCTTGGCTTCGTGGGGGCGGGCCGGGTCCGGGGCGATCAGCGCTGTCGTCCAGGAGCGGAAGTCCCTGCGGTGGCTTGCCGGGACGCCGAGGAGATCGCAGATCACGGTGATCGGCAGCGGGGCCGCATAGACGGTGATCAGGTCTGTGGTGCCGTCCGCGCCCAGGACGTCCAGGAGTTGGTCGGCGGTGGCGCGGATCGGCGCGCGCAGCTGCTCGACCCGGCGCTGGGTGAAGGCCTTCCCAACGAGGCGGCGCAGACGTGTGTGGTCGGGAGGATCCATATTTAGGAGGTTGGCGTCCAGAGCCGGAGGCAGGGACAGCCCCCGGTAATTACCCTCACGCGCATGCGTCTTGTCCAGCGACAGCAGCGGATCGGCAAGGCCTGCGCGAACGTCGTCGAACCGGGTGACGAGCCAGGCAGGTCGCCCATCCGTTCCTGTGATGCGGTGTACCGGAGAGGCGGTCCGCAGCCCCCCGTATACGTCGTACGGGCGGGTGATCAAATCGTCCGCAAGATCCATGTGTCCACCCTAGGGGTTCGTTCTCCGACGCCAGTTCTGAACTCGGCATTTGGGGCGTCGACGGGCCAGGACTGTGATCTGAACGTGTGCTCCCTTTTGGTTCTGGGCGGATCGGGGTCTCGGACAGCCCATGCGCTTGACGTTGAAGGCGTGCACCCGATCGTCGGCCGCCACCCACACGGATGCAGGTGGTCGAAGTGGGCGCCGAGTGTGAGGCGGGTCCAGCCGTTGCACTTTGGACCTCCTGGTCCATAGGCGGGCTGCTCTAGAGATGCCAGCACGGAAGGTACCTTCAAGTCCGCAATCATGAAGGTGAAGTGGAATCTGAGGTCGAGCGGGCCCGTCCACTCGCGCTGGCGTTCCCTGCTCATAGCGAGGAGCACAGCGTGATCGTCAGTGTTCTCAGGGGGGCCGGTGGGCGAAGGGGTTGCACATTCCTGGGTGTCCAACGCCGGATTGTAGTCGAACGGGATCGGGCGGCAACCGGCCGCGGGGCGCAGACACGGGGGCTCATGGCGTGTGCCTACGGCAGTACGGCGCGAAGCCCGTTGGTGAGCAGGGCCACGGCCGCAGACACCTCGCGGGGCGTGGTCAGCGCACCCAACTGAGCGGCCGCAGCCGAACTGCTCTGCCCAGCAGCGGCATTGAGTGCCGCTTGAACGGCGTGGCGGACGGTTTCCGTGACGCGTATCTGGACTTCGGTGTCCTCCAAGTCGGCAGCTGTGACCTGCCCGCGCCCCGTGAGGCGGTTGGTCTTGGAGGCGACGTCGAGGGTGGTGAGCGCGTCGTCGTCCGCCGCGGGGGCGAGAGCGGAGAGGTTCGCACTGCCGAAGGCAGTACGGAAGCGTGACGGGCAGTGGGTATGCAGGTTCATAGCAAGCTCGGCGGCGAGACCGCAGACGGCTACCAGACCAAAGCTGTTGGCCAGTTGCGTCATGTGTCCGAGCGCCGCGTGAAGATCCCCCCGCCTGAGGGCTATTAGGTAAGCGTCGGTGACGGTACGTATGAGCTTGTCGGGAAGCGCGGTACCGGACACGGCGCTTTCCCTGTTCGGGTGTTCGGGTGGCTGGGCGCCGACGAACTCGCAGGTGATGGGGTTGTCCCAGTCGTGTTCGGTCATGAGAGCGCTACTCCTTGAGCTTCATGTTGGGTATGGCAGCCGGCTGGGGCCAGCAACGATATTGCCGGTAGAGCTGGGCTGGTCGTTCCAGCACGGTCCCACCGGCAGGCTGGTGCTACTTTGGCTCCCGAGCCGGCTGTGCCGGCCCAACGCTCGTGCTTCAAAGCGGGTCTTCGCACTACCCATCGTGGTCACTGAGGTCGATCACCACTGACTGGCCTGTCGCGGGAGCCGTCAGCAGTCCAGGAGCGGGCCGTAATGGTGGTGGTGGACGTCGATGGCTTCCTGGATATCGGCCTCGGTGAAGCCGCACGCCTCGGGCGAGAGCGTGGCGTCGTAGAAGTCGATGGCGATGTCCAGCAGCACGGCCAGCAGGTCCTTCAGGTCCCGAGAGGCCAGGGTCACGGTGTGGTGGGTGCTGCCGGGAAAGAGCTGCTCGGTGACGAGATGGGCCAGGCGGTGCCAGGCCGGATCCGGTCGGCCGAGGAGGTCGGCGCACAGGTGGCGGGCGATCGCGGTGGAGAGGGTGACGACCGGCGCGGCGAGCATGACGTTCGGCCGACAGCGGTAGGGGGCCAACTGCGTGCTCCTTGGGTGTGGTCAGGCAGATAAGGACGTCGAGCGGGTCGAGTGCTCCTGCAGGAACCCGAATCCCGAACCCGGCTAGAACGACCAGGTGTCTTGCTACATGGACGGCGGCAGCCAGGTCACGCTGTGTGTCAGACCTGCGTGGTGGTCCGAGTCGCCGGGGGGTTGGTACTCACGAACTGGAGGAGCCAGTCGGGGATCTGCCCCAGCTCGGCGTGGTAGTGCGTCCAGATCTCCCGGACGAGAAGTCGACGCAGGCACCCGTCGGGCAGGATTATCTGACCGGTTACCTCAATGCTGTTCCAGCGGGGCGTAGCGTCGCCGTTCTGAAGCCAGCGGACGCGCAGCCTGACGGGCCGGACGGTCTCTTTGTCCTCGCCGTCCTCAACGGTGAAGTCCGGACCGCAGCGCCCCTGCCATACCTTTTCGTACGTCCGCTGAGGCGGCTTCGCCGTCATCGCGTCGTCGTACTGCACCACCTCGTCGAACCGCTCCACACGCAGCGAAGGCGTGAACTGGGCGAGTACGGATGGCTGGTCAGCTGGCTGCTCCATGTGCTGTTTCCTTGTCTATGACGAGGCGGTCGGCCGCCCGGCGGGTACCGCTGGAGGCCGGAATCGATGTCCTGGCCGTCAGGATCACCTCCCCGTCCCCTTCGCTCGCGCGTGGGGGACAGGAATGTAGGCGGTTACCCGGGTCCATCCCCTCTCTACGGCAAGGGCGGTCCGGTGTGCGCCGTCGCGCAGGCCCTCGCCGGGCAGAACCACTACCGGCGGCACTTCATGCGCACCGGCGTCGAGCCCAGCTTCCAGGGGCGTGAACCGGTCCTCGGCGTCGTTGGCTTCCAGCTCCTCCCGTGTGTACAGGAGGCCGATCTCGTCGATCGGCACTGTCGCCTTGATCAGTTCGGTGCCGAGGTCGTCGTCCCCGTACAAGTCGAATCCGATGAGGTCTGCGGCCTCGCCGAGGGTGAGTGTCGTCTGCCAGGCTGCGCCCCACGTTGGCAGCTCAGCGGCGTGAATGGTCTTCACGCGTCGCCCCCTTCTGTTGTGGTGTCTACGCGGAGCATCTGCTCGATGCGCGGTGTGGGACCGCTCGGGTCCCCTATCCCGTCCCGACGGGGCAGGGCCACCACCCGTGGGGAGCGACAGGAGCGAGCGCGTATTGCGCGGTGGTGCGTACCCTTGGCGGGATTCACCCGCGGTCTCCCCCTTGAGAGGGGGCGAGCGAGCCAACGGCGCGACCTGCTGCAGGAGCTCCCGGGGTTGCGGTCAACCCTCCTTGGGTTGTTCGTCAATCGGCTTAACCGTGTCCAGATCGATGACCTGGCCCACGCGAAGGGTGTTCAGTCCGCGCAGCATCGCGATTTCACGCTTGCGCTCCGCGATTCCCGCTGGGCTCAGGGGCCGGCCGTCCTGCCTGAAGTCGCCCTCTTCGAGCATCTGCTCCAGCGTGTTCTTCCACTGGTCGACCTGGTACTGCTTGATCTTCTGCGTGCGAGCCATGGGGCAGTCCCCCCCAGAAGGGCGTGATGTGGGTTGGATGCTGTGCGTGATGGTGGAGTTAAGCGCGGGGGTTCAGTGCCATGTGCCGGCGCAGGCTCTGCCCTGCGCCTGCGAGGACGTCAGTGACCTCCTTGGGGAACGTCACGTAGACGAAGTCGAGGGACGTCACCTTGTCGAACAGAAGCATCACGGCCTCGTGGCGCGGGATGCCCCGGCTCATGAGGTAGAACAGCTCCTCTTCGTCGAGCACTGGCTGCCCTCCGAGCGAGTTGAGGGTCGCTTCGGGGTCCGACGCGAGCTCCATCGGGCGGTCGGCAAGGACGTACTCGTGCGGCCACAGGTGCAGGTCCCCCCGGGGCGTGGCGATGACTGCCTGCTTGGGGTACACCGTGGCGGCCTGCTTGCCGCGGCCGACGGTTATCGCGCCGGAGCTCAGCTGGTGCGGACGGGCACGCCACATCGACAGCTCAGGGACGCGGAACCTCGATCGCAGCTCGGTCATCGGCTCCTCGACCACGATGATCCACGCGCCCTCCTCCGGGACGGCCTTGCCGTCCTGCTCGGGGAAGTACATCGACGGCTCAGCGCCGATGGAGGCGGCGATGCTCCAGCCGTCGTCGGCGTGCTCCTTCATGGCGACGAGAGAGCGAATGTGCGGGGCGGCCTCGGGCAGAGAAGTCATGGGGTGCCTGTCTGTCAACGTTCGTTGGTGCGGATCAGCAGATCCGCGGGGAAGTCGCCGGCGTCGGCGAGACCAGGGCGACGAGACCGTCGGTGCCGATCCTGAGGATGGTCTCGGTGCGCCCGGCGATGCCTTCGGTGATCGAGAGCGACCTCGCCGCGATGCGGTCCGCCGTCGCTCCTTCAGGGATCAGTACCGAGTCGCCGGCGCGCAGTGGACGGCCGAAGTAGTCGTGGACGGAGTCCGGTTCCGCGTCGGGGAGGGAGATCTTTTCGCACCCGGTGAGCTGTGCGAACACGGCCTGCGGGATGACCAGTGCTTCGCCGGAGGTCACCTGGGTCTCGTCGGTGCTGCCGACATAGACGATCAGCGGTTCACCGTCGGCGGCGAGCCGGGTCACCCGGCCGACCGCCAGGGAGGCGCAGGACTCGTAGCCCTTGTCGATGTCGGGCTCGGCGACGATGACGTAGTCACCGGGCTTGGGCCGGTCGGTGGTTTGGAACATGGGTGGCCTCGATTTGGATGTATGGGGCATCGATGCTCATGACGGGCCTGCTTCCGGATCTGTGAATTCCGTGATCCGATCGAGCAGATCACCGCTGAGGCTCCAGAGCTCGTCGTCGTCCTCTTGCTCGGCCAGCCACTCGGCTGCCTGCACGGACTCGTTGTTGTTGCGGTCGCGCAAGCGGTCGCGAGGGCCCGCGGTACTGCGTTGTTCCAGACAGCAGGCATATCCCCGTCGACGATGTCGATGGCGCTGCGTTCCTCGAAGCGGGCTAGGCCCGCCGCGCAGCGGCTGTCGAGCGGTCTGGGTTTTTCGCTGTCCCGGTAGGAGCCGAGGTACCGGTCGGTCTCGGCGCATTAGTCGTACAACGCGTCGGGGGGCGCTCTACTGGCGTTCGGTCAGCTCGATGCTGATGGTGGGTTGAGTGGCCGTCATCGCGAAGCTCTTTCGTGGTCGGACGCCACACCCTCGGCACGGAACCTGACGAGCATGTCCATGCGGTGCCCGCCCCAGTGGACGGTCCGCTGCCTCTCGAACTTGACGGTGATCACCGGGGTCTGCTGGTAGCCGAGCTTCTCAGTGACGTGGCGGAAGTGTCTGGTTGGCGGCCGATGCGTGTCCCAGCTGGTGCCCTGAGGGGTCTCATCGGTGTCTTGCCGGGGGCATCGGCGATTAGCGTCGCCCTCCCGTCTGGCCGGTGGCTGCGACGCGTCTTGCTCAGTGCATCACCGGGACTCGGAAACGCTACTGACGAGACGTCGATGGGCAAGAGAGGAACGGGCCGGGTGTTCGTGCACCCGGCCCGTTCCGGTATCGATCCCGCACCCGGGTCGGCTATGCCGGCCCAGACCCCCGAGGCCGGAGCCCGTAGGGTGTGAAGCCGAGGGGGGCACGCTGGGCGCGACGCCTAGTGCTTGTTCCACTGGGCGAACGTCCGGCTGTTGAACTTGATCTGGTTGACGGCCACCGCTGCTCGGCGGAGAGCCTCCTTGCGGCTGAAAAGGCGGCGCGCCAGTCAGTTCTCGTTGCGCAATGACGGCGGCGGCTCGTATTCCCAGGCGCCGTCAGCGGCAAGGCACGCGCCTATGTGCACGACAGCCCAAAGGTCTTCGCCGCTCTCGGGGTCCATCCCGCGCCGGGAGACCCGAGGCTCAAAGTGCTCCATGCCGAACACGGAGGACTCGCGGTAGCCGATCGGCAGGATGCGGTACCGCGAGGGATGATCTTCGAGCTGGGCGGCTCGGCGGCGGGAGCAGGAGTGCTCTCAGCGGTCGGTCTGCTCCGCCCCCGGCTGAGTGACGCTTCGCGTCGGATCGAAGCTGATGGGGAGCTCCTGCGAGAAGAACTCTTCGAAGACCCGGGTGTTGTCGTCATCGGCGAGCCGAACTTCGATGACCAGGGCCTTGTCGTCGCCGAAGGCGGCGACAGCGCGGTGCAGATGGCTGGCCAGGCCCTGCATGGACTCGTAAGGGCTGGGCACATCGGACGCGGTGACCTTGGCGCTGCGCGAGAACGCGTGGCGCGTGCGTTCCTCCGGGACGATCACTCTGGGGTCGTACTTGCTGTACAGCCACTCGGTGCGCGCGGCGATCCGAACGGGCTCAGTGCGCATGCCGTCGGTCCAGCGTTCCTCGGCCGGCGGGCGGTACTTCTCGTGGTTGGTGACAGTCACGGCTTGTGCTCCTCTCCGGGCTGGCCGGTGTCAGTTATGGCGCGGTCCATACGGTCCGCGATGTCGTAGTACGTGCGCGCCTCGGTGGCATTGGCTTCAGCCTGCTGCGGGTCTGTCGAGGTCCGGGCGAGCTTGCTGTACTGATCGCCGAGGTCGCGGGCCCAAGCACCGCCGGACCGAGGCAGGGGTGCAGGGGCGTTGCTGGTGACGACGGCGGCAGTGTCGTTGTTGGTGCTAGTCATGCGACGGCCTCGTATCCTGAGTCAGATCGGTGAAGAGACGCAGGTACTGCTCCTGCGCGCGGGATGGGAGCCATCCCGCGATGTCGATGCCCACGAGGGGCTCGTGGCCCGACGACGGTGACGCTCTCATCGATCATCTGGCGCATCTCTTCGATGCGGGCTTGCTCGTCGGCGACTACGGGCGTCGGGATCAGGGCCGCGTCACTGACTCTTTGCAGTCGGCTGACGCCTGTTGATCGGCGTGCCGACGGCGGCGTCGACGACTATGGCGCGCACTGCGGTATTGGCGTCGTCGTCCGGGTCGGGCAGTAGCTCGGCCAGGAAGTGGCCTTCGTCGAGGCCCAGCTGCTCATCAAGTCGCCAACCGGTTATGTAGGCGGTGCCGGTATGGCTCAGGCCCTTGACATCGTGGACGTGGTCTCCGGTATCGGTTTCCTCAGCGCGCTGCAGCTTGATCTTCCTCGCGTCGCGGTCGATCAGGATGACGAGCTTCATCGTCGGCTGGTTTGCGGGCCACCGTGCCTCGCTGCGACCGGGGGTCGGCCGCAACCAGTCGCGTGCCGCGGCGGACAGTGAGATCTGCGAACGCCCGTTCTCGGCGTGCGTGACGGTGATCTTGGCGGGACCCCTGGCACGACCGCCCTTGTTCGGGTTGGGGTGGTAGATCTCGAACGACATGCGGGGATCCTTCCGTCAGCGCTGGTCGCGCCTGCTGATGAATGTCACGGGTTTGCCGCGCTCCTCGGCGTAGGCGACCTCGCGGCCTGTCGACTCACCGACGCATCCGTCTGGGGCGACAACCAGCACTTCGTTAGCGAGATGGGGACCTGCCCCAAAGCCCAACGAACTTGCCCAGGTAGAAATCGTCGAGCACCTGTTTCTCGGTCCCGGTGATCTCGTCACCGTCGTGGGCGAAGAGGGCGGGCGCGAAGACGATCACGGTGATCGGCTCCGGTCGTGCGCGATGGTGACGGCCCGGCCGTGGGATCCCAGCGGGGCTGTTGAGTGAGTGCAGGTCAGACCCGCTCGGAGGCCCAGAGGTCGTTGAGGTCCTCGCGGATCTCTTCTTCCAGGGCAGCGAGGAGTGCCTGCTCGGCGTTGAAGTCTCCGGAGACGGCCTTGATGAGGTTGTCCTGGACCTGCTGCTTGCCGGCGAGCACCGAGGGCATCCGCTCGTCCTGGGTGCCCTTGGCGATGAGCTGGTGGATGGTCACCGGCCTCGTCTGGCCCGTGCGGAAGAGCCGGCCGTTGGTCTGCAAGTAGTGCTCGAGCGAGAACGGCAGCGTGTACCAGATCATCGTCGAGCCGCCGTGCTGCAGGTTCAGGCCGTGCCCAGCGGCGGCGGGGTGGAGCAGCATCACAGGGATCTGCTTGGCATTCCACCGGCGGACCATGTCGCGCGAGCCGTCGAAGGCCTGTGCGTCGATGCCGACCTTCCGGAGCCGCGTGAGCAGCTGCTCCTTGTCGGACTTGAAGTGGTAGGCGATGAGCAAGGGCTCGCCGCCGTTGTTCCGCACAAGGTACTCAGTCATCTCGATCTTCTTGTCGTGGATGACCTCGTACTGGCCTTTCGTGGCCGGGTCGTCAGGATCTGCGGTGTAGAGCGTGCCCGAGGCGAACTGCATCAACTTGCTCGTCAACACCGCCTGGTTCGCGGCGACGATCGATTCGACGCTCTGCGTCAGCTTCCCGTCGTCGTCGGTGTAGGTCTGCACGATGTCCAGGACCAGGTCGCGCTTGAAGTCCTTGTAGGCCTGGAGCAGGTCCGGCGGGAGCGTGACGTTGACGTCCTGGATGGTGAGCGCCGGGAGCTGCAGGTTCGTGTTCTGCGCGCTCATCACCAGGTGCGAGATGGCCTGATGGATCTCAGCCTCGGCGTTCGCCGTGGGGATCCACTTCGCCGGCGTCGTGGTGCCGGGCGCCATCTTCGGCGTGAACCAGCGGTCGCGGAACGCGGTGATATTCGGTCCCAGTGCCTGCCCCTCGTCGAGCAAGTAGGCCTGGCTCCACAAGTCGTGGAGACCGTTAGGGCTGGGCGTTCCCGTCAGCTCAATGAGTCGGTTCATAGCCGGCCGCACCCTCGCCAGGGCCAGGAAGCGCTGCGAGTCGTGCGACTTGAAACCCTGGGACTCGTCGATGATGACCGTCTGGAAGGGCCAGATGATGGTGTTCTGGCCGTTGATGTTCTGAGTGGGCAACTGGTCGATGAGACCGAAGCGGCACTGAGCGCAGCCTGCGCCGGAACAGGTTCGGCAGTCATTGGTTTCCCGCGTCACGAGGCCCGACTTGAGCAGTTCCTGAATCCACGCCTTGATCTTGGTCTTGGCGGGGACGCGGTTGTTGGCGCTGGCGGTGACCAGACCGCGATGCTCGGCGATCAGCTCTTCCTGGCTCAGCGGCCCCCGTGCTCGCACCAAGTCCAGGACCTCAGCCGTCTCGGGTGAACCGGCTGGGCCAGCCGCTACTGGCGTGATCAACCTCTCCTCCTGGGACGGCTGAGTCAGCAGCTCCTGGTTGATGAAGTACATCGTCGGCGGATCGGTGGCGACCTCCTTAAACCGCTGCAGGCGCTTGGCCTTGGAGAGCTTCCTGTCGTTCTCGTCGACGATGAGCGACTTCGTCCGGATGGGGAAGCCCCACTTCTCGATCTCGTCGATCCAGGTGGAGCGGGCGATCGCCACGGGCGCGATGACGAGGATGTGACCCATCGGGCGGATCTTCTGCAGGACGGTGAGGGTCGTGAGCGTCTTGCCGGCCCCGATGTCGAGCCATGCGCCGGCGAAGGGATGGTCGACGAGGAAGTTGTGGATCTGCTGCTGATGCGGCATCAGCGAAATCGGGGACGGAGCAGTAGCCGTAGTCATGTCGCTGGTCATCCCTATCTCTTCGAGTGAGTGGTCAGGCATGGAATGCTGTTGGGATTTCGAGCGGGCTGGGAATCGATGCGGTGTGACCATGCGGTTGCTTAGTCGTAGTGAGTGAGGATTCCGAGGCGCTCGGCGCGACCTAGAGACTCAGTCGGGTCGAGGTGTCCGTCGGCGGTGGCGAGGATCCGCAGGGCGCGGGCCAGGCCGTCGCCCGGGGGTTCGTGGCTGTAGCAGCGGCTCAGGTCTCCGCCGTCACGACATGCAGGGCAGGGGCTAGCGGGTGCGCGGCGGCGGTTACTGATCCTCCGTGACGATGTATTTGCCCTCGATCTGCTGGGCGGCCTTGATGGCATTGGCGATCCACCAGCGGTGCTGGCTGGCCTGCATGGTCTGGTCGATGGGGATGTTGTGCTGATCGGCGATGGTCCACAGGGTCTGGTCGCCGGCACAGGCGATGTCGCTGTGGACGTGGTCGGGGTCGGGGTTCTCGCAGTTCCAGCCGACGAGGACGGCCCAGAGCAGGGCGTCCAGCTTGTCGGCGGCCCAGTCTCGGGAGTCAAGGGTGATGCGGGTGCGGAGGTTTTCGAGGGCGGTCTTCACTCCGAGGAGAGCGGGCACCGTGAGGCTGTAGCCCACGGAGTAGGCGCGGGCCAGGCTGCGGAGCTCGGGCACGTCGGCTTCGGCGTCCCAAAGCCGGTCGTACAGCTCTGCGAGGGACTCCTCGGTGTGCTTGGCCAGGGGGAGTCGGTGTTCGGGGTCGGTGACGGGCGGGGCGGCCGGTAGCGCACCGGTTTCGGTGAGAAGGTGCTGCTCCCATAGGACGGCGAGGAGACGGTGCCAGCACTGCGGGACAGGGGACCAGCCGCACGGGCAGGCCACGGACCAGCGGCCGGAGGGCAGTTTGAGGCGGCGCGGCCAATGGCTGGCGACGAGGTCCTTGTGGCCAGGGCAGATGTGTCCGCCCGCGGGGAAGATGCTGCCCGCGCCGAGCGTGCACCAGCCTTCCCCCGCCCACTCGGGGCGCATGGGTGAGCCGGCCATCGTCGCCATGGCGTCGAATTGGCGCAGACACCCGGGGACCAGGCAGGTGCGCAACACTGGGGTGTTAGTGAGGGAGTCGATGTGGACGTATAGGGCTTCGAGTTGGTCTTCCGTCAGGTCGGCGAGCTGGATGCGCTCTTCACGGATCACGGTCAGATCTCCTCCGTGGCGATGTACAGGTAGCCGGTGCTGGTCGGGCGGAACGGGTGAGGGTGAGGCGGCCAGGCTGGGCCAGGGCGTAATCCCGGCCGATGCCCAGCTCGACGGTGGCGTGCGTCTCGTCGATCTCGAAGATCCGCAGACTGGCACAAGCGGACTATCAGCCTGGTCTCGCATTGCGACGGTTGGCCCCGGCCAGCCAACTGTGGATCATGGCGCTGTTATCCGCTGATCGGATGGGGACTCGAGGAGGACCGCGATCAAGACGTCGACGCTCGGCTTGTCGTCGACGACGTGGACCTCGGCCCCGTGGCGACGCAGCTTGGCGTGCGTGCGCTGTTGCAGCTTCCGCAGCCGGCCACCGGGGCATTTGACCTCGACGAACACGGTGCTACGGGGGGCGACAACGATCCGGTCGGGCACTCCCGCGCGGGTAGGCGAGACGAACTTCAGACATAGGATGCCGTGCGCGCGGCACTGGCTGAGAAGGTAGTTTTCGATGGTGCTCTCGCGCGTGCCAGCCATCAGCTCTGCGCTTTCTCGTCCGAGGGAGCTGCCGACGCGCCGTACCTCACCTCACCGGGCGCGACGAGCCGGAAGCCAGTGGAATGCTTGTGCATCCGGGAGACGCTGAGAGTCGAGAGCCTCACGCCGTAGTGCGTCCGGACTCGGGCCCTGCCGCTCTGCACAGACACGACGACGACGCGGCGCTTCTTCTGCCGGGAGTCGAGGTCCTCCCAGATCTGGCCGGGAGCGACCAGGGCGCCGTCACGGGTCGTGTTCAGCTTCTGCTGGAGCTGGGCGTCTTCGGCCTGCGCCGCGGCGCAGGCCGGTACAGCCTCGAACGCGAGCTCGTCGGAGGTGACGGGGGCGTCGGTACGGACGGGAAGTGCGGTCTGGGACATGATGCCTCTCAACTCTCTTGCCGCGACAAGCCGGACTCGTCTTTCATCTCAATCATGACTCGCAGTAAATGACCTATACCGGTTAATTCACCAGTGAGTATGGAAAGCCGCAGGGTGCCGGGCTGGGTCGTGCCGACACGGCCCGGCACCCTGCGGTCCGATGGTGGTGCGGGGAGCTGATCAGGCGGCGTTCTTCCAGTTCTTGGTGAACGTCTCATCGAGCATCCGGGTGTAGACACCGAGGTCGAGCGCCCCGATGAGCGGCTCGACCCGGGAGGCCGGCAGCGTACGGAGGTCGTCGTTGACGACGATGACCGACCAGCACGGGTCGATGCCGTTGATCCGGCGGATCACGACGTCCTGGTCATCGGGCAGCAGCGTGAGGCCGTCGGAGGTGCTGGCCTCGCTGCGGTTCTTCGCCCATCCGTGATGGCGCAGGATCTCCAGCGCGATCGGGTCACGCCGCACGCCGGCGCTGCCGGACTCGCGCCGCTTGCTCTGGCTGGCCGGATTCACCTTCCATGCGCCGGCGTTGTGCAGGCTCACGGCGCCATCAGTGCCGTCGTGGACGATGAAGACCCGGTTGACCATCTGCAGGGCCCGCGGGCTCACGAGCTGTGCATCGCCGTCCTCGTTGTCGTCATGGCCGGGCCCGGAGCTGACCGGATCGGCGGCGAACGGGTAGGTGATTGACCCACGCGAGGCGGCGAGGACGTTCTGGAACAGCAGCAGCGTCCGCACGGGATCGGCCGGGTCGATCGCCTCCTCGATCATCTTCCGGCCCAGCACAGGATCGAACGGCTCGGCGAGAGCCTCCTCTCCCCCGCTGGCGACGGTTTGCAGGTAGCGGGCCAGGGCGAAGTCGATCACGGCCGGGTGGGCCAGCGACTTCGTCGGGGTAGGACCCGTGTGGCAGGCCAGCGTTCCGCCGGAGGCGGTGATGATCGGGCTGTCGGCGACCCTCCGGCCCTCACTGGGCGACTCCAGCTCGAGCCGGTTGTTCGAGTCCTTGCTGATGAGGAACATCAGCTCCGGTTCGATGTCGATGCCGATGGCGGCCTGCTGCTCGGCGAGCACACGGTTGTTGGTCGTCTCATCAAAGCCGTTCTCGCCGCCGACGACGGAGTAGAGGCCGTCGGTGTTCGTCGAGATGATCCGCGCACCGGCCAGCGTCTGGGCCTGCCCGATCCGCCAGCTGAACAGCTGGCCGATGATCCGCATCGAGATTGTGCGGTTGTTCATCCTGATCGGGGTCCGGTGCGCGGCGTCAGCAGCTCCAGAGGCCGAGTTGAGGATCAGCTTCGTGCCGTTGCGCAAGGTCGTGAGCCGGGCCTTCTCCTCGGAGGGGATACCCGGCTTCTTCATCTCGAAGCCCAGGCGCTCCTTCTCGAAGAAGATCGTCGTGTAGCGGTCCGCGCCCAGCTCGGGGTTGTAGAACGCCCTCATGTTGCGCAGCAGGTTCGGGTAGTAGCTCGTGAAGTCCTCGTGGATGACGAGGCCTGCCGAGGTCCGTGCGAACTTCGGGTGCAGCTTGGTGGACTTGTCGGTCTTCGCAGTGAACAGCGTGGGGACCTTCTTCGCCGGCTCATCGCGATAGACGGCCCTGACCGCCGAGGTGGCGGCGAGGACTATCTTGCCGTCGAGCACGGTCCCGTCGGCCAGGCGCACGCGCATCGCCTCGGTGTCCGGGCGCTGAGTGTCCAGCAGCTGGGCCGGATCCGGCACTTGGGCCTTCGCACGCGCGAGCTGCTCGGCCTGGTCTTGGTCGTCCTTCTTCGGCTTGCGGTACTTCACCTTTTCCGGGTCCGCGCCCAGCAACACGAGCCGCTTGTCGACGGTTGTGCCGTCGGGCAGCGCGAGCAGGTTGTGCTGGCGCTTGGCCTCGGCGACAAAGTCCTTCGCGGCCGGGTAGAAGAGCTTGGCGAGGCCGATCATCGCTGCCTGTTCTCGGTGCTCGAAGGAGTCGACGTCGAAGACTGTCATGTCTGCCTCGGCTCCGTGGATGCCGCCTGTGCTGAACGTGGCGAAGCACGATGACGGAGAGGCGTCACGGTGGAAGTAGGGCACGTTGTTCGGTGTCTTCGGCAGCTCGCGCAAGGACTTGGCCGGGAGGTCGAACAGGTCGCGGTACTCCTCGGAGTCGTTGAAGTTCTTCCCCTCGATCGACCGGTAGTAGTTGACGACCTGCATGAACTGGCGGTGCGCCTTCGCCTGTGCCTGCGTCACGGCTAAGTCCTTGGCAGGGTCGGGGGCCACGTTATCCTCGAAGAAGCGCACGCACTCGTCGAGCACGTTGACCTGGGAGATGCCCTGCTCCTCGGCCACCTCCTGGGCTGGATAGAGGAACGACACGGCCTCGATGTCGTTCAGCGAGGTGTACGGCGCGAGGATGCGGCCGACGAACTTCGCCGAGGACGAGTCGATGGTCAGGCGGTCCCGGCGCACCGAGCCGTTCTTGGCGTAGACGGTCTCGGAGTACTGCGCCAGCAGGCCGGCCTTGAGGTCGAAGTTGCTGGCGTAGGCCGGGTGCTGGAAGAGCTGGGCCAGGCCCAGGCAGTCGGACACGTTGTAGGCCAGCAGCTCGTAGAGATCTTCGATCGTGGCGATCGAGGTGTCGTGGCTGAGCTTTTCGGACTCCTTGATCTGGCGGCCGAGCATCCCGAGCAGGCGCTTGAGGCTCACCTTGGTCTGCAGCTCGTTGAGACGGGCGACGTCCAGGTGCCGGCCCGAGTGCATCATGGCGCGGCGGATCTTGGCGGCCGGGCCGTCCCAGCCGAGGTAGCCGGGCATGTACTCGATGTGCTTGTTGAACAGCTTGTCGTTGTGCTCGCGCATCTCGCGCGCGGTGGTCGGCTGGACAAGACGACCGGAGTGCGGAGCCGGGAAGGTCTCCATCAGGTACAGCGCGAGCATGGTGGTGTCGTAGTTCAGCGAGTTGTACCCGGCCAGGAACGGGTGCTTCAGCGGGTCGTACTCGGGGTCCGTGTCGCAGACCGGGCGCAGGTTCGCCGGATAGGACGACGCCTCGCTGCGGTCGTTGACCTGGTCGGCGCTCGAGAGGCCCATCAGCTCGGCGAGGCGGAGGTTGCCCCGCTCGCCGCGCAAGTTCCACAGTTGGACGCTCACCGCGGGCAGGCCCGGGTTGGAGCGCACCACGGCTTCATAGAGCGCCTGTGGGTCCACGGCGTCGGAGAGCTGCTGGTCGTCGGCGAGGAAGAAGATCTCCAGGTCGTCGACGGCTCTGTCAGCCTGCGGGGTGTAGGCGCACAGAGTGAAGACGTCCGACAACGACTCGATGTCGTAGAAGGCGAAGCGCGCCTTCGAGGCCGTGACGGGTGTTCGCTGTGTGGTCATGATCGTGATCTCCTTTCGTCGGTCCGACCATCACGGCCGGTGTCTGGGGAGGAAGCGCGCGTGACCTCAGAGGAAGTCGTGAGGAGAGCGCCGGTGCGAGGCATCCATGCGCCCGGGCGCCTCACTCATGAACCGGTCTCCACGGGTCCGTCCTGATCTGCGAGCGGACGATGAGGTTGGTGATGCGTTGCTCGCGCGCGACGTCGGACATCGCCGTGATCAGGCGGGCCCTGGCCACGGGTGAGTTCGAGTACGGCCTGAGTGAGTTCGCCGAGTGCGCCAGCAGTTTCAGCCATGGGTGCATCAGTCCTGTTCGTCAGTGGTGTCGTCGGTCAGGGCAGATGCGCCCGTCTGCCGGAGCAGTCCGCGGTAGTTGGCCTGCAACGTGGGCTGGGACTTCTTCTTCGGGTCGCTGCCGGTGTAGCTCCGGTGCATCCACTTCTTCAGCTCGTAGTCGGCGATAAGCGTCTCGGGGCTGCTCATCATCTGGCCGGGCCGGATCTTGCGGTTCTTGTCCGGGCAGTGCCACAGGGCATCCGGCCGGACGATCGCCACGAGGTCGGTGATGAACTGCTTGTTGCTCACCGGGGAGCCTGACGGCGAGACGTCGGCGAACCATGCCTTGTACAGGTCGTAGAGGAACGTGAACGGTGCCAGGTCCCAGACCAGCCGCCCGCGGAACTCTTCCCAGAAGGCGCGCACGGGGTCGTTGGCCTCCTTGTACTCGGCCAGGACTTCCTTGGTGGCCACCGGCTCTGAGAGCCGGTAGTAGTCACCCGGAGATGAAGCGCCGGCGCGGTTGATCGCATACCAGAAGGCGTACTCCAAGACCTCGCGGCGCTGGAGGTAGTCGTCCTTGATGTGCTTCTTCTCGGCTCCGGTGAAGCTCTTGGTGAAGGGCACGAAGAGCTGCCGACGGTAGAACGACTCGGATTTGTCTTTCACGCGCGGGAACTCGTTCAGGCACTGGACCATGAAGCCGAAGAACTGGTAGGCGATCGGCATCCGGTACTTGCGGTTGATCTGAATGACGTCGTTGGTGACGATCGCTTTCAGGTTGGCGGCCTTGTCGATGAAGGTGCCGACGTCGTTCTCGTCGACGATGATCGCGTTGGCGCGCACCAACGGTTCGAGCGCGAAGTCCTTGCCGAAGTCCGAGAGCGGGATCGAGGTATGCGCGCCGCTGCCAACGAGGTTGCGCATCAGCGCGCAGAGCGTGCCCTTACCGTTGTTGCCCTGCTCGGAGTAGAACCAGGCGGTCTTGCCCCAGCGCACGTGCGGCCGGATGATCGCGCCGATGATCTCCCAGATCAGGTCGGCGAGACCCTCGTCACCGGGCTGGTCGAAGAGCTCTTCGATCCAGGCGACGACTTCCCAATCTCCGTCCTCAGGGTGCGTGATCACCTGCTGCGGGGCGTCGTCCACGTAGTCGACGTCGTTCTTGGTCAGCAGCACGATGACGGGATCGAAGGGGTGGACCTGCTTGGGCTCGAAGTGGAAGTCCTTGCCGAAGATCGTGACGTCCAGCGGCTCGGTGCCGTAGAAGACGACGCCGTTGCGCGCGGCGATGAAGTCGCGGTTCGTGCTCTGGTGCCGACGCGGGCTGTCCTCGCGCAAAACGGCCAGGACCTCGGCGAACTCCTTGAGGGTCAGCTGGGTGTTGTACATGCGCGCCGTGGTGCGGATGTCGTCCTCGCTGGTGGTGTACGTCCCACGCGCACGGCCCGTGGCCTGGTACATCGCCAGCAGGTCGTACTCGCGGTCGGTGTCCTTGGCATTGGGCGCGATGCGGATGACGTGGTGCAGACGCAGGAGGATCTGCGCGACCTGCCAGTACGTCAGATATCTCGGCAGGGGGTACTTCTCGGCGGACATCGCCGCCTTGAAGTTCTCGGCCTTGATGACACCGCCCACGATCGCCAGCAACTCCTTCTCCAGCACGCGAGGCGTCGGAGGATCGGTCGGGTCGATCTGGTCGAGGTAGGCGGCGGTGACGTAGGTGACGATCTCGTTCTGCGGAGCCATGTCGTCGCGGTTCGAGAAGTACCCCATGACACTGGCCAGGACGTCGGCGACGGGGTTGGTGCGCGATCCGGCGCTGGAAGCGCCGGCGGGTACGGGTGTGGGGGCATCAGGAGGCGTCATGTTGCTGCTTTCTCGATCGTGATCGAGCTCCTGCCGGCGATGAGTGGGAAGCCGATTGGACTCGTAATCGAATGGAACGCGATCATGACCCTACGTCATTCGAGCATCCTTTCGCAACGATTGAGCTACCAGTCCACAAGAGAATCGATTGATGTCATGAATGACCATAAAAGGATGTTGCGAAAGGGGCGTCGGCAGGGACTGGAGAGGGCGCGCGACCGCCACGGCCATGCCATACGCGTCGCAAACCCGGGCGGAACGTGAGAAGCCAGTGGCCCCGTTGGGCATATGCCCCGCGGAGCCACTGGCTTCTCACACTCGACCACGCACCCGCGGGCGGCGTGAGCCGCCCGGCCTACGGTCGAGGTCCGGAGGAGTTCTTCTGACCGGCGAGCCAGCTGCCACCAGAGCATCGACTGGACGCTCTCCAGGGGAATCCCGACGGCCGCATACCCTCTAGAGGCATCTGGGCGTGTACCACTTGACGTGGTACACCTATCTTCCCAGGTCAGAGTAGGAATTTCGAGAGTTCAAGAGCAGGGTGTACCACGTGGCATTCTCTACGTGGTACACATATTTGCCCAGGTCAGGAAGGTTTTATATACCCCCTGTACCACTTGTACCAGGAACTAGAGCCTAGATACACGCGCAGGGGGATAAGAGAGCAGACTGGTGAGCTGGGGTTGGAGCTGCCTGGATCGCCGTCGAACGCACCCCCTATGTAAACGGTCAAAAAGACGTGGTACTCGTGGTACACGGGCGCGAACCATTGGCTGACCAGGCAAAACGGTGTACCACGTCGGTACTCCCACGTGGTACACCCGAAGCGGGAAAGGGCCTCGTGGTACAGGTGTTTGTCCAGGTCAGACGCGGCTTCAGGGCTGTACCACGTCTCGTGGTACAGCCCTCAGCTCGACGCTCCCCCGGCGACCAAGTCGAGGCGGACTTCCGCGCCGAGCTTCCATGCGGCCCCCAGGCGGCGCAACCGAGCCCCAGCGGGACTGGAAGCCGTATGGAACACTCCCCGACGTCCCGAGGCTCACAGAAGGCCCCTGCCGTGTCCTCCTGGCGCTAGTCAGAACTCTGTCCGAGTTGCCCATCCGTGAGGCTCCACTCGATCCGAGAGGGCATTTGACTGGCATGTGCTGCTCATTGCGAGTTATCCACGACAGCTGCTATCGTTGACGCCAGGTGATCGATGTTGCACTGGAACGTGAAAACGAAGAGGCCGGAGAGCATCCCCGTGGGAAGGGAATTCTCCGGCCTCTTTGCATGTCCTGATGAGTGCGAGGCGTGGAAGGCGCGCATCACCCCGGGGTGACCGTGCTCCAGCCTCGCTGATATCTCGCATTGGGGGACTCGGGACTGCGGCTACGGGATCGCTCGCCCGCTTCGACGACGTAGATGATCTCGTAGGAAATCGTGGTGTTGAGGTTGAGTCGGTTCTTGCTCTGGCTCTTCTTCACCGTGATCTTGCGGAAGCCGCGGACGACCTCCGCGCGATCGAAGAACCGGCGCAGCCTCGAGTTCACGCGCTCACAGGCCTGTTCAGCCGTGACGCCCATGTCGGAGACGACGAAGACATGTGTGTGACCGCGATCGAAGGTGGGCTTCTCACCAGTGTCGAGGTCCAGACGGATCTTCGCACGGCTGATGTCGAGCGTGTCAGGACGGACGAGCTGTCCTCGTGAGTCGTACGTGCAGGTGCCGACGATAGCCATGATGAGATCCTCTCCTCTCCTGACGAGTATGACTGAATAGTCACCTTCAGTCACACCCCCGGTGACCGGATCACCCCGGTCACCACGAGCATGCCCTCCGCACGAGGGACCGGCGGCTGAAAGGCCGCCAGGTCCCGCACGGAAGTCACCATCGTTTTTCTACAAGAGACTGAGGACCCCGCTCACTGCATCGCGGACGCGTCCCTCCCGCCGGCGACCCGCCTGTAGAGCCCCAAGACACAACCAGCGAAGGCCAGGCACAGGAGCGCCGCGGAAGTGGGGTTCGCCAGAGCCCCGAGCGCCTGCACCGGGACAAGGGTGGCGGCGAGGTTGAAGCCTAGGTGCAGGAGCACACAGGGCCACAGCACGCGCGTGCGTTCGTAGACCAAGGCCAGGAGCACCGCCAGCGGCAGGGGCGAAACGAACTGCACGGCGTTGCCGTGCAGTAGGCCGAACACCACGGTGGTGACCAGCGTGGAGGCGAGGATGCTCACCCGCTTGCGCAGCAATGGGTAGATCAGCCCTCGGAGAAGAAACTCCTCCCCGGCGGGAGCCGCGACCAGGGTGAGCAGAAGAGTTGCCACTGCCCCGGCCGCTTGCCGCGTCTGGTTCGACGCGTCGAAGCCGGCGGACCCGGCCGTGACGTAGAGCCACAAGGCCAGCGACTGGCCGGCGAGGAAGGCAAGGACCGCGCAGCCGAGGACGGTCCATCCGAAGCGTGGGATCTCTGGCCTCGGCTGCGGGGCCGGCGCATGCGCGAGCCACCGGGGCCGCTGGATCCTCACCGAACCGACCAGGACGACAACAAGCATGCCCAGGACGGCGGTCGCGACGATCGGCTCTCCGATGAGGCGGACTGCGACGGTGCCGAGACCGAGGTAGACCGTGACGGCGGCGAGCGGCACGAGGACGCACCACCCGAGCAGACGCGAGGTGATCGGTGAAATCGTCAAGGTCTCCTCCTCTACGGGGCTCAAGCAGCCGTGGTGATCTGTTCGTTGATGACGGCCTGGACGCGGGTGTCGCCGCGGAAGGTGTTCAGCTGCAGCGTCGCCGTGAAGCGCAGCGTGCCGAGTTCGGTGCGGCTGGCGCGCTGCACGAAGCCCCGGAGCATGTCGAACTTCTCCTCGGCGACGTTCCACCACAGGCAGGACAGGCCGGACCGGGTGACCAGGCGCAGGTGCTGTGATTCGGATCCGATCCGGTCCACGCGCAGGCCCAGGGGCTCGATCGCGATCTCGACGACCGGAGCGGTGAAGCCGTGCCCGAAGGGCTTGATCCGCTCGGTCCGGCGCACCAGCTCGAACAGCGGCTGCAGGTCCTCGAGGCCGGCGTCGCAGTCGGCGTCCGGGCCGAGTACCAGATCACCGCTCGGCCCGTCGGTGCCGACGGCGAGCATGGCGAGCTGGGTGGCCTCCTGCAGTACGGCGACGAGGTCGCAGAGCTTCTCGGCCTTCGCGACGCGGACGCCGCAGGCCTGCTGGTGCCCGATGGCGCTGAGACCGTCGTGCGGCTCCAGGCTGGTGATGATGTCGAACCACCCCGGCGCGCGACCGGAGCCACTGACGAAATCGTTGGGGCGGGCGGGCCGGTTGACGACGACGACCGGGTGGCCCTTGAGCTCCATCATCCGGTTGGCCAGCAGCCCGTACATGCCCGGGTAGGCGTCCGAGAAGTACACCCACGGGGCCAAGGGCTGGTCCCCGGTGGTGAGTTCTTTCATATGTTCGATGACCAGCTGCTTGCGCAGCTCGTTGCTCTCGATCACCTGGTGGGCTGCCTTGAGCTTGACGTCAGCACCGGCGGCCGCGAACACCGCAAAGCACGGCTCAAGTGAGGCCCCCGTGCGCCGGGGGCTGTTCATAGCCGGGGCGAGATAGAAGCCGAAGAAGCCCTCGTCTAGGTCGTCGACATCGCGGATCTTGCCGATCTGCGCGAAGGCTTTGAGGACGATCGCGAAACCCTCGAAGGCCCGGAGGAAGACCGGGTGGTGCGGCTCGGTGCGCAGTAGCTGCATCAGGATCGACTGCTCGACGTCGATGGCATCGGGGTCAGCGTCGAACCCACCCCAGGGGTTGGGGATCGTCTTCGGCGCGGCGATGCGCAGCAGACGGGCGATCGAGATCGCATCACGCACCAGCTGGCGGTTCTCGTACAGCACGGGCATGACGTCGGAGACGGTGCCGATGCCGGCGAACAGGCGCAGCAGGTGGATCTCCCAGAGCTTCTCGGGGCGGTGCACGCGGGTGTAGGCCTCGATCACCTGGTAGATCACGTGGGCACCGCAGATCCCGGTGTGGGCGTAGGTCTCGTCGATCCGGCACGGGTCGACGGTGATGTCCGCGGTCGAGCCCGGCGCGAGTTCCTCGTGGTGATCGGTCACTAGCGTCATCCAGCCAAGGGCACGCGCGGCGGCGATACCGCGGTGGGAGTTCACTCCCCCATCGCAGGTGAGCAGGATCCGGGTGGCAGGCCACTTCGCGTGGATCTCGGCTACATCCTCGGGTGCGAGCTCGTGGCCGCGGCGATAGTCGGGCAGGTGTAGCTCGACATCGAAGCCGAGCTCGGACAAGCCGGCGTAGCCGAGGACACCGGAGGAGACGCCGTCCATGTCGAAGTCAGGGGCGATGGTGATCTTCTTGCCCGTGGTCCGGGCGTCATGAAGAGCCTCGACCATCTCGGCCAGGTCCAGGAGCTCGTCGCGTTCGGTGGACTCGATCTCCTTCAGGTACTGATCCGACCACCCCCGACGCTGGCACAGCAGCTCGAAGAGGTCAGTGCCCTCGTCGGTGAGCGAATAGTCGTCGACGGTATGGAGCGTGGACATGTCGGGGACCTCTCGATCGGGGTTATTGGACGGTGGAGAACGGGGTATGCGCCCCCCTCATGTTGCTGTGATTTTAGCAGCCATATTCCACCCCGCTGCATATTTAGCAGTTACTCTCGAGTCTCATTCAGGCCCCCAATGACACGCTTATCCCGAATGGCCGCGACAGACTTTCCAAAGCTCTTGCGCATCGGCTACGCTCGCCGGTATGGCCATTGAAAAAGTTGTCGTGTCAGATCTCAGTCGTAAGCCGGATGCGGCTACGGCGACCTTCGGCCTGGGTGACACCTGGTACGAAATCGACCTCACAGCTGAGGAACAGAAGAAGCTTGAGGAAGCACTGAAGCCATACTTGAAGGTCAGTCGGAAAGCTGCGAAGACGACGCTCAAGAAGCGAGTCGTACCCGAGACGACTCCCGAGGAGCGCGACAAGATCCGCGAGTGGGCCAAGAATGAGGGCTTCGACTTTGCAGATCGCGGGCGTATCCCGAAGATGGTCATGAAGGCCTACGACGAGGCGCACGACATCGATCGGAGCAAGTAGCGCTGAGCCTGGTGTTCGTCTCCCGGCCTACTCCTTCCATCCGCCCTTGAAGGGCCCTGCAGCACACTGCGGGGCCCTTCGCGCGTCTCAGAACAGCGGCAGCGACGGATGGATCACGGTGGCCGTCATGATCCCCGCGGCTCGCGCGCGAGACCTGCAGTGGATCGTGCCGTGCGAGAAGTGCCCCGGCGTATGCGGCATGAGCTGCTCCTGGTCTCGCTGCCGACATCCGGGCTTCCGGCAGAGGTCGAGGAAGGCCGCGCACAGCACCTGAGCCCCCGTCTCGCGGAAGACCTGGACGGCGTCGACCATCTCCTGGTTGCGCCGAAAGCCGGCCCCCGCCCCATGAGCCGACCAGTCGGCGGGGAAGGTGCGGATCTCGAAGCCAGCAGCCCGCCACAGGCGCTCGGCCATGGCGTCGGCACCTTCGGGGCAATGCCCGGAGAAGAGCACCGGCCGGGTGACGTTCTTGGGACCCCAGTCGCGCCAGGCGTCGTTGAACGTCTCACACATACTCTTCTCGTCGTTCCAGCTCCGGGAACCTGTGCCGAGGACGACGTGTGAGAACGATTCGGCAATCATTTCAGCAATCATTCGAGTCACCTCTCCCTGTGACTCGGTGGTCTCCACAGCTAGAGTCGAGAGTCAGAGGTCCGGCTCCCAGGCCGCTCGCCGGACGTTCATGATCTGGCGAGTGCCGACGCTTCACGCCTGCCGTCCGGTGTCGGCTTCGATGGTGACCGTGCCCTTATCGGCGTGGAGTTCGACACGGATCTGATCGTCCCCGCACGCCGGCATGAGGTGGACGCTAAACATTCCGCTGTCTGCGCGGGAGATGTGCACGGTGACGACAGTGCGGTCCTCGACGTCGGTGAAGTCGACTTTTCCGATGTCCTCGGCATTGCCGGAGTGCATCGCCTCGGCTACAGCTTTACTGTTCGGCTGCCACAACTGCGGCTCGCAGCGGGCTCCGGTGTCGTAGGGCGAGATTGCGGGCTGGGACTGCGTCATGGTGGTGCCTGCCTTCGTGGACTCGAGTACGGGTGGCGACCATCGAGAGCGGGCCTCGGTGGGGTCCGTGTGATCTCGATGCTCGACCCAGCGCCCGTGCCAGCTTTGCTGGCTGACGATCCGGAAGATCTTGCACGCGTGATCTGTCCCGGATGGATCGCATAGCGAGCCGTCGCACGGGTCGTCCCTTCTCGCCTGAGCCAGGCGCGCAGCGCCAGGCGATCCACCACTGCTGCACTCTTTGCTGCTGTCCTGCTGTCCATATCTGTGGACAACTGGAGCGGGGCAGTGGTGGGGCTTCCCCTCTCAAGCGCAGCGCTGGGCATAGCCGGAGGGAGCGCCAGCGACCGAAGAACCGGCGAGCGAAGCGAGCGGTGGAACCCGTCGGCTATGCCGACTAACACGTCCTCGAAGCGCAGCGGAGAGGCCGAGCGGAGCGAGGGTCCGCAGGACACGTGTTATCAGGTTCCCTTATGCCCTTTTGCTTCCTTGTCGTCGTCCTCGCTGTTCCACGGCTGGAGCGTTAGCGGAAGCCTGGAACATCAAGGGAAACGGTCCGTACCCTCTCGACCCGTACCCCTCTCTCCTTTTCCGCGCAGCGGGGTACGGGTCTGGCTGTTTCGCCTGGTCATTGCACCTTCTGGATGTACTGCTGTTTTGCCGTCCGTGATACGGCTGTACCCCCACGCTGATCTATCCTCGCGAGGCACGAGCGAGGCGGGGGTACGGGTCTGCTCCTGACGGGGCGCAGCCCCGGTTCATCGCTCTGCTGCCGTCAGCGGCACAGCCTTCGCCGCGCAGCGGATCTGTCCTCTGGCGACACCGTCGCTCCGGCTGTGACGGGCGCTTCGCTCCACCGCTGGTTGCGGCGGCGCAGCCGGCCTTGCCTCGTCGCGTGTGCTGGCTGCCCCGACGTGGACCCGCCTTGCTCCGGTCCCGGTCGTTGCTCCGGTGTTGCCTCGCAGCGCGCCGGCACTACTCGCACCGCGTCCGAGGCGGGCGTTGTGCACCGTGTCGACGACGCACGTTCCAGCCCCGGGCTGTGCTCCGTTTCGGGCTTGCACGGCGAGCCCGGGGTGGCGTGGACGCATCAGAAGAAGTCAGGCCCGATCGCTGCGACCAGCTGCTCATCGCGCACAGCGAGCAGCTCCAGCGTCACCGGGCCGTTGTCGTCTTCCTCCAGGGGCTGCTTCCGCAGCAAGGCTTCTGCTCTTCCCCACGGGCCTTACCTGCGGAAGCAAGCCGTTCCTCGCACGCTCGCTGTGTGCGGGGAACCACTCCCCCTTCGCCCCTTCTCCCTCCGCACTCTTCTGCGGGACCACGACGGCCCGGTGACGCCCCCGTACCAACCGTCGCACCAGCGCTCTGCCGGCACCGGCCGACGGCTCACCGGCGGCTGCGCTGCCCGCTCCGCGGGCCTTGTCGTGGCTGCGCTGCCGTGCCTGCCGACGGGCTTCGGCAAGGGGCGCAGACAGGATTCTCGGCCTCGTGAAACAGCGGTGAATCACCGTCCCTCTCGTGTCTCAGAGGTGACTCGATGAGTCACCTCTGAGACACGAGAGGGACACACATAGGACGCGGACCCATGTCGGTATACCTCTTGGATTTCTGCGCACGTCCTCACGGTGTCTCGCGCGCGCCCCGGCAGGGGCGCCCCGGCGTCGCACACAGCACCCTCGGAGGGCTCGTCTGTGCAGGGATACCGGGTGGCGTCTCACAGGAGACACCACCGGGACGCCACTGGGGCTTTATCCGTACTCCAATGCGGCTCCTCGGGATCAGTGCTGTGACCGCGGGCGTCTCGCAGGTGTCCCGCGTGAGCACTTCCGCGTCCTAGATGGGGCGCAGAGGCGCACGGTGCAGGCGGCCTGCGTGCGGCCGCCCCAGGCAGGGGCACGGGGGTGTCTCACAAGTGTCCCAGCCGGTACTTGACAGGTACTCGAATAGTGCCCCCCTTGCGTATCGAATGCGACTTGCGTGGGACTCGATAGGGACTCTAGAGTGAACTTGCATCGGTTCGCATGCGAGGAGAAACGCGAGAGGCGGTGAGTCCATATGGCAGAGCGAGAAACATCCGGCGA
Organism: Streptomyces sp. NPDC057302; assembly: GCF_042667685.1. Taxonomy (NCBI): domain Bacteria; kingdom Bacillati; phylum Actinomycetota; class Actinomycetes; order Kitasatosporales; family Streptomycetaceae; genus Streptomyces; species Streptomyces sp. NPDC057302. The sequence continues at coordinate 88,555 of NZ_JBHUZJ010000007.1, read as the reverse complement.
CCGACCGGATGGGGTGCATGATCGAGTGCCAGGGCGAGGTGAGTGCGATGGCGAATCAGTCGGGTGAGCCTCGCAAGGTCCGCTGGACCGTACCTGCTGCCGACACCTCGGTGATCGAGTGGCTCAATGAGCAGGCGGACATCTCGCAGTCAATTCGACTGCTCATTCGGGAGTCCATTCAGCGAGACGGATACATCGACATCTTCTACAAGCCTGTCGATCAGCTGCCGCGTCGCGGCCGGCCGCCGCTGGAGAGCACCGAGCAGCGCGAGGACGAGGAAACAACAACCGAGCGCCGTCCAGCCGCCCTGCCGGTTCAGCCACAGCCGCAACCCGTGGTCACCGACCACGCCAAGATCGTCGAGACCGCAGCACCAGCGCTGGATTCCCGGCCCGAGCCAGCTCCCGCACCGGTTGAGACGGCCGAGGAGCCCGCGGTAAGCGCCCCCAGCCCACCGCCGGAGCCGCCGAAGCAGGCATCCATCGACGAAATCATGGCGAGTACTCGGCGCTGAGTGACGCGGTGAATTTCATTTTCCAGGCAGACAACACAGACACCGAGGGATCGAATTCATGAGCGCCAACAGCACCGACATCATCACTCTCACCGGCGGTATCGACGTCGGCAACGGCTACGTCAAGGGCGTCATCCAGAACACGAAGCAGGGGACTTTCGACGAGATCGATCTGCCCAGCGCGGTCGTCTCAACTTCCCGCACCTCGCCGAAGGTGCCTCTCCCTGACGCGGATGCGGCCTCCGTACTGGCCGGCGACTTTTACAATCAGATCGACTGCTCGCTCACCACTCCCCTGGTGGCGGCTTCGGACCGCCGGATCTTCGGCCGCGCAGCGCTATCTGTGCGTGGTTCGAAGTTCACCGAGTTCGAGGTGCTGGGCAAACACTCCAAGGCCGATCAGGAGCTGAGCAAGGTTCTGGTCCTGGGCGTCTTCGCCTCGAAGGCCCTGCGCGACTACGTCCGCGAGAACGGCGCGCTGCCCGATCACGAGCTGCGCGTGCAGGTGCGCGCCGGCCTTGCGCTGCCGATCTCCGAGTTCGTCGCGCGCCGTCACGCCTACGCCGCCGAGTTCATCGGCCTGCTGGGCAACTCCGACCCCGCGGTGCACCTGGTGACAATCAAGAACTTCAGCACCCCGGTCTCGGTGCGCCTGCAGTTCGTCGACGTCCAGGTGATGGCCGAGGGTGCCTCTGCGCAGTTCGCCATCACCGACAAAGGCGAGCCGCTGGCCCAGGCTCTTCTCGATGACCTGCGCACGCGCGACGCCTCCCTCGTGGAGGGCGTCTCGGCCTCTGATCTGGTGGCGGTGCAGCACACCATCGGCGTCGACGTCGGCGAGGGCACCGTGAACTTCCCGGTTTTCACCGACGGGCGGTTCAACCCTGAGGCGGCTGCCACGCTCGACGAGGGTTACGGCACCGCGCTGATGAATGCCATGGAGCGCATGAGCGAGTCGGATACCACGCTGCAGTTCTCCTCGCGCAAGCAGCTGGCGGACTTCCTCCACTCGGAGCCGTCGGTGCTGGTGAAGAACCGTCACCAGCGTGCCGCCGGCTTCGTCGAGGACGAGGCCAGCTACCTGGTCGACGAGATCGCCTCCTCCTTCGGCGACGTCCTCTCCCAGGCCGGCGCGACGACTGAGGTCGTCTATGTCTACGGTGGCGGCTCGGGGCCGATCAAGCACCTGCTGCACCCGGCGCTGCTGAAGGCCGCAGGCGACGTGCCCGTGCTTTACCTCGACTCGAGCTACTCGCGGCACCTGAACCGCGAGGGCCTGTACATCGCGGCGCGCCACGTCGAGCAGCAGGCCCTCGCTGCGAAGTCCACGGGCAAGCGCGGTAGGGAGGTGGCCTGATGCGTGAGGCACTGGAGGACTCCTAGAAGGCCGAGGCTGTCGCGTGCCGATGGCCGCACAACGTCACCGCCGGCGGGGACTATCTGCAGGTGGGCCACCATTACCGCGTCACCGACTACCCCCATCCAACAGATCGCTGACATCAAGGGGAAGCCGCAATGACCATTCACGGATACCCGAAGCGGGCCGCGCGCTGCAAGCACGGCGACCACACATTGCGTCAGGACGCTCCCGCCACTGCGTGGGTCGACGCGTTCGGCGGTCGGGAGTGCCCGGACGCACCCAACCCGGACGATGGCCCGATGCCGCCTCACGAACCCGGCTCGGCCATCCTCTCGCCAGCTGTGTGGCCCGAGGCCGTGGTGCCTCGCACCGATCTTGAAGCGCCCACCCTGCCCTACATGCCCGGCTGATTCGCCTCCGCGCTCCACGGGCCTCGTCCCGCTCGACCGGCCCCTGCGCCCCTACGACGTCACCCTCAAGGACGAGTGGGCCGTCATGCCAGAGACGATCCGCTGGCACGCGGCGCGGCTCGGCCTGGACGACGCAGACGTCATCTTCCTCGGCGGCCAGGACTACGCCGGCTGCTTCTGCCGTCTGTCCCGCACCTGCACGCGCCGTTGGCCGACGACAGGGCGACCAGCGCGGTCAGTGCGCGCGAGGCCTGGTGGAAGAAGGCCGCCGCCCTCCACAACGAGCATGCCGCGCGGTGAACGCCCCACCCGGGGGGCCGCCGGGGCTCCAGCAGAACACCACTGTCCGCTCCGAGTCCGTAGGAACGTCATGACTAACCTTTTCGCTCCGCCCATCGATCTCAGTCACCTACCGAACTACCGGCAGGTCGACGCGCGTCCTCGCCGCGCGGTGTTCCTCGGCCGTGTCTCCACCAAGGACCAGCAGAACCCGGCCTCGTCCATCCCGCGGCAGGTGGTCCTCGCCTCCGAACGCCTGGAGGAGGGCGAGGAGTTCGTCGCGTACTTCTGGGACGTCGAATCCGGGATGCTTGCCCCGGAGCTCCGCGGCCTCGGTTCACAGGAGATGTACTCAGCGCTCGCGGTTCCTACTCCTCGGGACGGCGGCCTCCCAGACCTTATCGAGCGGGTCGAACCCTTGGGCGTGACCCACGTCCTGGCCGAGCGCTCCGACCGCATGGCACGCGCCATGCTGACCAGCCTCACCGTGGAGCACGAACTGGAGCGCCTCGGGGCAGAGGTGGTGTACGCCAACGAGCCGGTCGGCGGCACCAAGTCCGGCCAGCTACGCAGCCGCCGCTACGGCCAGGTCGAGGCGGAGGTCTACCGCACCGTCCTGAACGAGATGTCAATGGGCGGGCAGATCCAGCACGCCATCAGCGGCTGGAATCACGGCTATGCGCCGTACCCGTACATCACGCTGCTCGACGAGAACGCCCCGGTACGGGAGAAGGGACGCTTCGGCGCGGATCGGCCGAAGAAAAAGCTCGCTCCGCACCCCGACTGTCGCCGGTTCGACGCCGCCCGGGAGCTGTGCCGCCTCCGGCGCGAGGAGCACCTGAACGGCCCGGACATCGTCGCGATCCTCAAGGCGGAGCCCGACCGGTACCCGATCGAGGGCGAGTGGACCTACAACAGGGTCGAAGGTCTGGTCTCGAACCCAAAGCTGACGGGGCATCAGGTGTACAACCGGCGGGCGAACCGCACAGGCCGCGCCGGGTTCTCGCGACGCAACCCCATTTCCCAGTGGGTGTGGTCGCCGAAGGTCGTACACAAGCCGGTGGTGAGCCTGGAGGAATGGATGCAGGCCCAGGAGGTCACCGCGGGAATGCGAGCGGGTGTCGAAGGCGGCCCGCTGCTGCGGATCCGGGCCGAGGCCTCCCGGCTCGGGTTCACCGTCACCGCGGTCAGCAGCAGCGCCACGCACACGCTGTACCGGATCGGGAACCGGCAGATCGTCCTGCCCTCCCCGATGCCGGACACGCTCGTCCAGCAGGTCATCGAGGACATGGGGAGCACGGCGTGAGCGAGACCATCGAGGGCCAGGCCCACCGGCGCGGCCGGACCTGGACGACGCACCTTGCCGAGCACGGGGTGTGGGCACACGGGCGGACGCTGAGGGCGACCGAAGCGAACGCCGTGCAGGGGCTCGAACTCGTCGGCGTATGCACCGAAGTAACGCTCATCCCGGTGACACCGGAGCTGGAGACGCTCCGGGCCGCCGACGACGCACGCGAACAGGCCCTGCGTGCCGCGGTGCACGCTCTGGCTCTGCGGCGTACCACGCGGCGTGACATCGCCCTGGCAACACGGGCACCGGCCTGGCAGGTGAAACAGATCCTCGCCGAGCAGGCGAAGAAGGGCGACTCACAGCCTCCTGCGGAATCAGCCACGACAGCCGAGGGCACCGTATGACTCACGTACGCTCGTACGGGCTCCTCCGGCCCGCCGCTGAAGATACCTGGAACCTGCACGTCTTTCCCTTCGATCCGAAGGTCCACCGTGTCGTCCGGACCTCCGAGGCTCCGGTTGTTGTGGTGCCGGGCGCATGAGCGGCTACCGGGAGATCGTGAACCTGTTGGCGGCGAACACCGGCGCGAAGCGGATGAGCGAAGTCTTCGACAACTTCGTTGAGATGGCGGCGCTGGCTCTGCGCAACGCCGTGGACGTCTGCCGGAGCGAGGCCTGGGAAGCGCGCGAAGGCCAGTACCTCCAGATCGCCGGCCGCTACAGCAGAACAGAGCTGGACCGCTTCGCGTACGCCCTAGCGCTGGTGACTGCGGAGATGGAGAGCGACCCCTGCGACGTACTCGGTCGCCTCTACATGGAGTTGGAACTCGGCAACGAACGTCTCGGCCAGTACTTCACACCCTACGACGTCGCTCGGCTGATGGCCGAGATACAGATCGACTCGGTGGCCGAGCAGGTGCAGAGGGACAGCTTCGCCAATGTGTATGAACCCAGCTGCGGCGCGGGCGCGTTCATGGTTGCTCTGTCGCAGGCGATGCTCGAGCGCGGCCTGAACCCACAGACGCAGCTGCATGTGACGGCGGAGGACATAGCACCGCAGGCCATGCACATGATCTACGTCCATCTGACGCTGCTGCACATCCCCGCGGAGGTGCGCCGTCGCGATGTCCTCACGCTGGAGACCTTCGACGCGTGGCCCACTCCCGCTCATGTCCTAGGCGGTTGGAGCCGGAAGCTCAGGCTGACCCGGGCAGTCAATGGATCACGACGGCTGATCACCGTGTCACCTCCTGAGACCACCGAAAAACCCGCTGCTGCTCTGGAGGTACAACGATGACGATCACGCAAGGACGAACCGATCTTTCTGACGCCGAGAGCGACGACGCTTCGGTGTGGCGTGGGAAGGAGCCGGCAGCCGATTCGTGCCCGGCGTGCCAGCACGGGGAAGTCCGCTCTGGACGTTGCGGCGGATGTGCCGCAGCCATCGGTGCCGAAGCGGCGGCGGCCGCTCTGGAAGGCATGGCCAAGAACGCGCGAACCCTAGTGCACGCGGCAGAGCAGCTGGGCTGGGACGTGCGCGCGGAGCGCCGCTGGACCGGCCGTCTGTGGGTGCACGCCGTGGTGCTCTCCGGGCTCGTGATGGTGCGCGCCGGTGCCGAGGAGACCGAGCACATGTGCGCGTGGAACGAGGCGACGGGCAAGTTCGTGGCATCTGCCTCAACGGGCGGGTTCAAGGCCGTGCGCGAGGCTCTCAAGGCCGTGCGCGTCGTCTCACGTGAGCACGAAGGCACGGGCCGGACGGTGTGGGGGCGCAATGCCGCGGAGTGGGTTCGGCAGATGGGCGGCGCCGTGTCCAGGGTGAGTGCCGCCCTGTGCGACTCGCGGGACGCGTTCAACGCGCTCGACGGCTCCACGCCAACGGGTGCGAGGGCGGTAGAGCTGGCCTCCGCCGCCTACGCGGAAGCCAAGACGTCGGAGCGGTCGGCCACCGACGCTGTGAAGGCGGCGCGGGCGTGGCTGGCCGAGACCAACGGCGACGACGCTCGGGGGTGTGCGTCGTGGCGGCGTGTGGTCGTGCTGGCCGGGCAGCACGTCAAGGAAGCCGGGGAGGCGATCACGGACGCCGTGGCCCGCGCGGAGCGGGAGGCGCTCGCCGCTCCGATCATTCAGGAGGCTCAGGAACGGCTGAATGCCGAGGAGGCCGACTGGCGCAGGCGGCTTGCCGCGTCGGGCCGGGAGCCGTCGGCGCGCGGGTATGCCGGGCTGATCGTGATGTTCGAGGACTCCTCGCGAGCCTGGTGTGCCTGGTTCGACGGCTACACCGATTACGACGGCGTGAAGCACGCCGGGCAGGGTGACCCGACGCGGTCGTTCGTGGAGCAGTACGACACCTGGGGAAAGTCGCAGCACTCGGACCGCTCGGTTCACTCCCCCTCGCGGTACACGTCCGCCTCACTGATCGCCGGTGACCGTGTCGACGCCGCCGCGGTGGCGTTCACGCTGGCCGTGGTCGACCAGAACGAGGGGCGCGGCGCTGAGATGCTGCGGAACGCGGCGGCCGCCGTCCGGAAGAACCCCCAGGGATTCGGAACCGCCAACGACCGTAAGCACCTGGCCGATTGGTCCAAGTACCCGCACATCAGCTACGGGGAGCCGACCCGGCTTGCCGAGCACGCCCCCGCCGAGTGGGCGGCGCTCGAGACCGCTCAGACCGCGTACAACGGCGTTCGGGACCTCCGCAACGCCTTGTACTGGGATGCGTACTACGCGGGCGAGCGGGCGAACGCGCGGGCGGCGGCCGACCGTGCCGGGCTGGCCGGGCGAGATGACGCCCGCGCGGAGCGCGCGGAGTCCGGCCGTGCAGCGTCCGAATGGGCGGCAGCTGTGGAGCGGCTGACGACGGCCCGTGTCCGCGTGAATGCGGCTGTGACGCTCGCCGCCGGTGATGTGGAGCGGGCGCAGGCGTGCGGGGACCGTGTTCGGGAGGGTGACGCGCTCGCTGAGGACGTATGGTCGGCCGTCCGCTTCTGTGAAGAGGCGCACGACGACGTGAACCGGGCGAAGCGGGACGCCGCCCACTATGCGGAGTCGGCAGAGATCTACCGCGAGGCGGGCGCCCTGTCGGACTACGTGGCCGAGTGCGCGCGCATGGAGGATGCCGCCGCCCGTGCCGAAGCCGGGCGTGAAGAAACGCTGAACCTGTACGGGTGCGCGTTCGATGATGCCGCGAAGGCCGAGGAGGCCCGGCACGCCGCGTGTGCCGCGCTGCCCGCAGAGGAGCGAACGGCGGCCGTCGCTGCTGAGGTGACGGACTTCAAGCCGTGGGGTGTCGGGCTGCGCCTGGTGTGCGCGTGCGGCGCCGTTCACGCGCCGACTGTGCCAGTGGTCGACGGCGACGGCGTGCACGTCGGCGCCCTGGTGAACGCCACCGACCGGATGGTCAGCAACATGCTGAAGGCGGCCGGGCTCCGTGCTGCGGTCGGCCCTGATCAGTGGTCGCGTGGGGTGCTGTTGGGCTCGGCCGACGGCGCCGAGGCGTGCCACGGCTGGCGTATCCCGGTTGAGGCCGCGCCGCTTACCACGCACTGCCAGGGTGCGGGGTGACGGTGGCGGACGGTTCGGAGTGGCACGCTATGTGCAAGCCGGGAGCCGGGCTCGATACCGAGTCCGCTGCCAAGGACGCGGAGCGCTCCGCCGAGGCCAGCGACCGCAAGGCGGCCGAGAAATGCGCGGGGGGCGCGTCCGACCACGCGTCGGCAGCCAGCGAAGCCGTCACCGCGACGGACGCCGCCGAAGAGAAGGAGCGGGCCAACGAGGCCACCCGTAAGGCTGTCCCTGCTCTCGCCGAACTCGTCGACCCGGGAGCGGCGGAGAGCGACGCGGCCCCGGATGCGGGTGCCCCCATCCGGCTGGCTCTGCCTGCTGGGGGGCAGGTGACGGCGCCGTACGACGCCACGCGGATCATGACCGCTCTCGGCTGGTGCGCCGCGTTCGTGGACACGGTGCGGCTGGCTGTCGCTCGTGGCCTGAGGGTCGACGGTTCCGGGTTCCGTGCGGTCGGCGCGGACGGCCGTACAGGGCGGCGGGTCAAGGGTGAGCGAGTGCGGTTACTCGCTCGCTGCGGATACCTCGCGCGTCATGCCTCGGGTCTGGTCGTGGCGACGGAGGACGGACACGAGGCGCTCAGGCTCGTCGAGACTGCCGGGCCGGGCGTGCTGCGCGATGAGGCTGACGTCATGGCGTCGGTTCGCAAGGCCCGCCGCGCCCGCCAGTGGGACAGCCACGCAGGGCAGGACGCGCACGCCTTGCCGGTGCTCCCCGGGGGCGGTGAGGAACGCCGCCGCCTGGCCGTCGCCCGCAAGGGCGCGGAGCGGGCGGCCGTCGAGGCGGAGAGGACGCGCAAGCGCACCGAGGCGCTGATGCGGCGGGCGCGGATCCGGGACCGCCGGGAGGCCCGGCGTGAGGCGGCCCGGGAGGCTGAGGCCAGGGCGCCGCGCCGGTGCTGCCGGGGAGTGTGGCCGATGGAGTGGCGGTGCGGGGAGTGCCGGGAGCTGGCAGCGCGGGGGATCGGGGACTTCCCCGCTCTCCCGCCAGGCAGCACGAACACGAACGCACAGCCGAACAGCAGCGACACGGAAGGACTCGGGGGCACGGTGGGTACGCAGCGGATCATGGTGAAGCGGATCACTGACGGCTGGTGGCACGCGATCACGCGCGGCGAGGCGTACACGGTGGTTCATGAGGATCGCGAGGTGTGGCCGTGGGTGATCGTCACCCCGAACGGCGACCGGATCGGTAGCCCGTCCGTGATCGACGGCGAGCTTTTCGTTGAAGATGCCTGGGGCATCGTCCGCAGGCACGCCGACGGTGAGCCGGTCGCGCCCCCGGTCGCTGCCTCCGCCCCCGAGCCGGCCGCGACCGACGACGGTAGGGCCCCCGAGCCGATGGCCGTTGGTGAGGCGTACACCGGTGAGGCGTTCGCCCGAGCCGCCGCGTTCGACCTGGCAGAGACCCGATGGGGTGTCGAATGCACCCGGCACGCCCCCGTGACTGTGTGGGTGGACAAGTTCGGCGACGGAACCGAGTACGAGAGCGCGGCGATGCAGTTCGACAACCGGGCCGACGCCGAACTCGCCGCCCAGCTGCACGCCGACGACCACGCGCGCCGTGATGAGGGCGTGGTCACACCGGCCGAGATCGAGCAGGCCGCTGCCCTCAGCTTCTCCCGCGACCAATGGCGGGCGCTGGGCTGGATCCGTGAGGGCAAGGTCAGGGAGACGCGCGGGGGGTTTAAGGCGTACGACGTCAGCCCGGACCGCGCCGACGTGTCGGCCCGTATCAAGCGGGACCGTGTCCCGGCGCTGTGGTCGGCCGGGTACGTGAAGGTGAGCGCCGTGGCGCCGGGCGTGCGCGCCTTCGGCCTCACGGAGGATGGGGAGCAGGCTTACCGCCTGTGGTCCCGGGTGATGAAGGCCGAGGCCGTCACCGAGCCGGAGAACGACACCGAGCGCGACGACGTGAAGGGGCAGCCGTACCGGCTGCTGTCTGCTCGTCAGTACTGGCCGGGGGAAACCCCGGTGGACGAGGAAGCCGAGAAGGCCGAGAAGGCGGCGGCCGAGGAGAAGGCGGCCCGCCTCGATGGCGAGTCCAAGCGGCTTCCGGCGGAAGCGGTCACGCTGATCTCCCAGGCCGAGAAGTCCGGCCGGTGGACCTCGCGCACCCTGGTCCACCCCGCGAGTGCAGCCGTGGTGCAAGCCCACGACGTGAACGAGGAGCGCGGCCGGGTCGTGCGGATGCTGTGGAAGTGGACACCGGACGGCTGGGAGTTCTCCACGGGCGGCACGCTCGACGGAAAGGGGGACCGAACCGAACTCAAGGCAATGTCCGAGGCCCGCGCGTGGGTACTCGACGCTGCGACGTTCGCGGGCGACGACGTCACCCCCGACGAGGACAACGACCAGGCCGACGGCGGCGAACCCCTCCATGTCTCCCGCGAGTTCTTACCCACCGCCACCCCGGGCACCGATGCCGAGATCATCGAGATTGCCGCTGCTGGTCTGCTGTGGCAGCGCGACGGCGACAAGTTCGCGCACGCCGGACGCATGGTCCGCCCCGCGCGGGTGCTGCCGCTGATCGAGGCCGGGACGCTCTACCGCTCGGCTGATGGGCGCGTCTACCCCGTCAAGGACAACCAGGTCGAAGAGGCCGAGCGCTCCGACAGGGCCGCCCAGGTCGAGGACCACGCGAAGGAGAAGGCAGAGAACTGAGCATGGAAATCAGCAAGCTCACATCCGGGGCCGTTGAAGCCCTCCAGCACCGTGAATCCACCGGCAAGGCCGTCATCTCCGCTCCGCCTGGTCCGGGCCACCCGCGGGTCACAGCGGCTCCTGGGCATGACGCTGCAAGGGACCACCGGGAAGCCTGCTGATGCTCTGGAGGTGCAGCGATGACCATCACGCAGGAACGAACTCCTCTCCCCGACTTCGCCAGCGACGCCGCGCCGCGCCGCGATGCATCGGCAAGGTCCCCGAGATCTTCTTCAAGGCAGGTACGACGGTCGACACCCGGTGTGGTTCAGGTCGTAGGCACACGCAGGGCCGTGGAAAAGGAGACCCCACCGTCGGAGCAAGTGCTCCGGGCGGTGGGGCCTTCGCTGCACTGTCTGCGGCATCAGAGCGGGAAGTGAAAAAGGAAGCCCTCCCCGCAGCGGAGCCTGACGCTCTGCCGGGGGAGGGCCTCCGGTGTGACACTGACCGTCAGCTGTGGTGTGCGCGAATGGCCATCAGCAACTCGCCGAGCATGTTCGTGCCTGGGACCTGCTCGTGCTTCGGACAAAAGCACGAGCCCCAGAACTGGTCATGCCAGTGATTCGTCTCGACGAGCATCAGGTCACCGGTGGCGACGAGCCGCTGGCTCAGGCCGGGGACAGCGAACTTGGCCATGAGCACACGCTGCATGGCCCAGACGCGCATTCCGGTGTTCCAGCCGGGGCGCAGCGTCACCCGGCGGCCCCGCCCCTTGCTTTCGCCGGGAGTCGGAGCACTGAGCACGTGGTTCTGCTCAGCGGGATCGAGGGTCTTCAGCGCGTTGAATGCGTGTTCACCGGAGGCAGCTTCGCGTCCCAGCTGCGGGACGAAGAAGGGCGCCTCATCAAAGTTCGAGAGGAATCCGAGGCTATCGGTGAACATCGGCATCTGACTGTATTGGGCCACGGTGGTCACTCCTGACGTCTCATGGGTTCATACCTGCGAGTCGTCTCCCGTATCAGCTGTGCTGATTACAGAGCGGCAGGAGTCCAGAAATTCAGGGAAGCAAGAGAAGGACCCCCCTGATGCCGGGGCACCAGGGGGGTCCTTGTAAAGATTTGGCGTCAGTGAGTTCTCTGGGGCAGTCGCAGCCCGTCCATACCCAGAGCATCCGAGTGGAAGCTGACTTCCATGGCGACCAGCCCGTCGACGATCTGCTGGGCCGCTTCGCCGAGCTCGTGCACGGCGTCGCGGTTGTACTTCCCGAGGATCTGCTCTACGCCATGCGACTGCGTGATCTGCAGGTTCAGACGCACGCAGCCGTCCGCTTCGCAGACCGCAGCAAACACATCCAGCTCCAGCTCGTCGGCGTACCCACCGATGCAGTTGTTGAGCATCGCACCCCAGCGGGAGAGCGTCTCGGCATCACGGGCGACGACGAGGCTCAGACCGGGAGCTGCTTCCCGACCATCCAGCAGTGCGGCCGTCTGCAGTGCCCACTGGTGACGCTGGGCCTGCTTCGCGATCCGCTCGAGGCGGCGGGCCTCTTCGCGTGCGTAGCGCTCACGATCGCGGGCAGCCATCAGCTCGCGCCGACGGTTCTCGATCAGACCCAACGCCTGCTCGCGGAACGCCTCGTCCTTCCAGAGCTCCCAGTCGGCGACCTGGGCTGTGCCCTCGGGAAGCAGCCGGATCTCGCGGTTGTAGTGCTCCATCTCGCGAAGCGCGTAGATCTCCTCCTGTATGACGCGCTGGGCCGTGCGGCCCCGGGGGTCGTGCCAGCGCTCGATTGTGGGCAGGTCCCGGACCAGGTGCTCAAGGTGACGGGAGCCGCGGACCCGGCGCTGCCCGCGGGCAGCGATGATCTCCGGAAGGAGGTCGAGGTCACGGGTGACGGCCAAACGGTGAGCCGTGCAGTCGGCTGCATCGGCCAGCGTGCGCCGTGCCTGGTGGACGGGCTCCTTCAGGATCCGTCGCAGCACCGGCTGTGGGGTCCGGCGCAGGATCGAGCGGATGCCTCGTCGCTGCAGGGATGTGAGCGGCGGTTGGTGCATCAGGCTGCGGCCGCTGGCTGCTTCCGTGGTGCGCATGGCGTCGATGAGCCAGTCCACGGGCACCAGCCCGCGGAACATGGCGAACCAGTTCAGGGTGCTGATGTCCAGACGCTCAACCTCGCGGGCCATTGGCCTGCGGTAGGCGCGCACGCCGAACAGGTTCTTCGCGACCTGCGCATGGTCGTGGGCATCGAGATAGGGCAGATAGGCGGCGGCCGGACGAGCCTGCCGGCTGTCCTTGAGCAGCGGGAAGCGGTCGTTCCAGCTCGGCAGCTCGCCGATGTGTTCGCGGATCGCGGCGATCGCCTGGTCCACGGCGTTGTCGACTCCCCCGGGCTCCGGTCCTTCGAGCCGGCGGGCCTGCTGGTTGTCGCGCATCCACTGCTGCAGTGTCCCGGACAGCCCGTGGATCCAGGACTCGACCATGATCTCGGAGAAGACATGGCGGGTGGTGGATTTGCCGGTGCGGCGGTCGATCTCGCGCAGGACGACGAGGTCCTTCTTCGTGCGGGCCATCGACGTGAGCCTCTCGGAGGTCCAGTAGTGGAATGCTTTGCCCGAGGCGCGCATGCGGTGCACGCGCCTGTAGAGCGAGACGGCGACGGACGTCCGGCCGTCAGGTAGCGCCCGCGCCAGGATCCTCAGGCTGATGCCGGAGATCGCACCTTCGACTGCGCCGGCACCCTGCTCGGCAAGGGTGTCGTCGACATACTTGATGTAGAGCAGGGCGTGCTCGGTCCGCTCGGGCATGGCGGTCTCCCCCGGGAAGAAGTGATGGATTCGGCAGAGAGACCCCCGGCGCTGCCTTGCAGCGCACTGCCCGCGTCTCTTCCGCCTCCCTCTCCCTCAACTCGCCCCCCCCTGTCGGTCCATTCGGGATTTGCCTGTCGATTCGAGGCCACGTCATCCGAAAGACCTGCTGCGGATCTCCTTCCGGCAGCGGCGTGGCTGCATCATTCGGTGGTCACGGTCAGTCGATGCCGATGCCGGGGCACCACACGCCGCGCCGTTCGTGCCACTCGTGGGAGTCGTGGTAATCGTCGTGACCGCACGGTTGGCGCCCGTTCTCCTCGTCGGCCGGTTCCCTGTTGGGTCCGGCGAGGTTTCGGCGGAGTACGATCACTCGGTCGGGGTCGAGCTCCAGCCAGTACGGGCGCCGCTCCTCGTCGGACATGAGGACGATCACGTTGTCGTCGTCGCCCCACAGGACGTCGTCCAGGCCCCAGCGGAGATGCGTCGGGTCGTCGGCGGTCGCGAGGTCCTCGGCGGTCGGGGCTGCGGGCGGCATGAGTCCGGCGGTGACGGCAGCGCCCAGCCATAACTCGGCCTCGCTAACGAGGAACTGACGGGTGCTTGGAAGGAGTTCGTCCCAGGATTCGGCGACGGTCGGCCCGTAGCCGTTGCGGTAGCGGGACTCGGCGAACTGGATGGCTCGGGGATCGGTGCTGTTCATCAGAGGCTCCACAAGGTCACTGCGCGGGACTGCGCCGTCTAGCTCCGACTCGATGGCCAGGGCCTGGCGTACGGCATCGGCGCCGGCGTCGGTGCGGATACCGACGGCGCGCAGTGACTTGCACGGCCACGGCACCTGACCGCCGATCGTGTGCTCGCTGCTCCGGCACTCCGGCCGGTGCGTTCCCTTGCAGACCTTCGGCGTCGCGCAGCACCCGTGCCGGGGGTTGGCCGTCTTCGGGTGCAGGGCGAGCATCGCGCCCTGGAGGCGGAGCGCGCCCACCACGGCGGCGGCCCGGACCGCGTCCTCGTGGACGTCAGGGAGCGCATTCGCCTCCTCGTGGAACATGGGCCCGCCCAGTTCGTCGGCCTGGTCGTCCAGCCGCAGAGCGGAGATGAGGATGGCGTCGTGGGTCTTGGAGTCGGCCGTGTCCGGCAGGTTCAGTTCCGTGCGGCGCAGGAACTTCGCGGCCCGGCGCAAGGCGGGGATGTCCTTCGGCGTGAATTCGACTGTGCCCATCGGCGTCCTTACTTTGAAGGTGGGTTGATTCCGGCCACTCGTAGGATCGGGAGACCCAGGAATGCCCGGTGTGGCACACAGGCGGCCTCGTCGGTCCGCTGGTGGCTGAGCCGATGCCGACGACTGGCTCGTGCGTGAGATTCACGGCGACCTGGTCGTACATCAGGGCGCTGTTGAGCCGAACGGAATGCGTGGGCCACGTTCGTCGGGGTGTTCACACTGCTCGCCGTTCCAGAACTGCCAGGTGACGGTGTCGGGGTACTGGTCGTCCAACTCGCTGACGATCTGGACGAGGAACGGTGAAGCAGGGTCAGTGCGCAGGCCCAGCCACAGTGGCGGGATGGTCGAGCGAACAAGGATGCCGTTGAAGCCGTCGATGTCGATGCCGCAGGTCGTCCATGGCCCGGACACCGGCGGGAGACATCCGCATCGGGGGCTCAGCGAGGGTCCCATCGATGTTGTTGTCGACTGTTGCCGTTCGCCATGGTCGGGGCAGTGATGGCCGCCCCCGGCGCGAGGCTGTCCGCGTCTAGGCGCACAAGGGGGCAAGGTGCAGTGCGATCATGCCCGCCGCATCACTCGCGGCCCCGAAGTTCCGGCCCCAGCCGTGCCTCCACCAGCTCGGCCGCCATCGGCTCCTGCGCGTCAGTGGGCGGCGTCGACCAGCTGACCGGTGACGTCCACGGCCGGACCGACAGCGATCAGTTCGACGGTGTCTTTGACGCACATCCCGTACGCCCAGAACTCGGGGTTCTCGCCCTTCGGCGGCACCGTATAGACGCGCAGGGAGCGGGTCTGTCGGTCGAACGCTACCTTCCACACGTGCCGCTCATCGCCTCGGATGCGGATCCGGTAGCCGGAGCGCAGCTTACGGGCAGGGACGGGGCCGGGCTCGACGTCGGCGGCCGCCGCGGGCTGGTGGGGCAGCGCGGTGAGGGTGCGGCGGACCTCGACGGGCCGGTACTCCCCGCCGGGCTCGGACAGAGCCTTGATGTCGTCGATGGTCTCCTGCGCCTCGTCCAGGGTCTTCGCCGCATGCGGGGTGTACAGGTGCTGCCACTCGCCGCCATGCTGGCGGGTCTGGAGGGTGTAGGTGACCTCCTCGTGGAGGACTTCCCGGGGCTGGGTGGCGAAGAATGCCTTGGCAGCCGCAGCGCTCTCCTCCATGGTGGGCAGAACCGGGGATACAGACGTCTCGTCCACGACGCGGAGGGTGTCGGTGAACACCGGGATCAGGCCGGTGCCGTCGCTCAGTGCGGTCCTGCGGCGGTTGACCAGCCACGGCGTGCGGTCCACGCGGACGGTGATGGTCTTCGGCTCCCCGTTGACCGTCGCGGTCTTCGCCTCGACCAGGTCACCGGCGTGGACATGCACGGGCATCGGGGTCCAGCCGTCGGGGGTGACCGGCTCCTCGGCAATTTCGGTGATGGGCCGCCAGGCCAACACACAGAACACCGACTTCGACTCGATCCGCCAACCGGCCGTGCTCAGCTTGTCGGCGGCGATCTGGAGTTCGACCTTGAAGGGGTTGCCGTTGTGGTCGCGGATGCGGCCAGCGAACACCCAGTAGACGTCGACCCGGCCATGACCGCGGGGCTCGACCATGAAGCCGCGGACGTCGGCGCCCTCCTCCGGGTCAAAGTGGTTGGTCAGCTCGGCGAGCTTGAGGTTGTCCAGGGCTTGGATGGCGGCGCGGGCGTCGGAGTGGTCGGCGTGCCTGGGCAGGGAGCCCTTCGTGGTGCCGGCGTGGGTGACGATGACGCCCTCGATCGGCTCCCGAGCCGACGCGGTGGTGATGCCCTGGGCGACCTGGAGGGCGGTGAGGACTTCCATGCCCCTGTCGGTCAGGGCGGAGTTGACGGGGTGCATCATGCCGCGGTCGACGAGCGCCTTTTCGGAGCGGGGGCCGCAGTTGAGGATCTGGCGGTTCCTGCCGCTGTAGATCGCGCGGACCATCGGCTCGGTGAGTTGGTACTGCTTCATGACGGCGCGCATGGCGTCGGTGATGTCCACGAGGGTGCTCCTTCGGGGGTGTTGGGGTGGGCTACTTCGCGGAGGCCGCGCGGCGGGCGAGCACGATTCCTGCCTGGCGGGCCTTGCCGAGATCGAGGTGGTAGAGGCCGTGCCGGATGTCGACGTGGCTGCACAGCGGGTGCCAGGCCGCGGCGCTGCTGTCGAAGAGGTTGCCGACGTAGTCGACGAGCTCGTCAGACTCGTCGTCGGTGAGGTCGCCCTCGGCGGCGAGCAACCGTGCTGCCTCGTCGGCCTCCGCCTCGATAACCTCGGTGGCGCGGTACTGGTCGCATAGTTGCAGGCAGAGGGCGGCGGTGTCGGCGGCAAAGGCGAGCCGGCGTGCGGCACGCCGCTGCTCGGTGGGGGTGCTGCCCGCCGTCAGGTGGCGCCAGTCGGATTCGAGCTACATGCGATGTCAGGACGCGGTGACCGTCGTCGTAATCAAGTTCGCGCGCACGAACCGTTCGGCGTCCGCGGCCCGCTCGCGACAAGAGGCGCAGAACTCGCAGGGTTTGGGCATCTCGCCGCCGGCCGCTGCCGATGCGGCGGCGTGCCACAGGGTGTGGCCGATCGGGTCGGCCCGCTGCCACACCGTGTTGAGCCGGGGCACGGTGTCCCATCGGCCATCGCGCAGCGCGTCAGCCAGGTTCCGGGCGGCCGTGATGCTCGTGGGCAGGGTGGTCATAGGGTTGTCCCCGTCTCCCCGTCTCCCCGTCTCCCCGTCTCGATGAGAGATGGCCGGTTGCCTTCTGGGGGAGTTTGGACCGGCCCCGGGTTGTGCATGTCCCGGGGCCGCATGGCGTGTCAGGTGGGGAGCTTGGCCAGGGCCGCGCGGTTCAGGCGGGGGTGACGCGTGCCTTGCCCCGGCCCCCTCTGTACTGGGTGGCGCGGGTGAAGCGGACGACGCTGACCGCGCGCCGCATGCTGGCCGTGTGGCGCCGGACCAGCCGGCCGCGCGCCGCGGTGATCGTTACCGTCATCGTGTCGGATCTCGTCTCAGTAGTCCTTGCGGGCCGCCGCACGGGCCTGCGCTTCGGCGTCACGGGCGGGGATGGTGGCGAGGAGTTCGCCAGGGGTGTCGGCCCTGGCGAGGGACTTGGTGCGGGCCGGGTCGGCGTACAGGGTCCACACGTCGCCGCCCATCTGGGGCCGGTAGGAGAGCTGCCAGAAGCGGCGGTTGGCGTAGCAGATCTGCCAGGAACGCGGGCTGGACGGGTGCGCGCTCATACCGGCCGGAAGGTCCGGCAGTTCCGGCGCGGGACCGTACGCGCGGTCGATGTAGGCGAGGTGTTCGGCCGTCGCCGTGATGGCGACGCGTACCGTGTGCGGCCACCGGTGCCCGTCGGGCAGCATCGGCGCCCACTCCTTCCACTGCGTCTCGCTGCTCGCGCCGCCGGTGTACGGCGACCAGGCCGAGCCTCGGGCGTAGTTGAAGCCGAGCCGCATCAGGTGCCACCCGGCGGCGATCTTCAGTCCTTCCGTGTTCGCCCCGTCGGTGATGGCGTCCAGGTAGATCCCGGCGGGGTCGTTCTCCCGACCGGCTGGGCCGCGCTCCGTGAGCGGGATCATGTGGCGTTCCGCCGTGCTGCCCTCGGTGGTCATCAGCCGCATCGTGGCGCCCCCACCGGCGAGCGGGTACGCCATCCGGATTTCTGCGACGGTCGGCAAGGCGGCGAGTTGGCCCGCACGCATCCGCTCCAACCGCTCATCCATGGTGGCCGCCACCTGGGTACGCTCGCCGCCCTCGGCGGCCATACGCCGCGCGGCGCCGTGTGCGCGGGTGCCTTGGTCGCGAGTTGCCGGTGCGGCGGTCACGGCGGCCGTCTTCTCTCTCTCGTGGGCAACCGCACCGACCGCGAGCGCGAGAGCGCCCTTACGGTTGGTGCTGTGGCTGCCGACCTGCCGCCGCTCGCCACCGACTTCGCGCACCATCCAGACCAACTCCGCGTTCTTGGTCACTTGGTACGCCGCATAGGGGCGCTGCGGGAACCGGCGGCCGTTGAGCGTCTCGCCGGGCAGGTCGAACAGCCAGCCGTCTACGCCGTACTCGGTTCCCTCCGGCGCACGGTCGTTGGTCGGGGTATACCGGCGGTACGAGTGGGTGACGATCTCCCGGACGATGCTGCGGGCCTGCGTGGGCATGCTGAGGGTTGCTCTCGGGTTGCTGCCGTGGTCGAGTTCGTGCTGGGTGCCCCCGGCTGGTCTCGAACCGGCCGACCGGCCCGCACTCGTCGCAGGGGGTGAGGGCCCCATGAGGGTTAGAACGGGGGACAGCACAGGGGGCCGGTGCACTCGTGCGCGCCAGCCTGCGCCTGCGCTGCCTTGCGCTCGCGCTCGGCTTGATCGCTGCGCATGATGCGCCGGGCGACACATGGCGCGTTGTCGCACGTGGTGTGCCCTTTCAGGGCGTCGGTGGAATCGTCGAAGATTTCGATCAGCCCGTAGTCCTCGCACCAGCCGCACAGCGGCTCCGGGGTGTGCAGGCTCTCGCCGTCCACGCACCCGATCCAGTTGGACGAGTCGTACCAAGCGCGCTGCCCGTCGGCCTCGATCCACTCGATAACGCGCGCGCAGTGCAGACAGGTGTACTCGGGCTCCGGCACCGTCAGCCCGAAGTGCTCGGCCACGGCAGCAGCACACTGCCCTGCCTGCATGCCTGCGCTCGCTGCGGGCATGTGCTCGTCGCCACACCCGTTGAACACGAACCGGGTTGACTTGTCATCGGTGACCACGGCGACCACGGCCCACAGTGCGACCGTGGGCAGGTCGTAGTGATCGGTGAACCGATGACCCTCCGGGGTACGGGCTAACGGGTCGGCCGCACAGTGAATCCACACCCGCGCACGTCCTGGCCCGCTGCACACCAGGTACTCATGAGGCAGTCCGCGCCACGGCTTGTCGACGTGGTGCACGATCCCGAGTGCTTGGAGTGCGTCACGGTGCATCGCGCCGGTGTGGCTGTCGTACGCGGGGCGCGTCTTGGTGAGGCTGGGGCGTGCGGTGAACGTGGACATGCGGGGTTCTCCTCGGGTTGGTTCGGGTTACGTGACCGCGGACGCCCCGCCCAGGTGCAGTGCGCGGTAAGGGGGTTGGGGTGTCAGGCGCCCTGGTCGGTCAGGCAGAGCGCGGTGCGATATGCAGGGATCAGGTCCCAGGTGGAGCCGAGCCGGTACCACCAGAAGAGTTCAGGAGATGGCGCCGGTGCGGTGTTCGCGGCGGGCGCGCAAGGTCGCGGCGTGCAGATCGGCTGCGTAGCGACAGATCATCACCCACCTTGCCCGGATTCCGTTGGCGAGTGTGTCGCGGAAGTGGTCGGCGGCAAGCCATGCCTGACGGTCCGCCCAGTCGGCAGCCGCCCCGGGCCGGGCTGGGGGGGGTTCTTCAGCGGCGGTGCAGCAGGGTGCGCCACGAGCGGCGGGGCGGTGTCTTGGCCGCGATCGCTTCGGCCCACAGTTGCTCTGCCTCGTCCATCTGCCGCCCCGCGTAGTAGTCGGGCTCGCAGTTCTCGCCCCGGCAGACAGGGCAGCCGTGGGGGTGGTCGGCGATGTTCGTCGGGATTCGGCAGCCGAGTTGTTCGCAGGTGGGGAGTGTGGGGTCTTCGCCCATGCCGTCGCAGTAGGGGCAGGGCGTGAATCGGTAGTCGATGGGGGCGCCGACCAGGTCGCGGTGCAGGGTGGCGAGTCCGGGGACTCCCAGCTCACTCAGGAGTGCGTCGGCGCTGAGGATCTGCTGGGAGAGAGGGGTGTGGTGGTGGTCGGCGAGCATCCGGACAGCGGTACACCAGGCGAGACCGGAGCGGTCGATCGCCGGGGTGAAGTCGATCCAGCCGTACCCATCGGTGGTGAAGGGCCCGGCCGGGACGGTGAGCGGCATGTCCAGGGTGGCGAGTTCGGTGGTGACCTCGGTGACGCGGTCGGCGAAGCGGTCCATGAAGGTGGTCATCTACGTGTCCTCCCATGCGGGGGGCCGGGACGCGTAGGGCGTCCCGGGCCGTGAAAGCGGGCGTCAGGTTGTGGGGGCAGTGGATGGCGAGGGCGGCGCGGTGCTCCTGGCGCTGCGCGGCGACCGCCGGGCCGGCGAACAGCTTGCGGGGGTGCGGTTTTCCGACGGTGCTGTGCTCACGGCACACGATCTGGAACTGGGTGCGGCCGGTGCAGCCGGACTCGGGGGCGCGGGGCCGGCCCGAGGTCTTCACCTCGTGCTCGCAACGCGTGGCGTCGGCGTCGGGTCGGCCTGACGCCAGCACGGTGGCGTGATGCCATATCGGGTTTCTCTTCCCGTTCAGATGGGGCAGGCGCGGAGGCGGCGCCGAGCGATCGACGCCGGGTCGCCCTCCGTCCGGTGTGCCGGGCGGAGGGTCGTCGGATCAAGGAAGGCGCAGGAACAGCGGCGCAATGTCGAAGGCGTCGGTGTGGCGAATGTCCCGCTGCGGCTTCTGGGGCTTGCCGGTCCTCACATCGACTGCACACATCTGGGCAGCTATCGACGCAGGGAGGGGCAGCGGATGCCCGTCCACGAGCTTCCACGCCTGAACGGCCTTGCTGCCGTCAGGCTCCGTGGTACGAGCCACGACCCCCGCCGTGTGATACGCCGCCCGCGAAGCAAAGATCACCTGGCCGACGAGGGTAGAGGCCGTGTCGTCGTAAAGACGGGAACCGTCGCTCTCAACCGTCGCGGAGAGTCGCTCGTCAGTAGCGTCGATGAAGGCCGTGACGGCGAAAGGGTTGCCGCCGCTGAGGTCGGCCACACCCTGGGCGAGGGCGTCGAGGACGGCCCTGGCCAGGTTGCCGAAGATTTCCACGTACTGTTTGTTCGGCACCCCTTCCAGGTTCGCCTTCAGGGAAATGAACTTGCGGCAGCGCGCGGTTATGTGGCTTCGCTGCTCTGCAGTCAGCGGCTGAAACGGTTCGTTGATCGTCATGTCTGCGACTCGTCTCTGTGAAGGGGCTGGGCGGCTCGGGGTGGGCCGCCACCCGGAAGCTATGGGGAGCACGGCACCGGACGGAGTTCTGGCGAATTTCGATGAGCCGGAGAGGCAGCGGCCGCAAGACCGCGCTCAGTTCACGTGTTGGTGCGGCTTGAGCGGGGCCATGTGGGTGTCCGCTCGATGGGCTGCGGCTGGCGGGCAGCGGCGTCTCGTCTGCGGGCCGCCTCGCTACTGATGGAGGAAGTCGGCGGGGAGCCCTGAGGCGCGGCCAGCGCGTCGGAGAATCCATCGGGCCCAGGCACGGTGTCAGGCTTGGCAGTAGTAGACGATCTTCTGAAGTTTCATCGTCGGCCGATCGGGCTCGGCCGTGGTGTGCTTCTGCAGGATGTACTCGGCGACGTCGGAGACGGATGTCTAAGACTGAGCGATGGTTCCAACCTTCGTTCCGCTTCGATCACCACCAGTGTCGGAACAGGTAGTCGCCGCGCGGCAGTTCGCCGCGGCGGATCAGATCGGCCAGGACCAGCCGCAGCGACGGCGAGAAGGCGCGATCGGCGAAGAACCGGTCCTCGAACACGGCGTTCGCAAGGTCTTGCGTCGCCGGCGGGTTCGCCTCGACGGTGGCTGGTGTGTTTTCGTCGGTGATGCGGATGCTCAACCAGTAGTCCAGCTCCGTCATGCCGGTCTTGAAGGCGCTCTCGCCGGTGCGGGAATCCCAACCCAGATAGATCTTGGCGCCGTCGAGGTCGCCGAGTGCCTGCAGGTAGTCCTCATCGGAGGTGAGCTCGTAGAGCTTCACGCTGTCATTGCCGATGTGCTCGTCGTCCCGCTGGCATCCGCGCAGCGAGCTGTACGGCTTGCCGTAGACGCGCTCGACGATGGCCTCGA
Organism: Streptomyces sp. NPDC057302; assembly: GCF_042667685.1. Classification (NCBI taxonomy): domain Bacteria; kingdom Bacillati; phylum Actinomycetota; class Actinomycetes; order Kitasatosporales; family Streptomycetaceae; genus Streptomyces; species Streptomyces sp. NPDC057302. Next base: position 66,641 of record NZ_JBHUZJ010000007.1, on the reverse strand, counting down.
TCGCAATGTATCCGTTCTCGACGGTCACCAAATCAGCGTGCGGTTCCAGCGTGTAGACGCTGCGGGGCGTGTATTCGGGTGCACCGGGCATGAGGGGCCCCTCTGTGCGGTTCGGTGATGGTTGCGAGGACGAGCCAGTGCGGCTCAGTGCTCGCCTCGCAGGAGGTCCGCCAAGGCCTGAGCGTGGGTGTTCTTCGCTTGTTCGACGGCGGCCTGCTCCTGCAGCGAGTGGATCTTCTCCCCCGCCTGGATGCGCTCATCGACGGCGTCCATGGCGAGAATGACGGCAGCGAGTTCGAGCCGGGCGTCCGCCACGCGGCGCTTCAGCTCGGGGTGCCGCTCGGACATCACGCCCAGCCGGTGGACGGCGTCGATCTTCTGCTCTTCACTGACGGTCGGCATAGCGGAACTTGCTTTCTGCTGGGTGGTGTTGAAGGGCGTGGGGTCAGGGAACAGAGCGCAGCGCCACGAGGACGAGGAGGTCGGGACAGGTTCTGGTGCAGGACATGGCGTCTGCCTTCTGCTTCAGTCTGGTGGGGGGCGAGAACGAGGAGCCCCCGCACGGCGTGATCCCTGCGGGGGCCGATGGGGCGGCGGTGCGGTATGCCCGTTGGGTCAGGCTTGGGCCGATACCCCGGCGAGGTCGATCCTCCGGCCGCGGGCCAGCTCGGCGGCCGGGACGACGATGCGGTAGCCGCCGACCGGGTAGCTCGGGTGGTTGGAGTACACCACGGCGCAGGTCCAGGAGCCGGAGTGGCGCTTGCGCGGCAGCGGCTCCTCCTCGACGCCCTCGGGCAGAGCGTCCCCACGGAACTCGATCGGCACCGCGACGACGCGGTAGGGCCGGCCAGTGTGCGGTGGCGCCCATGGCAGCTCGACGAGCAGGTCCTTGGGCCACTCTTCGATGGTCACGGGCAGGGTGGACAGGTAGTGGTTCAGCGAGCCGTCGGGGGCCTGGGCCAGCCGGGCCTGCTCCTGCTCTTCGGTCTCGATGAAGCCATTGCGGCTGAGGAAACTCATGGTAGTCAGTGTTCCTTGGTCAGTGCTTGTGCTGGGGGTGGGCCGCCGGCATGGGTTCGAAGGAGGCGAGCTCGTCGAGGTCGCAGCGCACACCGTAGATGCGTGCGGCCTCCAAGGCCGCAAGGTCCTGGTGAACGAGATCGTCCGGCTTCGTCAGCCAGTGCCGCCATCCCGGCGTCGATGCCGTTCCGGGGGAAGCGCTGGCCAGGGCGCTGCGCGCGGCGCGCCTCCCGCTTTCACTCAGCCGCATTCGCGGCAGCCAGGCGTTCGGCCAGCGCGAGCACCTGAGCGAGCTGCTCGGTCGTGAGGTGATATCTGCCGGTTTCCCTGCCGTGCGTCTGGCAGGAGGCGTCCACAGCGGTGATGCTCACGGACTTGAGGCCCACGAAGCGCTCGCGCTCGGCCGCCCTGGCCCTGTCCTGCTCCATCGCGTCCCAGAGGAACGCGGCGACCTCCGCGATCTTGCCGATCTTCCAGCCGTCGGCGCGGCGGACTCCCTGGCCATCCGGGGCGGTGATCTCGATGGCACCGACGTGGTCACCCCACATGCCTGTGAACAGGACGGTGTGGCCGGTGCTCGTGACGGTCTGTGCCCGGACGAAGTTCTTGTGCTTCCTGGCGAGGGCGGCGATCTCGGTGGCGAAGGCGCTGCGTAGGTCGGCGAGCGGAGTGTCCAGGTCGGGCTTCTCGTACACGATGCTGTTCCTGTCTCTTTGCAATCGGAGGGAAGGAGGAGTTGCTCAGCGCGTCTCGCTGTAGCCGCACTCGGAACACGTGTGCGTGACCTTTTCGGCCTTCTTGCTGGCACGGACGCCGTGGGCAGACTCCATGTCGATGGCGCAGTTCGGGCAGTCCATGGCTCGGCTCCTGACGCGACGAGGATGTTCTTCAACGCCAGATCCGGATCAGCTCCGCTGATCCCTTGTCCTCACTGCCTTCACGGGACGAGCAAGGCGAACCGCGAAGAAGAAAAACACAGCACCCCGGCGCAGCTGCTGCCCGAAGGCAGAGCGCGCACCGGGGTGCTGGGGAAGCCGGAGCCGCGGAGATCTCCAGGGACACGCCACAGGGATCATCTGCAGGACTGAAGGAATCGAACCTTTTCCGCGGTCGGTCTACACGGCGTGCCAACTGGCGTACGCCGACGATTAGTCGACGCACTACGGGTTCGAACCGCTCCGTGCAGAAGTCTGTGGCGGGTCTGTTGTCGATCGCCCGGATCAGCTGTGCTGATGACTCAAAAACAGTCGGGGTCTGGCCGGCAGTGGGGTCAGATCCGCTTGAGGGAGTCGAAGAGCAGGCCGCGCCAGCGGGCGCCCTCGGAGGGGGCGGGTTTACGAGCTGTGGGCGGCGGTGTTGGGGCACGCGGCGTGGTCGAGCGCTCCCTTGCCCCGGCAGACGGGACAGCGGGTGTTGAGCATGTCCAGCAGCAGAGTGTTGAGGGCCTGGACGGTCGTGGCGTGGGTGCGCTGGTCGCGGTCGTGCCCGATCGCGGCGGCCTTCAGCATCCTGCGGGCGAAGAGGTCGATGGCCTCGCGGATTCCTCCGACGCTGCCCAGGTCCAGGGCGGCGATCTCGGTGTCTACGGGCTGCTGGCGGGGACGGCGGGCGTGGACGGTCGGGGTTGTAGTGCTCAACGCGTTCTCCTGTTCGGGCGAGTTGGGTGGGTGGTGGTGGTGAGTTGGGCGGGCACGGCCCCGCAGGGGCATCGACACCGACCGCCGAAACTTCCGTGCTGCGCCGACGCGATGTCGGCCGAGACTCCTGTCCATCGGCACGGATCCCGTCGAGCGGCGGGAAAGGATCTCTGGCAGCGTGGAGCAAGACCAGCGCGGGACTGATTCTCTGCAGGCGGGCGGCTTCCGTCTGTGCCCCTGAACAGGTCCGGGGGGCAGCGGGGCGCAGTCCAGGGGCGGTTGGGATGCCGCGGTGTCAGCGGGGGTCCGCGAACTCCTCGTCGCGAAGCAACGGCCCAGCTCATCCCGAACCCGGATCGCCAGGCTGCCCTTCGGGAACGCGGCCGTCGCCACCGCGCCGAGCGGGCCGAGCGAGGCCCGCTCGGCTGCATCGACACCCGCATCCCTCAACACGACAACGTGGGCCATCAAGACCACGACCAGGTCCTGAAGGCCGATGCCACACAGGCCAGATGCTGGGCCGTTGTCGGCGTCGGCCGGGCCCGCAGGTGGGTTACTTGTCTCGCTTGCCGATGAGGTTGCTACGGACTCGGGACTGCGGCTTGGGGGACTTGCCGATGAGGTTGATACGGACTCGGGACTGCGGCTTGGGGGTCTTGCCGATGAGGTTGATACGGACTCGGGACTTGGGCATGTGCTGCTCCTTCGTGTGGTGAGGGCGATGGGGCGCGCTCTGTGAGCTCAACGAGGACCGCCGGGAGGGGTGAAGCTCGACAGATGGTCAGGCGGTCGGGAAGGGCAGCTGCTCGTCCTGTACGGCGCTGGCGTGCGCGACGGCGACGGGCGCAGCAGCGGCGACCGGGGCGGGAGCCTGAGCCTGCAGGTTCTGGTTCTGGGCCTCGGCCTTGGTGACGCGCTCGGCCAGGCGGGCCTGGGTGGTGGCGCGGGACTCCAGGAAGGAGATGTTCTGGATCTCCAGCTTGAGCTCGAAGACCTCCACACCGTTCTTGGTGTAGCGGTTCATGCGGGGCTCGTAGCTGAGGCTCACCAGGTCGCCCTTGTGCACGCGGGCGAACGGCCCGGCGCCCTGCGTCTCGGTACGGACGAAGGCCTCCAAGGGCAGCGCGTCGGAGATACGGTTGCCCTGACGGTCGGTGTAGCCGCGGTCGACGAAGGCGGTGAGCATGACCTTCTTGGAGCCGTCCTTGTTCTCGAAGACCTTCGGGTCGTTCGCCAAGCGGCCGATGACGGATGCGGTGCTGTTCGGGTTCGGCATATGGGATTCTCCTTGAACACAGCGCAGCGCCCGGATCGACGTCGTCGTCTGCGCGCAGTTGGGTGGGTTGTTGAGATGTTCAGTTGTCTGTCATGCCACCATCCGAATCAGCTGTGCTGATCGAATGCCTTGTCATTCCGAGTCCCGAATCGGCTTCGCCGATCAGGCTCGCGCTCCTCGCTGAGTGACCGGCCACTCCCCCGACCCAGACCCCCGACGTCATGCCCGGACGTCCCGCAGATCGGCCTCCACCTGCTCCTCTGGCGCTGTCGCTCTTCTTGCAGGCCAGCCGATAGGAGTGCTCGAGATCGGACATCCTGTCTCGGCGGATAACCGCCAAGGTGAACCAGAACAGCGCCAGGACCAGGACGACCGCGATGAGGATCCCGACGCTCACAGCGTCACCTGAACCTCGTAGGCCGCGGAGCTGAAGGGCCCGACGGTGAGCCCGCGCACGGGCTTTACCAGACCCGCCTGAGCCAGGCGAGCCGTCAGACCCGAGTGCTCGGACCAGTCCTTGATGAAGACGTTGCCGGGCTCGGGCGTGAGGCCGTAGCTCTGCAGGCTGATCGAGATGGGCTCGGCGGGGCCCTCGGCGTCTTCGAGCTCCAGCACGCGGTGCTCGTCGTCGTGCACGAGCGACCCGGTCAGCTCGATGCAGCTGAACTTGACGGTGACGTCGTACTTCACGGTGGTCGTGGACTCAGCCATGGTGATCTCGCTCTTCTCGTGATGTGGATTGCGGACGCCCACGGGCGCGATCAGCTGATGTCTCCTCCGCCTACGCATGCTCCGTGGGACTGAAGCACGAGCGATAAGGCGGGGCGGCAGGCTGGTGGCGGATGTCACGGGCGGCTCCCGTCGTCGGCGGGCAGCTCGCCGAGCAGGGCGGCGCCATCGGTTCCTCCCGCGAGGCCGGTGCCGCGGCAGTGCCCGCAGTAGCCGGTGCCGTCGGAGTGGGCGGCGCGGAAGGTGTCCAGCTCGCCCCGTACCAGGGCGGTCACCCAGTCGAGCTGGCCGGGCTCGATCGGGACCGGGTGCTGCTCGCCGGTCACTGGGTCGGAGACCGTGACGATCACGGGCACGGTGCCCTCCGGGTCGGTCTGGTATCCGTCGGCCAGCTCGGCGAGCGCCTGGGCGAACGCGGCGGCGGCTGTGGTGGTCTGAGGTCTCATGCGTCGGCTCCCGTTCGCTGGGCGATCTCTTCGTCGAGCAGGTATGCCTCGCCCCACGGGTTCGGCTCCTCGACGGGGCGGCCGTACCTGATGTCGCGCAGTCGTTCGCGGCGGCGGCCCTGGACGTAGCCGCGGCAGAGCAGAGTGTCGTGCTGGGAGGTGGACCAGTTCGAGGCGGTCGCGCACCACCCGCAGTGCGGCGTGCGGGTCAGGCGGCGCCTGAGGGCGAGGACGAACAGAGTGGCGGCGCAGCCGAGCAGCGCGCCGATCGCGAGCATCACGTGGTGTCTCCGTCCGTCGTGGTGGTGTTGGCAGCGAGGAAGTCGCCAGCGGGTGCCTCCTGGACCTTGCGGTTCGCGGCGGTGACGATTCACCACCGGGATGGGTTCACAGCCTCGGTGGTGACCGGGTGGGGCCAGCGCTTGCGTACGCCCTGGTGAGTCATGCCCCGGGAGGCGCCAAGCTCGGGGTAGTTCGCGCCGTGCATTCCGGCGTTGGCCACGAAGTCATCGGCGAGGCGCTCGGTCTCGACCTGACCTGCTGCAAGGTCCACGAAGCGATCGCACCCGTGGGCGAGGGGGGTGCCGATACCCCTCCAGATCCATTTCCGGATCGACTGCGTCGATCCAGATCAATCACCAGCCAGCGCCTGCTCGCGATACAGCTCGCCGATCCGGGCAACGGCTCCAGGTGGAGGCTCATAGACGGGCGACAACTCGCTGATCATGACGTCGAGTTCCCGAGCACCCGGCAGTGGCGCGGGCCGCGGCATGGCCTTACCCTCGGCAGTGTCGAGGTACTGAGAGATCGCGCGCTCGATGCACTGGTTACGGGTCAGCACTCTGTTGATGCCGCTGACCTCGTCGAGGTCCAGGTCGAGGGTCACCGCCCGGTTGAGTGCCCGGCGCATGCGGTGCTCGATGGTGCGGTGCGCGTTCAGATCGATGGTGGTGTCCTTGTAGCCGAGCAGCACCGCGTCGAAGACACCGTCGATGCTGTCCGGGAGCTGCCAGGCGGGGAGATGCCCGAAGGTGCCGTCGGTGTCCCGGTCGTCGGCGTCCAGCAGATGGTTCCAGTCATCGTGGCGGCGCTTCCACTCGTCCTTCCGGATCTCATCCGGTCGTTCGGCCTGGTTCTGGTAGTGGTAATCGATGAAGAGGGGCCGTCCGTTGGCTTCGAGAGCCATGAGCGCGTCGGTGTACGCGCGGTTCCCGGCGAAGGGGTAAGCCAGCCGGCGCGTGCCGTACTCGTCATCGACCTGACCAAAGACGATGCTGAAGCGCAGCGGATCGTGGAACGTCATGCGGTCATCAAGTCCGGCCTGCTCGTCGAGCCAGAGCTTCCGGGCTCGGTAAACGAGGTAGTTGTGCAGGGGGCCGCCCATGCCGCGTTCGCGTATCTCGGCGTCGTCGACGACGCGGGCGACGTTCCTGGCGATGATGGGTACAGCCAGCTCGCGGAAGACCTCGCGCATGCGCTTGGAGATCACGCGGGTGAGTTCGAAGAGGCCGGGCGCGTGCGCGGTTAGCCGCAGCCCGTCGTACAGCTTGGTGCTCATCGGATTCTCCGTCCTCGGGACGCTCATATAGCTGTCAAACAGCTGGAGCGAGGTTGCTTTGAGTGATGTGCGTGGTCGGTGTGCCGGTCAGAGCGCGATGGGCCTCGCGGGCGACGATTCGCTTGAGCCAGCGCACGATGTCCTCCTTGGACAGCCCTTCCTTGGCGCGGCGTTCGACACAGGCGCGGGTGCATTCGTCGAAGCGCATCCGGACCAGCACGATGGCGTGCAGCGCGTTGTTCGCGGCCCGGTCGCCGTCGCGGTTGAGGCGGTGGCGGTGGGTGTGGCCAGCCGAGGCCGGGATCGGAGCGACACCGGCGAGGTGTGCGAACGCCCTCTCGGACCACATGCGTTCGGGATTGTCCCCGGCTGAGGCCAGCAGCTGGCCGACAGTCTCGGGGCCGATTCCGAACAGCTCCGGCATCGCGAGGTCTGCCTGCTTGACCGGCGGGCCGATCTCGGCGTCCAGGGCCTGGTGGCGGCGGGCGGTCCACAGCGCCACCGCCTCAACTGCGCCGTCCAGGTCGAATCAGCGCAGCGCCGCGTCGGCCCGGACGGCGCCGGCCCGCTCCTCCAGCGGGACGAACGAGCACGGCCCGCTACCGCATCGACGGCGTCCTCGTGCCCGGTCTCCAGCGGGCCTCCCCCTCGCTGGCGCCCGCCCCGACCTGCTGCGCGGAGAACCGGCCGGGCCGGCCGGCTGGCCGGGTGTGGTCCGTGTCAGGGCCAGACGGTGGGGGCTTCGGGACGCAGGTCCGGCCAGTTGCGCAGGACGTGGGTGACCTTGTCTGCAGGCACGACGATCCCGGAGGTCTCGGTCAGTAGCCGTACGTATTCAACGTCGTCGACGAGCGCGGTGAACTCGTCACCGTTGTGGTTGTCGAAGGCCAGGAGCAGCCCGTATCCGGTGTCCGCGCGCTCCAGGTCGGCGCCCCAGCAGAACTCTTGGTAGGCGTCGGCGTCCAAGGTGGCGGGGGTGACGAGCGCTACCCGAAGGATGGTGAACAAGTGGTCGCCTCTGTGCTGGCGATGGTGAAGAGAGCTGCTCCCCATACACAGGGCGTACGGGGAACAGCTCGGGACTGGTTGGCAGGTGCGTGTCGACCGATGCGCGGCCCGCGACGTGTGCGTACCTATAGGGGGCTCCGTCGCAGCACTTTGGAGGCTCTCGTTACCCTGATGAGCGACAGGTTGCTCAAGGCGCTGCCGTACAGCGTGAAGCCGATGGACGCCTGGTCGCGCCCGGAGGGCTACTGGTTGGCCACGTCCCCGGCTCGCCCCGACTCACCGGGCTGGACGGAGCAGGAGCCGGAGGCTGTTGCTGAACTTCGGGAACGGGGGCGCCAGTTGACCACCACGATCGTCACGCACGCCTTCTGGAACGAAGTCTCTACATCAGAGCGCCCAAATTGCCCGCAGCGGTCTCCGGCACGCCCTCCCGTCCACGGCCGCGGGCCCGGACGGCGGGGCGCACGTGGAACGCGTCGACGGCGTCTCGTACGACGACGTCCCCACCACCCGGCTTGAGCTGCCGCCGATCGAGCGGGAGATCCTCGGACCTCGCCGACCGACGGGCTGGGTGCTCCAGAGGCTGGACGGCCGACGCGGCCCCGACCGCGGCATCCTGCACTCCCCCGACTGTGACGAGGCGCCGCAGGGCGCGCCCGTCCTGGCGGTGAACCAAGCCCTGGACGCTGTGGAGAAGGCAGACGTGAGGCGGTGCTCGTTGTGCGGCGCCGCGCAGGAACTGGAGCCGTCGCTGCGGGGCTTCGACCATGGCTTCGACCAGGTCGGCGACGCCAGCTGACCTGACGGTCACTCTCCAGGGTGACCTGGGGCAACAGCCGCGTACGTGTTGTGCGTCAGGTGCGCAATGAGCTGGCCATCGGGGCGGGTACGCAGTCAGCCTTCGGCCATGGAGAAGTTGATCGATCTGGCCGACAGTCTGGCCAACAGTGCGCTCGTGTCTGGGGCGATCATCGCCGTCCTCGCGTCGTGGCTGACCGTGCGCGCCCGCAACCGTCAGAATCAGCAGTCGGAGATCGGCGCCCTGCGGGTACAGGCCGACGCGCTGACGGTGGCGTTGGCGGAACTGCAGGGCGCGGCCGCCGCCAACCGTCTGCTGTGGGAAGGTCCAGCTGAGCGGGCGCGGTCGTTCTTGCTGGCCACGTTCGCCTTCGCCGGGGGCGCCGCCCGGGCTCGGATCGCGGGCGGCACGGACGGGCTGAGCATGCTGTCGGGCCTCGGGCATGCGGCGGAACTGTTGAGCTGGGACCGCCGGGCGACCAAGCAGACCGTGGCCGCCGTACGGGAACCGCTCGCCCGGGTCGCCGCTGCGGCGGCGCCGCTGATGCGCTACCCCGACCCGGCCGTCGCCGCCGCCACCGAGCGGTTGCTCAACGCCGCTGGGGACGTGGAGAACACCGCGCGCCTGGAGGCGGCCCTGGACGTGTTCGGGCAGGCCGTCCGAGCAGCCACCGCACCACGGCTGTCCTGGTGGGCGCGACGCCGCGCCTCCCGGACGTCTTCGTAAGAGGCGAAAGCACCCTGGCCCCGGTGCCGCCGGCCTTCGCCGGACGTGCGACATAAGCGCGACACCACCCCGAGACCCTGACGTACAAGCCGACTTGGGGTGTCCAGCGGGGCGCCTGCGGCCCTCGCCTTCGCGCACAGATCCTGGATGTACTCGGCGTGGGACCCGATCTTTACGACCCAGGCGATCATGTGCAGGTAGCCGTGATGCTCGGCGGGACCGGTGACGTGGTTATGGCGCCGCCGTAGGGCGGGTTGAACTCCGGCTCCTGCACGGTTCAGCTCTCCTTGATCGCGGTGTCGGGGGTGGTGGTCGGAATGTAGAGACGGCGTCCGTCGACCCGGCACCTCGAGGAGAACCCGGTCAGGTGCGCGGTGCGGGTCGGGTAGACCGGCTCGGTGCCGACTGCCTGGACGCAGGCCCAGTCGTTGATCTCGTCCGCGGCGGTGTCGGCCTTCGCGTAGTCGTCGAAGATCACACCCATGTGCTGCTTGGCCTTGGCCTCCAGCTTCGGGGTGACACGGGCGGCGACGACAAAGTTCGGGAGCGTCTCGTGTTCGACGAGGGTGTATCGGGTCATGATCACTCCTTGGTGGTGTCGGCCGGGACCTGAGTGGGGACCAGGTTTCGGGGAGCTGTGCGGGTAGAAGCACTCCTCCATCAGTCCGGTCTCGTCGGTGTGCAGGAGGGGCAGCAGGGCGTGGAGCTCGGGCCCGTGGAAGTAGTTGCTGTACCCCTCCTTGGCGTCGGGGTACTTCTTGCAAAACTCGACTCGCCTCCTCCAGCCGGACCTCGGTTACGTGATCTCCACACCGGGCGGGTGGAGATCACGTCGTTCTCGACGAGGTCACCGGCACTGAGGTGAGCGGTGGTCCAGAGCTGTCGGGTTGTGGTCAGTTCTCCGGTCGGTAGGCGTGGGCGGCGGAGTAGCGGGTGAGCCAGCCCTCGACAATCGAGCGCAGGTGCGTGTGCCCGGGCTGGTAGTAGTCCTTGAAGTCGCCGATCTTGTCGGCGAGCAGGCGGGAGACGTGGTGGTCGCCAGCGGCGACGGGAACGTTGTTCCAGTCGATCGCGGCGAGCTGCGCGAAGGCGGCGGTGCGGTCGTCGATCTGCTGTACGGCGGCATAATCTTTGCCGTCGGCGATTTCCAGGCGGACGACGAGGTCCCGCGGGTTGCCGTCCCCGTGCGCGGCCCACCACTGGGAGTTGTCGGCTGTGTAGCGGTACGCGGCCCACTTCGTCTCGCGCTGGTTGCAGTCGACCATGTAGCCGAGCCCGCTGGTGGTCTCCTCTGGCTTGAGCATCCCGACGTTGTACTTGTAGCGGCCGGGCCGCTCGGAAGCCCACTTGCGCCAGTTCACGCCGTCGAGCTCGGGTGCCTGGGTCTTGCTGGTCACGGATGTCCTCTCGTCGCTACGTACTGGCCGGACGGTCGCTGCCGCGCCCCCGAACGAGCGGACGGAAGCAGTCCGGACGTTCAGGTGGCGTCCTTGTCGACGGGCACGCGGGCGTCGTTGAAGCAGTAGGTGACGGCCGGCTCACCGATGTGAATGGTCATGCGGAACTCCTTCTAGGGATAGCAAAAGCGGCCCACCAGACCTGGTGAGCCGCCGAGTCGTAGTGGTGTCCTTGGTTCTACCGCTCGTCTTCGTGGTAGAGCCCGTTGTCGATCAGGTACGTCTTGTCGGCAGCGAGCTGCGGGATCTTCTCGGTATAGCTGGAGCTGGCCCTGACCCGTGCTGCGGCTGCCTCCGTGATGATCCTCATTGCGGACTGCCACTCTTCTGCGCTGCCTTCTGTCTGGTGCGCCTGCTGTAGTCGTCCGATCAGACGGTAGGACCGTACGAGATCCTGGGCCAAGACGCTCGGCGCGGGAAGCGGCATGTGGTGGAGGCTGCTCCACGGCGTGGTGAGCAGCGCGGTCGAGCCGACAATGGCGATCTTCATTGGTCAAGAGTTCCTTTGAAGATGAAAACGCGCCCGTTCTCCTGGACGAAGGCCTCGTCTTCCCTGAGTACGTACTCAGTTGAGGCGGGTGAGGGACGTGTACGACTTCTCGGCCTCGGCCCGAACGTTGTAGGCGAGCTGCCTGTCGAACTGTACGTCCGTCAGCTTCTTCGTGCCGTCTGCCGCGGCCACGCCGACGTTCTCTCGGACTTCCTCGACCGTTGTGAACTGCCGATCGTCGGCATCAGCGTCCCAGCGGGAGCACCGGACGGCGACCTCCCACATCCGGATGCGGACCCACACCTTCTCGATGTTCCGCGCGGTGACCTTCTCAATGCCGACGATCCGCAGCATCTTTGCCAGGTGTTCTTGCACGTCGCTCACTGGTGCCCCTCCTGCTCGATGATCGAGGCCAGCGTCAGCTCGGCCCAATGCTTCTTGATGTGCGTCTTGTCGTAGGAGCAAAAGGAGCACCGGTCTGTTCCTTAAAGTTCAGCGCTTCTACGGATACGGCCGTGTGCAGTCCCGACCCGCGCCCGGAGGGTGAACTGTTTCCGGCCGCCTGATGGATAGCTTTCAGGCATGGGAAGAAAGCGACGAGCAGCTCCTCGACTTCGACAAGACAGAGATCGACTGGTGTCCTGAAAGGGCAGCCGAGGCGTTTACTGGCCCGTAGGCGGACATCTATCGCAACCATCTGGCAGTCGCCCGGTGGGCCGACGGTTATGCCGAGCGGTACCAGGCGAGCAACGTGGGCGCCGCGTCACCCGAGCACAGGGACGGGTTCGTGGAGGGAGTTCTGTGGATGGCCGCCTTCCTGCGGCAGGGTGATCTGCTCCCTGACGGTCAGCTGCTGCAACAGGACCAGCCGGGACTTCCGGACCGGGACAGCACGCCCGATTCGTAGAGTATCGGGATGGACTCCCTGACCCAGGCCCCGGACCCCTACGCGATCCTGCACGGCTGGCTCGCCGGTTCGTACGTCCGGCTCGACGGCCAGCAGGTCATCGGGCGCGTCTGGGACGAGGACACCAAGTACCGTTACGGCCTCTACCTCGCCGGGATCGACGCCCCGCCCGTCTGGATGCAGGACTGGTTCACCTACATCGGCGATTTCGTCTGGCACTTCGAGCCGCTGCACATCCAGGACTGGGCCGCACGCCTCACCGCCTTCGACGGTGCCTCGCTCGCCGCTACCTCCCGCGGCCGCGCCGTCTCCGCCGTCCGCAGCTTCTACGCCCACTGCGAGGATGACCTCGGCGCCGCCCGCTGGAACCTGCCGCCCCGGCGTGTGCTCGCCGGGCCCACCCCACCGGCCGCGCGCGAGACCCTCACCCGGTTCCAGACCGACGCGCTGCGCACCGCCGCCGACCGCTACCGCGGCCCCCACCCCGAACGCGCCCGCCTCGCCACCTACATGACCCTCGCGGGCCTCCGCCCGGGCCAGTCCATCGCGGCCGCCATGCAGTACGTCCAGCGCGACAACCAGGCCGGTCCCACCTGGAAACTGCCGGTCAAGAACAACAGCGCCTCCGCCGTCGGTCCGCTCACCTCCATCCCCCGCCCGCTGGTGTGGGCCCTGGACAAGTATCTGCCGGTGCGCACCCACAAGGCCCCGCACTCCACCGAGACCGAGGGCCCGCTACTGGTCTCCCGCACCGGCCGCGGGCTCGATCACGTCACCTTCGCCCGGTTGCTGCGCGAGGTCGCCGCCACCCACCCCGACCTCAAAGAGACTGCACCCGCGCTGCACCCGGACGTCGTCGCACACTCGCCGAGCCCGTTCGCCGACGAGAGCGCCGCGGCCGGCGGAGACGGGCGATGACGGCGTACCGGGCGATCCTCAAGTTTTTGGAGGACGGCCCGGCCGTCACCGGCTACTGGGACGCCCCGGCCGTCGGCCGCACTACGTACAAGGGATGGGTCGGGCTCTACACCCACGACCCCGCCGTCGTCGTCCAGTTCGTTGCCGTCGAGGAAACGATGAAGCCCAGCGGGTCATGTACTCGCGGCCTGCGTCTTCGGGTCCCTGAGCGAGTAGAAAAGGGTGTGCGTCGCCACACCCGTGCACTGATCCTCGGGCGGGTCGTACGGGTCATGGACGACCGTGGCGCACCTGGGCGCGCTGACTCGCACGCCGAGCTCCTTCACCGGCTGCGCGTCGCCGAGCCACACACGGGTGGGATATCCGCCCGCCGTCGGCACGAGGAAGAGGTAGCCGGTGGCGGTGCCGACCGATCCGTAGTCCCGGTCGGCGAACTCGGGCGTCATCACCCAGTGGATCTGGCCGTCGTGGCGGACCAGGTCGCCCTCCACGACTCCGCAGGCGAACGCCCACATGTCGGTGGCGTAGTAACGCAGCCATTCGTGCTGGATGTTGCGGGGGTCCGAATACACGTTGTCGTGGCCGGGAGTTCCGATGTAGCTCCAGCACGAGTCCAACTCGACCCACTTCGTGTGGTCGTCGAAGTTCTCGTCCGTGCGCTCATCGATAAGCACGATGCCGTAGACCCGGAGAGCGCCCGTTCGAATTGCTGCTGCGTCCTCGTCAGTGAACAGATCTGGCTCGATCTCCTGCTGGAGCACGAGCCAGATTTCAGGCATCGTCACTCTGCTGCTCCTTCCACTGCTTGTAGAGTTCAGCGGCCTTGGCCGGCACCAGGTAGGGGAACGCGTCCGCCCAGCGGCGGTTCAGGTTCGCGTCGTAGTTGCCGATCGGGCCGGTGATCACCTCCGGACGCTCGGTCAACTCCCGGATGGTTTCCCGGTACAGCTTCCGGTTTTGCCACATCTCATGTCCGAGCCGGGCCCGGACATGAGGGATGTTGCAGGTGTTGCAGAACCTGCTCTTGGTGCCGGAGGCTTTGTGGGTCACCAGCACGTCAGCGGGCGGGGGATATCCGCCATGGTCCCCGCTGGCGCAGTGGAAGATCCCGAAGTTGTGCACCGGGCCGTCCCGGTGCACAACTTCGTGCTCGGAGGTGATCTCGAAGTCGTCGAGTTCCGGGGTGATCTCGCTGACCGGCCGAATCCAGCACGAACTCTCGAACAGGTCGACATAGGCTGAGTGCGGGTTGAGCACCCGCCGCCGGTACGCCCGTCCGTTTTCCATGACGAATCCCTCGATGCGCCCGTACATGCGCTGCGGGAAGCCGTTCTGCAGGAGGACGATGCGCACCATGTCCCCGACCAAGAACGGGTAACGGTTCTTCTCGACAGCCGCCCGCCATGTCGCCTGCGATCCGTTACCGGTGATCCACGCGTCGCGGACGATCCCGGCGACGTTGTACCGCTCGGGGTTGAGGCCGTACCGCGCCAGCTCTTCGACTGCCTGTTTGCGGTCTGCCGTGCTTACGGTCGTGGGCATGGTTCTCCTCTCAAAGAATTTGCTGGGGCTGGTACCTGGCGCGGGACTCGAACCCGCCGAATGCCGTTCGATATTCGCTGCTCGCCGTTCGGGCAGGTTTCAGTCGTCGACCTGGACGCCCCAGACATTGTCGATGACGGTTTAATTCTCGTCATCGACGTCCCTGAAGACCTCTTGGTACGCCTCATCTACAGCCCGGCTGTGCGATTCCACCAGGTATGAATACGCCCACCCATTGGGGTCGCCACCGACCTTCTCGGCAACCAGAGCATCGATTTCGGCTTGCGGGTGGGCGTCGAGGAATTGGCCCGACGACTCGATGACGAGATTGCCGCCGGAATCAAAGCGGCCCATCAGCAGAATCACGACGGTTCCTCCGCGCCTTTCGCTTCACCGACGTATTGCACGCAGAACCGTCTCGTACTCCACCTTGCGCGATACCGCATCGAATGCGCCGGCGGGCTCGAATGCCTTCGGCCTGCCGCGCTTGATGTTGCTGGCCATCATGGGTGCCGACGGGAATGCGCCCACCCTGGCCCATTCGCGGGGCCGCTTGCGTAGCGCTTTCGACTACAGCCTCGTATACGGGATTGGTCTTCCGCGGAGCCGGGGGGTCTCCGAATACCAGATCGTCCATTCTTAGTTCCCTCACTTGTTGATCGTGCGGAACCTGAGCTAACCCTTGACCGGGACCTGGTGGGA
The DNA here is from genome assembly GCF_042667685.1 of Streptomyces sp. NPDC057302. Taxonomy (NCBI): domain Bacteria; kingdom Bacillati; phylum Actinomycetota; class Actinomycetes; order Kitasatosporales; family Streptomycetaceae; genus Streptomyces; species Streptomyces sp. NPDC057302. The sequence goes on along the minus strand of NZ_JBHUZJ010000007.1, from coordinate 51,426 downwards.
GTGCTTGATGTCGGCCGGAACGTTCGTGCCGCACGTCTCACAGACGAACGTGTGCTTCTCGTACGGCTGCTCGCAGTAGAAGCACGGGTCGTCGTCGCACTCGGGGGTGCGCCGCAGCTCGATGCGTTGCAGGTTGCGCTCGGCGTGCACTGTGGCGTAGTCATGCGGGAGCATCGCGGCGGCCTGGCGGACGTTGTCCTCCGTGATGAACTCCGGGTGCGGCAGGCCCCACTCGCGCAACTTCCTGGCGATCTCTCGGACCAGGGCCTGCGGCAGCTCGTAGTCGTCGCGGACCCAGCGGGTCAGACCGGCCTCGGTCGGCGACTTCTCCCCGAGCTTCATCCACTTCCCGCACCGGTCGCACTTCTCGTCTTCGATCTCGCCGCGCTCTCCGTCCGGCAGCTCGGTCAGCTCCGTGCGGGCCTGCTGGCTGGTGATCGTCTTCGGGAAGTCGCCGGAGTCGTAGGAACGCTCGTCGCTGTAGTCGACTCCGACCCGCTCGGCGGCCCGTCGGATGGCCTCGTCCTGCTCGCCGCTGCGGGCGACCTTGATGCCCTTCGCTCGCATCCGTCCGATCGTGCAGGAGGAGCAAAGGTTGTCGTGTGCATACGTGTAGCCGACGACTGCCATGTTCAGCCCTCCTGCTTCTCGTTGCTGAACTTGATCCACGAGCCCTGGAAGGCGCCGAACTCCGCGCCGCCCTTAAGGCACATCGATCCGCGCGTCCCGGCGACGAGCCAGCCCACGTACCGGATGCCGTGCTATTCGGTCGCCTCGACCAGGCGGTGGTAGCCGATCAGGTCGCCGAGTTTGATCAACTGGGCTTCCTTCAGCAGCAGGGCCTCATCGACCGGCGGGAAGACGTCCCGCTCCAGGTGCTCCCAGATCAGCCTGGTCAGGTCGCCCATGTGCTCGTACGAGGGCTGCGGTGTCCGGAACCCGCACGTGCACATACCGGCGTAGCCCTCGTAGGACGGCAGCCGCTCGAACCGGTGGATGCTTGGCTCCGCACCATCCGTGATCATCTGCGCCTTCGCCTCGCGGGCCCATCGCGCACCGGGAAGGTCGTCATCCATGCCCAGCTCGGTAATCTTCGTCATTGAATTACACCCCGCCCTTTTCCTGAATTCCGTTATTTCCCTTGCGTGCGACACACTCACAGAAATGCACCTTGTGCAGTTCGCTCGCCTTGAACGCGCCTGTCATCTGCCACGGTGCGCTTTCGGTTTTCCAGGCGAATTCGACCAGGCCCGCATCGTCGCGGATCACACGCTTTACTCACACCTCAAAGGAGAACGGCGACCGGACCACCGTGAGGAAACTCTGACTGGTCGGCACGTGTAATTCGGCCTGACCCGCACCAGCGTCCCGTTCTCCGCCAGCATTTCTGCTGAGTCCTCCGCATGAGTGATAGGCTCACCAATCGGCCAAACCTCCCCGCTGAACGCCGAATACCTGACATCGTCTCCAGCTCGTTGTCCGGTCTCGGTCTTCTTGTTCGCCACGTTCATTTCTCCCCGCCGATGGGCGTGCGCGTTCCATTGACGTGCACAACAAACACCTGACTGAAATTCCGCCTCTTTTACTCACGGACCTTCATTCGGAACTGAAGCTCACCCTTTTGCAGACGCGCTCGCATCCTCGACCTCGATCACCTCGACGCCCAACACCTGGGCGTAGATGTCCTCGACCGTCCGCAGCAGGGACCGGGGGTCTTGCTCCTTCACATCACCGGCGTCCAGGTCGAGGAGTATGTCGTCGATCACGATGCGCGCGTACGTCAGCTGCTCCCGCACCGTCGGCTCACCCTCCGAGCGCTCGGTGGGCCGCTCGGCCATGTGCGTCGTCCGCGACAGCACGGACTTGACGACGTCCCGGGCGCTGCGCCGCTTACGCTGCTTGACCTCCGGCACCACCGGCCGGGATACCGGATCGCTCTGCCCGTAGACGTACGGCTTGGTCAGATTCACCGGCTCCAGGTGCGACTCGTGACGGGTCGGTGACTGGCCGCGCGCCAAGGTCCCTTGCCGCCCCTCGACTGTGGTGATCCGATCCCGTCGGGAATTGGCCATGCGGTGCGGATTCCTTCCTTAGCTGGACTGGCACCGGACTAGGAGACCTTGATGTCTCTCTAGGACTGCTGGTTAGCGCGATGCTTCGAACCGCAGCGTCAGCGTGGACGCTCGACCGCCGGTGTACGCATGGTCAGCCTTGTACCTGGTGATGGCAGTACTCTCGATGGTGAAATCGTCACCTTCCAATGGCCATGTGTACCGGCTCGGCGATCCCTTGGTCGGATTCACCCTCACCTCGGATGCACTGACTTCGGCAACTCTCAGTTGCCCCCGGAACTCATTGGCCTCGTGACTGGTCCAGTGCACAGTCCATCCTGATTGGACAAGCGCGATCAGTTCCCGGAGCTTTTCCATGCTTCCAGGGAAGATAACGTTTGCACCAGAGACCCTGGCAGTTGTCTCCTTAACTCCCGGCTCAGCGAACAGCGGGCGATAGGTCACACGACGATCCGGAAATTCCACCCCAGGCGGAATCTGATCGGCGTTCGGTCCCGGTTCGGCATCCCCGAACGGAACCAGAATCGGGGATGCCGAGACACGCTCCACCTCGTAATGACCATCGTGCTTGTGACCATCCCCGTAGCGGACTCTGACGAGCCCATACACGGCCTCACCCTTCATATGGACTCGTACGCGGAGGCCCGTGAGAGGCCGCTTTACGGTTGCCATAGCAGTTCCCCTTTCCAGATCCTTGCGGTTCAGCGCCCCATTCGGGGATCGAACGGTGTCGCAGATGCCTATGGATTTCAGCCGCAAGCCAGGTCTGTGGCCCGCGACCAACTCCCCATCCGGAAGCGGATGGTGGTGGCCGGCGGGACATCAGACTTCGGATTCGCCGGATCCGTGCGCCAGGCCTGGTAGGCCGCCAGCGTCGCGGATCCTGTTTCCAGCAGACACCGACGGATCGCGGCGATGAGCTGCTCCTGGGTCCACTTCGTCGTCGCATGCTGCAGCTGTTCGGGCTGTGCGACCGCGTCGAGGCCCGCGAGCTCTATCGCACGGTTCCAGCTGCCGAAGCGGCGCTCGTAGAGCGGAGCCGACGGGTCGGCCTCCCTGCGGCGCTGCTCGAACGTGCGACGCCCGAGGGTGCTCTCCCCTTGCGCCAGGCGGACGAGCACGCAGAGGAGCTGCCGGTCGGTGTAGACGACCGGACCGGGCTTCATGGGCGCGGGGACGTGCGCAGCATGCATAGTCATGGCTGGTGCTCTCCTTCTGGCGGGCGCGCGTCAGAGCGTGTGCACCTGCACGAGCTGCTGGTCGCGGGTGATGGACGCGAACACCGGGTTGAAGGCCCGAGGGAACTGGCCGCAGCAGGTCGAGCCGTCCATCTCGACGGCGAGGTACGGCCGTTCCTTGAGCCAGGCGGCGGCCTGCTTGTCGACGTAGACCGGGCTCCACCCTCGAGACGATCGGGCGCCAGGTCTTCTGGTCATCGCTCACGTGCAGCGTGAGCGTCAGCAGATCGACGTCGGTGGTGGCCCGAACAGAAGCAAGAGCAGTCATGTCGAGCAGCCCTTCGCGAGGTGATATGAGAAGCCGCGAACAGCCGCCCGACAGGGAGCCGCCCGCAGCCGACATGCGCACGAGGTGTCACAGAGCCCTCCGGATCAACTTCGTTGATCCCCAAGCGCCAAACAGATCCGCAGGCATCCTGCGCGCCCGAGCCCTGCTCGGCGGTCCCTCTGCACCCCCTATCTCGTGGCATTCTGACTCACCACAGACTGTCATTCAATAGGCGTTTCGATAAGATGCCCCCGAAGACCAGTCGATCCAATCGGACTGGACGGTGACAGGAGAGGCGAAGTGAGAAGCGATGAAGACCTGGAGAACGAGGAAGGCTGCGCCCGCGCCCGTAGCGCTCGCTGTGGCCGCGGGCGTTCTGCTCGCCGGATGCTCCAGCGGCGACGACAGCACAACCCAGGCGCCGTCTGCGCCGAGTCCGACCGTGAGCACCGTCAAGGTCACCGATGTGACCCTCGGCGAGGCGCTGGACAAGCTCGCCCTCCAGGGCACTGAGAGTTCCAGCAAGGATGGCGAGGTCTGCCTGACGAGAGCAGCGCGGAAGGCGGGAATGCCGGAGGGAGCACTGGACCACATCGTCAAGGCCGACAGCGACGACATGGGTGCAGTTATCGATGGACTGAACAAGGTGAGCGAGGACGACGCTGCACTCCTGGCCTCGCGGTCACTGCGCGAGGACTTCGACGCGTGCATCGACAAGGCTGCGCTTCCGAACGGCCGCAGCCCCAAGGCTCAGAGCTACGCGCCACCGAAGGCAGCCGCGAAGCCTGTAGCTGGCAAGCCGAACCTGAAGCCGGCCTACCCGGTCCGCGCGGATCAGCCGGTCAACTCACCCATCGAGCTCACCAAGGGCCTGGTCTCGATGTTCTCCTCCTACGCCCGCGACGAGGGTCAGAAGAAGACCTATGCGGCGGCCGGCCAGTGCCTGTCGAACTTGGCGCACAATGCGGGCTTCAGCCAGGAGGCGTTGCACTTCTTCGCAGGCGGCGCACGCCTTGGCGCTGGGTCAGTCGTCGAGCATCTGCCCAGCGACAACGACAAGGCGATCTGGCGGTCGCCGAGGTTCACCCAGGGGCTCGCCGACTGCACGACAAACGCGACGCCGACTCCCATGCCCGACTCCTGAGCGGAAGTCCATCAGACAGAAGAAGGGCCCGGTGCGGACGATGCGTCGCACCGGACCTCTTCTCTTCTCGCCGTCACGCGATGGTGGGCGTGGTCCGCAGCAGGTGACCCCGCCCGAGAGGAAAGGAATCGAGCAGGGCGACCTGCTGCGGCAATGCGCCGGCAGGGGGACTGAGTGGGCGCGACTGCGACTCTACTGGCATTCGATCGGAAGCGCAAAGAGTTCAGATGGCTTATCCAGTAGCATTGAAAAGATGATCTCGTAGATTAGGCAAATAAGGAAGGGAGAAGCCAAGCATGACCGTCACACAGGATTTAGAGAAGTCGACGCAGCCTGTACGTGGCACGAAGAAGAAGACACCGGGCGCCACGCAGAGCAGCAGTAGTGACCGTCAGGGCATGTTCGTCCGGCTGAATCCGGACGACAAGCAGCGCGCGAAGTACTGGGCTGACAAGCGCGGGTTCTCCTCCGTGAACGAGTACGTGGCCGAGGCGGTGGTCGAGAAGATCCGGCGTGAGAACCTCGACTACGACCTGCCGACCCTGGAGATCGCGCGGCTCAACGAGCTGGTCGACCAGGTCGCGGCACTGGCGAAGAACTCGGCGAACCTCGAACGCGTCGTCACCACAGGCTTCGATTCCCTCATCGGTCTCACCCGCGGCGACAACTACCTCCTGGATGACGAGGACGGTGAGCTCGGATGAGCCGGGACTTCACAGAGATACTGGAAGCGGCTACGCCCACCGACGAGGTGATGGAGGTGGACACCTCCTTCCTCGACGCCTACCGGCGCGGTGGAAGCGAAGAGCTGAGGCGCGTCCAGGCCCAGGCGGCACAGCCTGAGCCTGAGGTGGCAACCCCCGAGCCGAAGGCGCAGCTTGATGAGGTCGTCGACGTCGACTCTCAACTCGAGGTTGAAGGCCCGCAGGCTGATCCCGACGTAGACACCGAAGCGGATCGCCCGAACCTGGAGCCGGACCACGAGCCCAACGCCGGCGACTCCGAGCGGGCCGGCGGATCCAATCAGCGCGGTGGTGCCGGCGGTGAACAGAACGCCGCAGACGGGGTACTCCCGGGCGGTGTGCCGACGGGCCCCGCAGTTGATGCTGTTCCGGCTCCCGGGGCACAGCCGGACGTCGAGGACGCTGTCGCGGCGGAAGTCACTTCCCACGACGTCGTCGCCACACCGGATGACCCCGTGCACGTGACGCCCGGCTCGCTCCAGCTCACCGACCATCAGGACGCCGTACAGAGTGCGGCCTCGAAGGGGGGCACGGGTAGCACCACCGACGCAGCCGCCACTCTCCCCCAGTCGGGCTTCCGGCTCGCCGGCGTGCAGAGCCAGCCGCACATCAAGGCGCTGCCCGAGATCATCATGAACGCACTGCGGGAGCAGCTGCGAGCAGCCGCAGTCCGTGAACTGGGCGTGCGCGACAGCGCTGCTCGGGAGTTCAGCCAGCGGCTGAGCCAGGGCACGCTGGTGACAGCGCTCCTGCTGGCGCAGCTCGACCTGCACCTTGATGCCGATCCTGCCACCGAGCGCGCCGTCGAGCTGTTCCGCTCCCGCGACCCACTGCTGGGCAGCGTGGTGGCACGCCTGGCGAACATCGAGGCCGCTGAACGCGAGCGGGACGGGCTGCTGCGCAAGCTGCGCAACGAGCTGGGCGAGGTGCGCCAGACCAGCGCGGTGGTCGAGCAGGCGCTGGCGTACTCCATCGCCGACCGTACGGAGAACTTCTTGCGGGGCTCACACAACCTCCACGACGCGCCGATCACGCACAAGGAGGCGATCTACCTCCGGGACAAGGCCCGGGAGGCGACCAGGAAGCAGTTGAAGCTTGAACGCGAGCGGGAAGGACGGCCGATTCGATGACCACGACAAGCAAGGAGAAGCTCTTCCCCGCCCGGCAGCGCCGCAAGACGTGCGGCAGAGGTCTGGGCCTCCGCGGCCCGGCGGGCGTACGGTGCCGGCGTCGAACTCGGCGGCGTCGGTGTACGTGCGGAGGATCGGGAAGTGAAAAGGCTCAACTGATGGTCGCTGGGCCCTGGTAGGTGCGCTCCGCCGGTAGATGACGTGTACCGCCGAGGATGAGCCCTTCGAGCTCAGGGTCCCTCCACGGGCGGTCTACGGTGAGGTCGCGTCGGCGTCCCACGGCGATGTCGGCGAACAGCTCCTGATGAGGGCCTGCCGGGTCGGGCCACCGCCCCGAAGGGCGGCACGTCCCCAGTGGAGATGTCGGGGCGCAGCCTGGCAAGGCGTACCGGGTGCCGCCACGCTCCCCGCTCCTGGGCGGTGTCGACCTCGATCTCGGCCACCAACTCGGGCTCCACCAGGACGACATCGAGCGGCGTGCGGGACCCCCACGACGCAGTGAACCGCACGCCCTCCCACGGATGCCCCCGACCCTGCCCGGCCGGGGTCAGCCGGGCGGCCACACGCCGGGAAGCGTCGCCCCGCAGTGGCGTGCTGCGGCCCACGGCCCGCAGCACGCCGGCCTCGTCAAAGCGCCCCAGCACCAGGCCCCGGGGATGGTCCGGTGTACCGGTGATGGCACCGATGATCGCCTCCGCCGAATCCCGGCGACGCACCTTGATCAGCGCACGGGCCCCGGGCAGATAGCGCTGGCGACTGCCCCGCACCACCAGGCCCTCGATGCCAGGCACATCAGTCCACGTCGTGAACCACTCGCGCGCCAACGCGGTGTCGGTCGTCTCCGGACACAACGTCCAGGGTGCCGCCAGCTGACACGCGGAGAAAAGCCCCTCGATTCGAGCGCGACGCTCGGCGTACGGCGTTGTGAGCAGCTCCTGCCCGTCCGCCTGGAGGACGTCGAAGACCACGGCGTGAGCGGGCAGGATGTCGGCGAGCCGGGCGGCGGTACGGCCGCGGGCAGCCGCGCGCCGCTGCAGACCTTCGAACGACATGGCGCCCTGGTCCGTGACGATGAGCTCGCAGTCGAGGACCCACCCGTCGGGCAGGTGAGCGGCGGCGCGCACCAGGTCCGGGAACCGGTCCTGCAGGAAGGCGCCGCGGCGAGATTGCAGGAGCACCAGACCGGGCGACGAGTCCGGCGTGAAGATGACCGACCGGAACCCGTCCCACTTCGGCTGAAAGACCAGATCCCCGGGGAGCGCACCGGGCGAAGGCAGCGCCTCGCGGGCCTGCGCCAACATCGGCTCGACGGGCGGGCGCAGCACCATCGTGTTCGTCCCGCGTCAGTCGTGCGCGACGGTCACGAGCTTCCATCCGGTACCCGTGCACCCCTCGTGCGGTGGCGGAAAGCGGTGGCCGCGCACGTCGGTGCTGTACCGGTGGTGTTGCCCGCACTCGCACTCGTAGATCCCTGACTCGGGGACGATCTCCCCAGGCTTGAAGATCCGCGCTCCGTTGTCGCTCATACATCCGGTCTAAGGGCTCGCACTCTTCCTCGCGACTCGGGCGATGCCGGTCGGGCTGCGGGTTACTCACCTGCGCCGCATGCTGGAAGCATGGTCGCGCCGATAGACGTGCATCCGCCGTCCCGCACGCGTGGCCGACGGGTGACCGCACGCGGGCAGATCCTGGGCCTCGCCCACTCGGATGCCGACGTGATCGAGTTTCTCCGCCGGGCCGGACTGCCGGACGCGGAGGAGCTGCTCGACGACCCGGCGTGGGTGCAGTGGCGGGGCGGGCGCGCGCACCACTACGAAGCGGCATAGCGGCCGTACAGCGAAGTAGATGATCAACATGCGCAACCCCTTCCGTTGCCGCCCAACGGACGAGCCGGACCCACGTCTCACGTTGGCCCTGGAGCTCGCGGCACGGCATCGAGATCTCCAGGTGACAGTCCTGACTCATCTCCGCGACCGATCGTTCGCGCTGCTGGAGATCGTCTTTCTGGGAGCGGCGATCGTGTTCGCCTTCGGTGCGTCTGAGCGCGGGCGCCTCAGCCCATGGATGGTCATTCTGCTGCTCATCGCCCTGGGGCACTGCATGGCTGTGGCTCTCTACATCTCGCTGCCGTCGAGTTGGAAGATCACGAACTGGCGGGCTCCTTGGGAAGGGCAGCAGGCGAGCTGTCCATGCACGTCTCGCACAATGAACGAGTGCATGGCGGAGCTGCTCGCAGATGCAAAAGAGGGCATGGCTAAGAACGCGGCAGTCCTGGACCGGAAGCGGTACGCCCTGTACTCGATGTTCGGGGTACTGGCCGCCCTGCTCATCCTGGCTGTGATCTTCTGGGTGACCCTCGGCACCGGCTAGCCCGAGGCTTCGCGCCAGGCACCGGGCCGGACCGGTGGACGCCAACGGCTGCGGGCATACATGCCCGCACCGTCCGAAGGCCGCCTCGACGTAGCCGTCGGCGTCCCTCCCGGCCCTCAGCGGGCATGCTCATGGCCCGCTGAGGAGTCCCCGCGCGACGACCGGACGCCCGGGGAGCGACGAAATGTAGCAGAAGCACATAGAACGGTGCCGAGCGCCCAGAGATCAAGGATCTCCCGCTGAAGATCAATCCCGGCGGAGAATTTGCGGCAAAGGCCCCATAGCGGCTACCCCTGTCAGCAAGATCTCCTGAAATGGGCGGACATGATCGGCCTCACAGAGCTCGCTGCAGCCGGCTACCGCGCAACCCAGCTCGCCCTCCACGACACGATCCTCGACGGACCCCGCCGAGTCGTCTTCGACTGGCACGCCCGCAAGGAAGAGTCAAAGACCCGCGCGGCCGCCATCACGCCCCTCTCGCGCCCGTACTGCATGGGCTGGTAGCGGCTCACCCCATGAGCCCGAGTCGCACGATCACCGCGGCCGCCTCCCGGTACGTCGACCGCAAGGTCACGCGCGGAAAGGGTGCCCCCGACGGCGCCATGGCAGACCCGCGCCTGGCAGATGTACAAGGCCGTCCCGGAAGACCGGGTCGCGGCGATGGACATCGCCAACGCCATGTCCGGGGCGACGCTCTACGCGGCTCGCCGCGCCGACGACGGCACGATCGAAACCGCGCCTGACGGCCACCTCGAGCGGCGATTACTCGAACAGCGTGCCAGCGCTGGCTTTCTCTGCATGACCCTCGCATCATTCAAAGCTCTTTCAATCACCTCTCCATTCCCATTCGGCCACCCTTGTCAAGTAGACTCGCACTCGCTTCCGATTCAATGGCGAGAAGGAGTCGACATGGTCGCTATCGTGGTGGCAGAGAAGCCGAGTGCAGCGAGGAACATGGCCAGCGCCCTCGGTGGGACGAAGGGCAGTTACAAGGGCACCGCCTACGAGGTGGCGAGCCTGCGGGGCCATCTCTACGAGTTCGCCCAGCCGCACGCGATGGTGGACTCCTCGCTCGCGGATGCCTATCAGAAGTGGGACCTGGGCAGCCTGCCGTGGAATCCGGAGGACCTGACGTGGAAGCGTGAGCCGCAGAAGAACGTCGCAGACGTCATCAAGGCTCTACGTGCGGCGCTCGGCCGCGGTGCCGAGATCGTCATCGCCACGGACCTGGATCCGTCCGGCGAGGGCGACTTCCTCTTCTGGGAGGCGATCGACGAACTCGGCTTCCACGGCAAGAAGTTCAGCCGCATGGAGTTCACCGATGAGTCGAAGGCGTCGATCCAGAAGGCGTTCGAACAGCGCCGGCCGGTGAAGTCCATGCAGGACGAGGGCGACTACCGCAAGGCGCTGTACCGCTCGCAGTGGGACTTCCTCTCGATGCAGTTCACCCGTATCGCAACGGCGATGGGCCGCCAGTCCGGCCAGGACCTGGTGCTGCGCCAGGGCCGGCTGAAGTCGGCGATGGTCTCTCTCGTCGGCGACCAGCAGAGGGCCTACGACGCGTACGTCAAGAAGCCGTTCTTCCAGAACCGCTTCCGCGACGAGAACGACGTCATGTACACCAACCCGGGCGAGCTGCGGTTCGATCAGAAGGGCCAGGTGCCGCGGCAGTACGGCCCCTCGCCTGTCGCCCTGAACGGCAAGGCGGACAAGAGGACCGCGCCGCCGAAGTTGCTCGACCTTGCCTCCCTGTCTTCGATGCTCGTCGGCAAGGGCGTGAAGGCGAGCCTGACGCTCTCGACCTACCAGAAGATGTATGAGGACCAGGTTGTCTCGTACCCGCGCACCGAGGACAAGACGATCACGCCCGAGCAGTTCAAGGACCTCGCGCCGCTGGTCGACAAGATCGCTTCGGTGGTCGGCGTCGACGCTGGGCTTCTGACGCACCGCCAGCCTCGTTCCGCGCATGTGAAGGCCCAGGGCGCTCACGGCGCGAACCGTCCGGGCCTAAAGGTGCCTTCTTCGCTGGAAGAGGTCGAGCACAAGTACGGCAAGGCCGGGCGGCTCATCTACGAGATGCTCGCGAAGAACTACCTGGCCATGCTCGCCCAGGACTACCTCTACGAGCAGCAGAAGGGCCACGTGGAGAAGTACCCGGACTTCGTCGGCATCGCCAACGTGCCCAAGAGCCCCGGCTGGCGGGCTGTGTTCGATCCGGACGCCGGCGACGACACGGCCGAGGGCGACGAGAACGAGTCCGGCAAGGGCCTGGGCCAGACCGCGGAGCCGTTCATCTTCGAGGGCGCGAACAAGCGCCCCGAGCATCCGACGATGAAGTGGCTGATGAAGCAGTTGGAGAAGCGCGACGTGGGCACGGGCGCGACGCGCACCTCGACGTACTCGGAGGTCACCAACGACAAGGCGAAGTACCCGCTGCTGACGGAGAAGGGCCGGAAGCTCAGGCTCGCGCAGGCCGGCGAGATGAGCTGGTGGCTCCTGCCGGGCACGCGCATCGGCGACCTCGGGCTCACCGAGAAGGTCTACGCCGACATGCGTGACATCGCCGCCGGGACGGCGACGGCCGAGGAGCGCCTGGCCGTCGTCGCCGACTGGGTGCGCGAGGACATCGTCACGATGACGAGGAACGCTGCGTCCATGCGCGCCGAGCTGGGCCTGAAGGAGCAGGTGGTCGCTGCGCGCGCCGAGGGTGTGTGGCAGGCCGCTCCGGGCGGGCCGCAGAAGGTCGCCTTCAAGAAGATCTGGTCGGGCCACGAGCTCAGCGATGACGAGGTGGCGAAGCTGCTGGCGGGCGAGACGATCTCGTTCGAGGCCACGAACAAGGCGGACAAGCCTTACAGAGCCACCGGAGCCCTCGGCGTCGGCGACTTCAAGGGCCGCAAGTTCATCGGGTTCCAGTTGGAGGTGCCGGACAAGCCGACGGAGTGGTCCAGCCGGACGTTTACGCCGGCGGAAGTCACGGCGCTCCTGGCGGGCCAGGCGCTGGAGATCGACGGCTTTGTCAGCGCGCGGACCGGCAAGACCTTCGGCTGCAAGGTCAGCTGGGACGCGAAGGCGAAGAAGGTCGTCCCTGATTTCGGCTTTGGCGACGAGCCGCCGCGGTCCTGGTGCCAGGTGACTTTTACCGATGCGCAAAGGCGTGATCTGGCGGCCGGCAAGACTATCCAGGGCAAGGGCTTCGTCTCGGCCAAGGGTAAGACGTTCGATGCCGCCGTCTCCTGGAAGGAAGAGGGCGGCAAGAAGAAGATCGTGCCGTCGTTCAGCTGACGCCCGAACGAGCAATGACGAGCAGCAGCGGGTCCCGGACCTCGGGGCCCGCTGCTGCCTTTTCACGACAGCGACAGCAGAAGGATGTGATGAGGACGATGAACGACATAGTGCAGCTGGGAGATCAGGTGGGCCTGATCGGCGATGTCCATTGGCGACGCCCGGTTCTTGCAGGACGCAGTGGTGACGCCGACGTCGAGAGGCTGCAACTCGTTGGTGCAGCGGGGCGAGTTCGGGATGATCTGGCGCGGCACGCGCAGCGAGATCCAATCCGGGCTCTGGAGGCTTTGAACGAGCAGCTCGCCCTGCTGGGCGTGCGCCTGCACGTCGTGTTGGGCAACCACGAGCACTACGACGTAATCGACACCTTGTCGCGCAACGGCTCCGGGTCTTCTGGATGGGACCGCACCTGGCGCCTCTCCCCGCTCCAGTCTCGTGCGCGCCGATCGGCACTCCGTCGGCCGGCTGGCAGGGGCTCGCGAGTATCGACCGGTGCGTGCGGATTCCGGGCCTGACGTGGTGGGAGGCTGAGCTGCCCACGAACGAGCAGGCAGCGGGCCTTCTGGGTGCCGGGGCAAGCCCTGATGTCGTGCTCGCCCACGAGGCGCTGGCGGTCCCGGGGTTGATCCAGCGGCTCGGCGACGGCAGTGGCTGGCACCCCGACGGCTTGGCGCATGCGCGCGAGGCGCAGCGGGTGCACGCCGCGCGGGTGCTCTCGGTGCTCGATCCGGCCAAGGAGACGCTGTGCGCCGCCGGGCGCGACTGCTTCCGGCACTGGGAGCAGGCACTGCTCGATGGGATGCCGGTCCGTCAGGAGATCTTCGACCGGGACGGCTCAGCCGATGCGATGGCCGTGCTCGACCTGGGCGACGACGTTCCGCGCTTCGAGGCGGTAGTGATGGGCCGAGCGTCTCTGCGCCCGCGGCGCGACTGACCTGTCAGCCGCTCAGGCGACTCCCGATGACTCGGACCCGCTAGTCCGAGTCATCGAGAGTCGCTATTGAAGCCTCTTTCTTTTCGATTCGAATGACCCATCTGAGATAGTATGCCATCTACTCACCTCACACATGAGGGCTTCTTGATAGACCGAGCAATGGCCATTGAGGTCGCAGGGGGAGATGAGAGATTCATGGCGAAACCGTCCTATAAGGTGCCGAGTTCTCTGAACAGGAGCTTCCTCGACCACGAGATCACGCTGAGCAAGGGAGGTTGGGCGGCCAAGCCCTCCCCGATCAAGCAGCTGCTCTTCTTCGGCGGTGGCATCCTCGCCCTGCTGTGGTTCAGCACGGCGACGTTCGTCGCGAGCTCGGGCCCAGTCTCCATCACGTTCTTCGTCCTCTGGGGACTGTCGGCGATCGCCTACTTCGGCGGGCTGATGAAGACGAAGGAGCTGCGCATCATGCGGGTGCCGGCCTTCCTTGCCTATTTGCCCCGGAAGGCCCGTCACGTCCTTACGCGCCGCAGCTCGAACCCCACGGACTTCTACTCGATCGTCGGCATCGACGGGATCGACGAGGACGGGCTGATCCGCTTCTCCGACGGCGGTGAAGGCCAGGTCTATCTGGTCGTCGGCTCGGCAAGCTATCTGGTCTTCGACGAGGACCGGGTCCGGATCCTCGACCGGGTCGACTCTTTCTGGCGCAAGGTCGAGACGGCCTGCGAGCACAGCTTCGTCACAATGAAGGCGCCCCAGCGGGTCTACCACCAGGTGGCGAACCTGGAACGGCGAAACCAGGCCCTGCAGGTCCGCGATCCCGATCTGATCGAGCTGCAGAACGAGCAGTACGACATTCTCACGCAGCACGTGGGCGGGAAGTTCACCTCGATCCACCAGTACCTGCTGCTCAAGGGCAAGAACGCCGACGCACTGCGCAAGGGGCACCAGGTCCTCCAGGCCGAGGTCGGCGGCTCAACTCTGATGATCAAGGAAGCCACGATGCTCGACCGCGAGGAGTCCCTGCCGATGCTCCGGGTCTTCTACCAGGGCATCGACGACGAACTGCTCGATCTCAAGGCGTCGCTGAACTGACCAGCGCCAGGCCAACCACCACGACGAGGAACGAAGGACATCCATGGCGCTGATGACGAAAGTCCGGGCACAGCTCGGCATTCCGGGAAAGAAGCCTGACGAGACGAATGAGACCGCGGAGCTTGTGGTCGATGATCCGCGCGCGGACGGTGCTTCTCAGGCTAAGGGCGTGCAGGACGCTACGCCGGCGGACGGCGGCGCCGATGAGGCCGCCGAGCCGAAAAAGAACTGGTGGCAGCGCCGCCTGGAGGTGAAGCACCTCCAGGGCACGTTCGACGCCTACCCTCACCTGCTCGCGCTGAAGCCGAAGGAGAAGTACCTCTTCCGCTCCGACTACTTCGAGGTCGACGGCTCGGTCGCCTGCATCCTGGCGTACTTCCACGACGACGCCGCGCACGACAACTTCGGCGCCTTCTGGGGTATCGACCGGATCCCGGACGGCCTGGACGAGCGGGTCACCGCCGTCGTGCTTGAGCAGGTCAAGCGGATGGATGAGAAGTGGATCGACTCGTACACCAAGCAGTCGGAGAAGCTGGACCAGCTGGATGCGAACGAGCAGGAGGAGACGGGCACGACCTCCTCCAAGCGCAAGGCCGCGAAGATCTCCGGTGACCTCGGGATCACGATCGGCGAGATCCAGGACGGTGCGAGCTACCTCTCGGTGCACAATCGGCTCTTCCTCAAGGCCCCTGATCTGGCGACCCTGGACGACACGATCGACCGGGTCACGCGTTTGTACATCGACCGATTCGGCACGCTGAAGGCTGCGCCCTACGCCGGCGAGCAGCGCCAGGAGCTCTCGGGCCTGTGGAAGAACACCGAGAAGAAGAAGGGTAAGGGCTTCCACTTCACCTCGACCGAGCTGGCCGGCTCGTACTCGCTGGTGACTAATGGCCTCAACGACCCAGGCGGCGAGTACGTCGGCTACATGGTCGGCGACGTCAACAACAGCGCCGTGCTCATGGACGTCAACGCCTACGACCACCACGCGATCGTCGCCGACGCCACGCTCAGCGAGTACTTGGAACGCCAGCGGGTGGCCAACATGTGGTGCTCGAAGATCTCGCAGGCCGCACTGTTGAGCAACGGCCAAGTCGTCCACCTCATCCTCGACGGAGCGAACCTCGACAAGCTCGGCCCGAAGTTCGAGCGGCTCACCTCGCGCGTGGACCTGAATCAGGGCGACGTGAACATGTTCGAGATGTTCGGCGAGGAGGAGGACGAGCTGACGGTCTTCTCCGCTCAGATGGAGAAGCTCAAGCTGATGTTCGAGCAGCTCTACGAGACCAGCGACGGAGCGATCGGCTCGATCATCCGCAGCGCCCTCGAAGACACCGCGACCGACTTCTACATCGAGCAGGGCATGTGGCGGCACAACGCCAAGGAGCAGCGTCACCGCCTGCGCGTGGTGAACATCCCGCACACCCAGGTGCCGCGTCTTCAGATGTTCGTCTCCTACTTGGCAACCGCGCACAAGGCACTGCTGAACTCCAGCAAGACCGACCCGGACCAGCTGCGCGCCTACAACGTGCTCAGGGGCATCGCCAACGCAATGCTGAGCACCAACGGCGACCTGTTCAACAACCACACGGCCTCGGCCGTGGACGGGGTCCGGGATTCGCGGCGCGTGGTCTACGACTTCTCGCGGCTCGTGCGCCGCGGCAGGGGCGTGGCGATGGCGCAGCTGGTGAACATCGTCGGCTTCGCCGTCGGCAAGCTGGGGCTCGGCGACACGGTGATCATCCACGGGACCGAGCGCATCGACGACCGGGTGAAGAAGTACATCAAGGACCAGTTCGACCATATGCACGAGCGCGGCGGCCGGGTGGTCTACAGCTACAACGACGTCGACAAGATGCTGGCCGACAGCGACTTCAGCAAGTTCGATGCTGCGGACTACACGCTCTTCGGCCCGATGCGCGACGGCACGGTGGTGGAGTACCAGAAGCAGCTGCACCGGCGGATTCCGCCGGATCTCGCCCAGCTCATCACGACCAAGGGCGAGAACCTCACGTACCTGCGCCGGGGCGTCTCCAACGTGGTCTTCCACCTGGATCTGGCACTGGGGGTCAACCCCTACCGCGAGGCCCAGCGCAGGCAGGTCCGTCTGGAGGCGGCCAGGGCCGAAGAGGCGGCGCGAATGGACGCGATCATGCACGACGAGCCGGCACCGGGCGCGAACCTCACCAGCATCCGGAAGCACAGCGAGGGTGGCGACGGTGAGGCTGACGCGGGCCCGGGCGACGCGAGCAAACGCAACGACGGCAAGAAGGGTCTGCAGCAACCCTCGGACGGCGCGACGCAGCCAGCGACGAAGCCCAGGCCGAAGAAGCTGGTCAAGGCATGAGCGGGGTCAGCACTGATACGAGGGCGAGGAGCGGCGGCGAGACGATGAACGGGACGGTCACGGCGGTGGCGAGGCTGCGTGCCGGGGCCGGCCACGGCGGTGGTGTAACCCGCCCGGGCAGGCTGGCGCGCGGACTTGCCCTCGTGCTCCTGGCGGCGCTGCTCGTGCCGGCCTTCTTGATGGCGACCTCTTCGTCGGCGTCCGCGGACGATAAGAAGGAGCGCGACAACTACAGCCTCTACCAGCTGGCCTCGAACGCGAGCTCGTACTTCAGCGAGGAGAACTCGCCGCAGACCGACAAGGGCATGCACGAGAGTTGGAAGCCGATCACGAGCAGTCCTGCTTCGGGCGGTTCCATGCTCGGCTACGCCGACGTGGAGTTCAGCCAGGGCAACATCGTGGGCTGGTTTTTCGCCGCGGTCTCGGGGTCCTCGCAGACCGTCACGTACGAGACCTTGGCAGCGAAAGACGACAAGGACAACGCGAAGTACTCGGGCATGCTGGACTACGCGCACTTCGGGGCGGCCAACAGCGACCTTGGCCTGGACACGATGTCCTCGGGCATCGGCGGCCAGCTCGTGAGTGTGATCGGGGGGTCGATCATCTGGACCCTCTACGCCTTGGCGCTGGCGGTCGGGACGCTGTTCTACGTCATCATCCAGTTCCTGAAGCTCATCAACCCCTTCACGTGGTTCTACAGCGCTATCGCGGCGGTCAATCCGACTTTTGCCGAGGGTATGACGGGAGGTGATACCGGAGGCGGCGCGCTCTCGGGTCTGCAGCACTGGATCAGCGGCTGGTACGGCCTGCTCGTCGATATCTCGTGGCAGGCGCTCGTGCCGATCTTCATCGGCGTCCTACTCATCAGCCTGGTCATGTTCAAGAAGATGGACCGGGGCTCGGCGATCAAGAAGCTCATCGTGCGCGTCGTCTTCATCGGCGTCGGCCTGCCACTCGTCGGGTCGATGTACTCCAGCGTGCTCGGAAAGTTCGACGATTCCGTTCTTGGTCAGCACGCCGGCCCGACGCGCGTCGTGCTGAGCACCTATGTCGACTTCGAGGCGTGGATGATGAACGACCGTCTGGGGATCCCAGACCAGGCCACTGTTTCGTGGAAGGGCGACCAGGCAAGCCCGGACGCGATGATGTCGGTGCGCACGAGTGCGCTGGCGATCAACCAGCAGTCTCATGGGGCGACGTTCAACGGCATCAATATCGGAACGAAGGCCAACGACGCCGAGGCGGCGTGGAAGGACGGCACGGTCTCCGTCACCGGCGGCGGTGCCTCGGACGACTTCAAGGCGGTGTTTTCGACCTTCGGGATCATCGGCAAGTACATCGCCAGCAGCGAGGTAGCAGCCTCCGACTTCGAGTCTGGGATCAAGAGCTCCATCACGCAGCTGGACGAGAGCGCGGACGTCAAGAAGAGCTGGTTCGTCGACAAGAACAGCTACGGCGACGTAGAGCAGTTCGGTGAGGAGAAGGGGCCGAAACCGGTGGATCACCCGGTGATCTCGACCGACGGCGCGGGCCTGACCTCCTCTCGTGCCGGCAAGGACTCGACGGTCTTCACGACCACCGGGACGCAGAGCAACTGCGGCTTCGCGGTGGGCAAGACGCCCTCCTCGTGCAACCTGTCTCCCCTGGCGGCGTACAACTACCTCAACACCGGGTTCAGCCCCAGCTCGCTGAACCTGTACAGCTCGAACAACGCCACGTCCGGCTTCACCCGCGAGAACCACATGGCCGTCAGCCAGGTGGGTACGGGGCCAGCGAAGTTCATGTACTGGTCCAACGCAGCCACGGTCCTGGGTTCCATCGTCCTGCTCGGCTTCTGGTACGCCATCGGCATGCTGGCTGGCTCGGTTAAGCGGATCTTCGGCTTGGTGGCCGCCGTGCCGTTCGCGACGCTGGGCGCGCTGCAGGCGATCGCCAAAGTGATCGTCTACTCCATGGCGCTGATCCTGGAGGTCCTCGTCACGCTGTTCATCTACCAGTTCGTCTCAGAGTTCCTGATCTCGGTCCCGGACATCATGGCCGGGCCCGTGTCGAGCTTCATGAGCCCGGGCGGCCTGTGGGGCAGCGCTGTGCTCGGCGGGATCATCGTGGTGATCCTGACGCTCATCTCGTCGCTGCTGATCATGGGCATCACCTTCGCTCTGCTGCGGGTCCGCAAGACGGTGCTGCAGGCGATGGACGAGGTGGTCACCAAGCTCGTGGACAAGTTCCTGGAGACCAACACCGCGCCGAAGCTGGACAAGGGTGGGCTGATGCCTGCTCTGGCCGCAGGTGCAGGGGCCGGCGCGGGTATGGCCATGGGCAACAAGCTCGCCAACGGGTTCAACAGCAAGACCAGCGGCCCGGCGTCTCCGAGCACGGGCAAACCTGCGGCCAAGACGGCGTCGACGAATGCCGGCGGCACGAACGGCGACACCACGCTGGCCCTCGAGGGTGGCGGCGAGGGTGGCCCGGGCGGTCCGAACAGTCCAGCGCTGGACGGTGGTCCTGGTGGCGGTGGCTCCGGCGGCGGCGGTCCTGCTGGTGCTCTGGGCGCATCTGGCCCAGGCGACGGTCCCGACGACAAGGGCGGTCCGCTGCAGCTGACCAGTGTCGGAGCGGGCAGCTCGCACTCGGACAAGCAGACGGCCCAGGATCTGAGCAATCAGGGCGGCCTGTCGAACCTCGGGTACACCTCGGACGGCAACAAGGTCATCCCTGGCGAGGTTCTGGCCTCGCGCACGGAGCCGCCAAGCACTCGCGGTGGCGCTCAGGGGCAGGCCAGCGGAGAGGCTGTCATCGGTCAGACGGACCCGACGCAGTTCGGCACGGGTGCCCAGGGTGCGCAGAGCCAGCCGGGCAGCAACCAGCAGGCTGCGCCGCAGGGCTTCAGCGGTGGAGCTACTTCTGGTCCCGTTCCTGTTCCCGCTTCTGGGCAGCCGGCCGCGCCGAGCATGCATCCTACGCGCGTCGCTCAGGGCACCCCGCCTCCGAGGCAGCTGGGAGCCGGAACGTCCGCTCCTCGTCCCGTGGCCGCTCCGGTTTCGAGTCAGACTCCGGCTGCGCCTGGTGCTCGGACTCAGGCAGCGACGTCGGCGCCTGCACCGGCTCCTTCGCCGCGGCAGGCTCGGGTTCCGCGTCCTCGTCCCCGACGGCGCCGGGTTGCCGATCCCGCCCCTCAGAGCGTGGAGACTCCGGAGCCGCAGCAGCGGCCGGCCGGTGGTCTTGGCCAGGGCCGGCGCGAGAAGCCGCAGGACTGATCGGGCGAGCGTGGAGGGCTGACGCACCTGGTGAGAACGACCATTGCGATCGTCCTCACCAGGTGCGTCGTCTTTTACGCGGCAGGAGGAGAAGGGAAAGAGCATGAGGCTCGGATCAAGGCTTCGCGGCGAGTTCCCGCGCGGCTGGTGGTGCTCGGCGCGATGGTGGATCACCGGGATCCGCGACCTGTCATTGAACACCGCGGCGGCCGTGGCCACCGCGGTGTTCATCGGCGAGGTGAAGCGCGCTGTGCGGCACCGCGACAAGCCGCGGACTCTGGCGCGCATGTCCGGCACGTTCGAGAGGTGCGTGGCCGGCCTCTTGGGGAACAGCGCAGGCTTGGTCGTTCTGGCCACCATGGCGATCGAGGACGGTCTGCCTGTGGCGCTGACGGCGTTGCTGGCTGGGTGGTGTCTGCTCAACTCCGCCATCAGTGCCACGCTGTTCGTCGTGGTCGCCCGGTCGAGGATCCGGCAGTCGGCAGCATGGGCTGAGCTGGAGTTCGTCGAGCAGCACGCGCCGAAGTGCGGCCGGCCACCGGAGACGATTGAGGAGTACCGGGCGCAGCAGCTCCAGAAGCAGGCGTCAGAGTAAACACAGAACCCCGTGGACGTGATATCCACGGGGTTCTGTGCTGCCTGGGTGGTGCGGCAATCATCTGTGCTGGCTGCAGTCCTTGGCCATCAATGCCTTCGCCTGGTCGCTGTCGGCGGGGATGAGCTGAACCTGGTCGATCGAGTAGGCGAAGGTGTACCCGAGCGTGATCATGCTGTGCGACATCGAGATCGAGCCGGATCCCGGGTCAGTGCCTGTCTGGTCGGAGCCGTTGACGTCGCCCCAGAGCACACTGGTCCGGCTGTCGTTGATCGTGCCGGTCGAGAGAACCTGGTACTGATCCTTGTCGGTCTTGCCGTCCTTGACGATCGAACCGTGCTTGATGTCGCCGAGGGCCTTCGTGGTCAGCTGGCACTGCTGGTCGCCAGCGGTGACGGTGATGTACGTGATCTTGTGGCCGTTGATTGCGGCGATGCCGCCGCGCGCCCCGTCGGTGATGGAGATGTAGGCACCGTCGAAGCTGGAGGCCTGGCTGCTGCTGGGGCTCTGCGAGGAAGCAGCATCGCTGCTCCCGCTGCAGGCGGTGAGTATGAGAACGCCCGCGGCCAGGGCCGCGGCGGACACGGCGGTCCTGGTCCGTGTCGCAACAACGGTCCTGGTGGAGTTCATGGTGTTCTTCCTTCGCTTGTTCTGGAGAGTTGTGGGTCAGCTCTGTAGAGGCTGGGCTGGCGGAATCGCAGGCGTCTGACGCGGCGACAGTAGGATGCAGACTGCAGCAGCCAGCATCACGACCGACAGCAGCGCCAGGAGCACCACGCCCGCCCCGACGGAGGCGTAGCGGGTGCCGCTGGCGGAGCCCATGGCCCCGGAGCCAGCGACGATGCCCACAACTGCGGCGGTGATGCGGGACCAGTGCGCCTTGCGGATGACTGCCACGACGGAGGCGGCGATGGTCACAAGCATGATGAAGAGCAGGAAGCCACCCTCGCCTCCGGCCTCGTCGCTGAAGTAGTTGACCGAGAAGCCCATGTCTGAAGCGACCGGCATGAACAGGGAGATGATTGCCAGGAAGCCAGGAACGCCGCGGCGGGAAGGATGAAGGTGGCCAGCCCCCTCAGCTTGGCCAGTCCCGGACGCGAGGTGCTCGCTGCATCGAGCGCGCGGCGCTCCGCGCGGCGGGGGCAACGCCGTTGCTGAGGAACTCCTTGGCTCCAGAGTTCTCGATGGCCGGCGCTCGGGAGCGATCAGTCCGGCATGAACGGCGGCCTGGTACTCGGACATCGTCGGCTCGCGGTGATGCGTCTGGTGGAACCCGGCGGCCCACTGCTCGGCCGCGGCAATGGGCGGAACCTGCGGTCGCGGCGGCACGGCCTGTGAAGCTGTTGCATGGCCCTGTGTCGGCCGCTCAGGTAACCAAGGCTGATCCTCAGTCATGATCGCCCCCGCTTTCTCTCGTTCAGTCCTGCGTGTCCAGGTGGTGCCCTCTTCACAGGGACCGGCGTCTCGGCTCCACAGTGCGTCCCCTAGACCCGGATCCCGACCACGCCCGGGAGCCACGACTGGCCCCCTTGAGGGCTACCTGACCAACTTCCGAGCTTGCTTCTCGTATGTCAGCACTTGCGAAGGCATTCACAAGCACACTGCCAGTGTTGCAGATTGATGTACCGGATGTACCACCTAATGACTGAAGGCCAGTCAAAATCGCCTATGGCAGGGGGACTTTGACTGACCAGAACTCAGCCTGTCAGGCGCCTCCTCGGAGGTTGTCGAGTCGATGCTCAGTCAGCGCCAGTGCAACTTCAGACTGGTTGAGCGCGTGCTCGCCGTCCTGGATGCGCCACTGAAGACGCTGCACGGGCGGGGCGTCTGCTTCCTGGAGCGCCAGGTCACCGAGCTCGCACAGCTCCGCGTACGCGCCCTGCAGCTGTTCCTCGTGGTGCGCCGACCGGACCCTGAGGCGGGCGACCCGCTCTTTCCACCAGCCCACCCGCGACTCATGGTCGAGCATGGTCTTCCCCTCAAGCCAGGCGCGGAGCTCGGACTGGTCGACATCGCCGGGGAGCCCGGTGGCCAGGGGCCCCTCGGGTTCCGGCATGTCGATGGGAATGTGCGACAGCAGAACCGCGGGGGTCGCGTCGAGCGCATAGGAGATCGCGACGAGGTCGTCGACGGTCACGGGGCGAGCGCATCGCTCCATCTCCGCGAGGGCATCGGCTGATATCGGGTGATCGAGCATCCGGAGCACGTAGGCCAGCTCATCGATGGTCAGCTCGCGCAGTTGGCGGTAGTGGGTGATGGCGTCGGACACAGCAAGGGACGTGGGAAGGGGCGACGGCATGCATCGATCATAGGCGTGCTCGGTGCGGCCCCCGGGCGAGTTGTCACATAGTCCTGAGCCGTCGCCAAGTAGACGTACGACGGGTCCCGGGAGTGGCGACCTCCGCGCCCCTCGGGTCGAGGACAGGCCCCAGTAGAGGCGCACCCTGGCGAACCGGTTCAGGTCGGCCTTGCCGTGGCAGCCGTACCGCAGATGTCCCTCGTAGCGACGCTCACCGAGTCGCAGTCGAACGCCTATTGAATGGCATTCAGAGTCGTGTTTAGATAGACCGCAAGAGGCACTCGGTTCAATCTATATAAGGCGGGCAACATGTTCGGGCGGGACTCTTCCGCTGATGCGAGTCGAGTGCGATTCTCCACTGCCGCGTCTCGCGCAGTCTCGCTTCGCCCGATTCCGATGGAGGCCATTCAGGTCGAAGCCACTGTCGCTGCATCCATTCCCTTGCGGCGCGATGCCATGACGACAACTCAGGCCTCGGTCGCACGCCGGAGGAAGGCCGCATAGAACCGCCGATGCCTCGGACAGCCGCGCCCAGCGTCCGTGCACTGGCAGCGGCCCGTGCGACCCGATGCGCAAGCCCGCCCGCACCCCGTGCGGCCGGTGCAGCGTCTCGCCCCGTCACCCATGTCTCCACCTCATGAATTGAAGGGATCCCATGCGACTTCGTGTTCCGGCTCGACTTGCCGCCACGGCCATGCTTGCTCTGTCGGTGACCGCCGGACTGGCCGTCACCACGGCCCCCGCCGCCCATGCCGTCGGCGAGCACAGCAAGTGCACTGTCAACTGGAGCAACGCCTCAGGCAAGGTGAAGAAGAACGTGTGGAACCTGCGCTCCGGCCCGTCCTCCGGTTACGCGAGCCGCGGCTACCTCTACAACGGCGACCGCCTCAACATCCTGTGCAGTCGCGGCAAATGGGACTACACATCGCTGTCCGCCAAGTCGAACACACGGGGCTGGGTCCGCAGCGACGGCCTCTACCAACTGGGCGGATGACCGCGCTGCCTCTCAGCACACCCCCTTCCCCTCTCACCGCGAAGGCCGTTGTGCCTACCTCTCTCGATTCCCGCCGCCCTCGTTCCCGGCATGTCGGGCGCATCAAGGGCTGGGTCCACAGCCTCTACCGCCACTGGCCCGTCGAGCTGTCTGCCCGGGCCAGCCCAGGATCCCAAGCCCTCACAACCCCTGGCTGACAGCCCCTCCGCTCGTCGGCTAGGCGTCAGGCGCAGCCAGCTCACCGTTCGTCCCCGAATGGTCGCCCGCCGCCATCCCCTGCGCGGCCCGGGCACCGCCTGCCCGAGGGCGGTGCCCCCCATCCCGTCCGGCGCCCAGAACCGTTGACGCCGGCCGCCCACCAGGAACGTCTCTCATCCGCATTCCCTGGAGCGCCCGTGTCAGCCACCGTCATACCCGCCGCACCCGTCACGGACCACGAATCATCAGCGCAAAGGCCCTGGCCGCCCGTCATCTGGGCGCTGCTCCTCATCACGCTCATCGCGCGCAGTCTCGGCTTCGCGTACCCGTTCCTCAGCTACCGCCTCAAGGACCTGGGCTACACCACCCAGACGGTCGGCCACGCCCTGGCCATCTTCGGTGTCGGTTGGCTCATCGGGCAGTTGCTCACCGGGTGGGCCACCGACCGCCTCGGCCGCCGCCGCACTCTGGTGACGAGTATGGCGACCGCCGCCGTGTGCCTGCCGATGATGGCTCAGGCTCACGCATTCGCCGCAGTGGGCGCCGGAGCATTGATCGTGGGCATTGTCTACGACGCGCCGCGCCCGGTCGTGACGGCTGCCATCGCCGACGCCATCACCGATGACGCACAGCGTGCAGCCGCCAACGGATGGCGCCACGGGGCGGTGAATATCGGAGCGGCAATCACTGGCGCGGCAGGCGGCCTCCTGGCCGTACACCTCGGCTTCGAGGCCCTGTTCTGGTTCAACGCCGTCGCGTGCGGCGCCTGCGCGCTGATAGCTCATCGCTACCTGGACGCCGACACACCAACCAGGACGAATCAAACCACCAGCAGCACCCCGGTACGCGCGGCCCTGGGCGACACACGTCTGTGGCTATTGCTGATCGCCAGCACCGCAGGCCTGACCTGCGCGGCGGGGATGTTCACAGCACTGCCGCTGCTGATGGAGGAGGACGGTCTCAGCGCCAGCTCCTACGGGTGGACGCAGGTGGCCAATGCCGGAACCGTGATCGCGCTCACCCCAGTGCTCACCCCGTGGCTGAGCCGACGCTGCGGCGTATCGCGCCCCATGGTCGGGACCCTCGCCGCCAGTACCCTCCTTCTCGGCGTGGGCATGGGGAGTGCCGGACTCGCCGACACCACCCTTGGCTACAGCCTCGCCGTCGCCGCCGCGATGCCCGGCGAGATCGCTTTCTTCATCGCCGCGTCCGATGTCCTCAACAAGATCTCCCCTGACCACTCCCGCGGCCTGTACGCCGGCATTTGGGGCACGAGCCTCGCCATTCCCGTGATCATCGCGCCCGTCCTCGCGACCGCTTCACTGGCGGCTGGCGGCGACAGCCTTGCCGGGCTCACCACCTTCACCGCAGGCGCGCTCGGTGCCCTCCTGTGCCTGCCGCTCATCGCACTCACCCACCACCGACCGG
Organism: Streptomyces sp. NPDC057302; assembly: GCF_042667685.1. Taxonomy (NCBI): domain Bacteria; kingdom Bacillati; phylum Actinomycetota; class Actinomycetes; order Kitasatosporales; family Streptomycetaceae; genus Streptomyces; species Streptomyces sp. NPDC057302. The sequence goes on along the minus strand of NZ_JBHUZJ010000007.1, from coordinate 26,029 downwards.
CTGCCGCCGCTCCCGTCACGCCGGCGTCCGCCGCATCCTGACCGCCGAGCCGGAGACCCGCCCATGACCCTGATGACTCTGCGCCCCAACACCCGCGCTGTGAAAAGCTCCTGGCACTCCTCGGTGGCCGCACTGCCCGCCGAGCGCCGCCCCGCCACCCCCTTCCACAGCCGCGAGTGGGCTGCGGTCTGGCAGTCCGTACACACCGAGCAGGTCCGCGGCCGCGCGCTCGTCCGCGAACTGGGCACCGAAGCCCTGGTCATCGCGAACATCCCGCCCGCCGAACGCACCCTGTGGCGCGAAGCCCGCACGCCCGATACCGAAGTCGTCCTCCCCTGGGCCCACCGCGCCCGCGTCGGCGCCTCCGTCGACGAGTTCATCGCGAACTTCCCCTCCGAGCAGACCGGCCGCGACTTCCGCGAGCAGCACCGCCAGGGCACCGACGCCGGCCTCACCCTCAAGATCACTTCCGGCACCGAACTCCTGCCTCATCTGCCGCAGTTCACCGACCAGGCCCGTTCCACCAGCGAACTGCACGGACCCGCCCTCTACGGCACCGACATGTTCACCCCGCTCACCCGTGTCCCCGGCGCCGTCGCACTGCTCGCCGAACGCAGCGACGGCTCGCTCGCCGGAGGGCTCTTCGGCTTCCGCTACGGCTCGGCGCTGTACCTGTGGGCCACCGCCGTCGACCGCTCCGGCAAGGACGCACTGCACACCTACGACTGGCTCATGTACGAGAGCGTCAAGTACGCCGCCGCCACGGGCGCGCACGTCTTGGACACCGGCCGCGGCAACTACGCCTACGCGGCCCGCCTGGGGATGCTTCCCGTCGCTCTCACCTCCGCTGTCTACCTGACGCGCGCCAACCCCCCACCTCGTCAGCCGCCTCGGTGCCCTGCACACCGGACTCAACCAGCACGTGCTGCGCGCTTGGAACAAAGCCCGATCACCCCTCCCACGAATGGTGTCCCTCCCATGCCTCGCCTCAAGCACATCCTGCCCACCCTCGCCGTCAGCGCACTGCTCGCCCTCACCGCCACCACTCCGGCCTCGGCGGACGGCGGCTGGTGGCACAGTCGCGACAACCCCACCGGCGCCAAGGCCTACTTCAAGGAGCACGGCGACAAGGTCACCGTCTGCGACACCGACACGGACGGCTACAAGGCACTGGTCCAGGTCATGACCTTCAACGAGTCCCTCGCCTACCAGTTCCACGACAACCGCGACAACAGCAAGTGCACCTCAAGGTCTGCCCGGAGCGGCTACGACCTGTTCGAGAACCAGACCTACAAGTTCAGGGTCTGCATCGTGAAGATCGGCACGCGGCCCCTGCACTGCAGCTCCATCAAGAGCGTCCTCAACGACCACTAGCCCAACGCGCTGTTCCCGCGCCCCGGGTGAACCAGCCCACTCGGCCCAGGCCCCCGCTCCTCACCCACACACCCACACATGTCAGGACAACACGTGCCCCTTGCACCGCACACTTCGAGATCGCCGCTGCTCGTCGTCCTCGGCGCCGGAAGCCGCACTTGGCGCGGATACGGACTGCAGCACATCGCCGCCCGTCACCCCATCGCCCTCCTCGATGCGAATTCTCCCGCATGGGCGGATGAGCACGCGGCACTCTCCCTCCCGGTCGACCCGGCAGACGGCGATGCCGTCAGCGCCGCGATGGAGACACTCGCCGCGGACCGCGGCGTCGCGGGAGTGCTCACCTACATGGAGAGCCACCTCGAGCTCGCCGCCCGGCTCGCGGACCGATTCGCCCTGCCCGGCAGCACTCCGGCTGCCGTGAACGCCTGCCGTGACAAGCACCTCAGCCGCACCCTGTTCGCCGCCGCCGGCGTCCCCTCCGCCCGCTCCCATCTTGCCGAAAGCGCCGAAAGCGCCGTCGAGTACGCGCTGCTACTCGGGGGACCGGTCGTCCTCAAGCCACGCTCCATGGCCGGGAGTGCCGGCGTACGGCGAGCCGACACCCCCGAGCAGGTCCGGGACGCCTTCCAGGCCGCCAAGGGGGCATGCCTGTTCGGCATCGAACGCACCGGCACCTCCGGCGTGCTGATCGAGGAATACCTGGACGGTCCCGAGATCAGCGTCGAATGCGTGGTTCTCGGCCACGGCACCGTGCACATCGCCGCGGTCACCCGGAAGTACCTCAGTGACGAACCGTATTTCCAGGAGGTCGGGCATCTCGTCGACGCCGCCGATCCGCTTCTGGAAGACCCACAGATCCGCGACGTGGCCCTGGCGGCCCTGACCGCCCTGGGCGTCTCCAACGGTGTCCTGCACGTCGAAATGCGCCTCACCGCCCAAGGCCCGCGCATCATCGAGGTCAACGCCCGTCTCGGCGGCGACCTCATCCCGCACCTGGTCCACCTGGCCACCGGCCTGAACCTCCCACAGATCGCCGCCGACCTCGCTGCCGGCGCCGACCCCGAACTGGTGCCCAGCCAGAGTCAGAGCGCCGCCATCCGCTTCCTCTTTCCCACGGCCACCGGCCACATCACGGCCGTGCACACCGGCGTCTTCGCCCCCTGGCTCGACCGCTTCCAGTGGACGGCCACACCCGGCAGCCACGTCACCGCCCCACCCCACGCCACCGTGCTGGACCGGACCGCGCTCGCCGTCGTCACCGGCTCCGACCCGCAGACCTGCCACCGCCGGCTGCAGCTGGTCGAGGAACGCACCAGCATCCACATCCAGCCCGACCCCGCCGCCACCGCCTGCGTCGCATAGCCCGCCGACCCGATCCCCTTCCAGGAGCCCCGCACCATGGCCCTCGCCGCCCCCGCCCCCGCGGCGGCCCCGCCCGCGCACCGAAGCGGCACGGCCGCCGTCGTCGCACCGGCCGACGCAGGCGACCTCTACCTGCCCGTGCTGGCCCGGCACGGCTGGAACTCCGTGGCGGTCACCACCACCCCCGCCGCCCACCCGTCCGACGCCTACCTCGCACACATCACGCACCGCTCCAGCCTGCGCCGCACCGCCGCCCACCTCGAGAACCTCGGCGTCCAGGCCGTCATCGCCGGATCAACGGCCGGCACCAAACTTGCCGACCGGCTCGCCGACCGCCTCCACCTGCCCGGCAACACCGCCGATAGCGCCGACATCCGCCGCGACACCGGCTTCACCGGCGCCGCGCTCCTCGACGCGGGCCTCACCGCCCCGCGTAGCATCCGCACCACGCGCCTGTCCGACGCCCTGAACTGGGCCGCCTTCACCCAGGTGAGCGGCCTCATCCTGCAGCACCACGACCCCGCCCACCCGCACCCCGGCCACTTCTGCCGCACCGCCGACGACATCACCCACGCCTGGCGCCGCCTTCAGTCCTGCACCAGCCAGCCCCTCGTGCTGCGCGAACACCTCACCGGCACCCAATTCCGGATCCACACCCTGACCGGGCCTGGCCCCGGCGGCAGCACCGACCACATCATCACCGCCATCTGGTCCGAAACCCGCACGCCGGGCCAGCAGACCTGCCGAGCCGACCTGTTGAGCCATCGCGGACTGCTGGCCCGCGCCCTGGCCCTCTACACGATGCGGGCGCTCGACACCCTTGGCGTGCGCTACGGCCCCGCCTACGCCACCGTCACCTTCATCCCCGACCGCGGGCCGGCCCTGCTGTCGCTGCGCACCGCCCCCTACGCCGACTTCGCCTCCGACGTGCTGCGCCGGGCCACCGGCCATGACCCCATCCGCGACACGGTCCTGCTGCTCACCAGCGTTCAGCGTCACCAGGCTCCCCAACAGCGCCACGCCCACGTCACCAAGGTCGCACTGCTGCCGGAGCGCGACGGCGTCCTGGACCCCGCCCTGCTGCGCACCATCACCAATCTGCCGACCGTGGCCGCCACCACGGAACTGCACGCCGACACCCCCGTGCACGCGGGGCAGATCGCGGGCCGACTCCTCCTCGTCGCCGACGACAGCCGCGCCATCAACCAGGACCACCAGGTCATCAGAGCCGCCGAGTACCTCGGCCTGTACCGGGGCGCCGCATGAGTCCGCAGCCCCGGGGCCAAGTCCACACCGCCACCGCGAGCCGGGCCTTGTCGTACGAGGAACACCAGAGGAACCGGCCCGCCTACCCCGCGCACGCACGACGGCCAGATCAATACACACCCACAAGGGAGGAAATACGTATGCCCAAGATCAGGTTCGCCCTGCCCGCCGCAGCCATCGCCGGCCTTCTCACCGTTGCCGCCACCCCAGCCACCGCAGACAGCGGCTGGGGGGTCAGCGCAAGGGCAGCGAAGGCTCCTTCTGTGGGGTCCTCTGCCTGCGACTGGACCTGGCAGTGGCCGCTGAAGGAGAAGGCGACCGCCACGGTCAAGCTGCGCACCGGCCCCGGCACCGGCTACGCCGCGCGCGGCGTGGTGGGTAAGGGAAGCAAGTCCCGGGAGTACTGCAACAAGAACTGGAAGTGGTCCTACGGAAAGGTCCTCACTGGGCCGAACAAGGGCAAGAAGGGGTGGATAGCGAGCAAGTATCTGACACCCACCCCCTAGCTGGACCGCTGGAGCCTTGGCCGGGCTCTTTGCGTGGCTCCCTCAAAAGCCGTCGACCACAACGCCGCTCTGCTCGTACGGCCCTGCTGGCTCCTCCTCGTCGCCCACTACAGACGCGGCATCAATGGCGACCACCAGGTGATCAGAGCCGCCGAGTACCTCGGTCTGCACGGAGGCCCCGCATGACATCCCGGCATCGCTCTGCACCCCCGAGCCCCGCCTCGGCATCTGACTGGAGACACCGATGACCGACCAACTGAGCAACCCGCCCCGCGACACCCGCCAAGGCGGGGACCTCACTCACACCGGCCGCCGGATCACCCTCGATCTGAGTGTCTGCTCCAACCGGCTTGGCCCGCCGCAGAGCGCTGTGCAGGCCTTGGTCGACTTCGCCACGCACCGCCATCGTGAACTGGGCCCGCCGCCGTACGGGGCGCACGAGATCTACCTGGCGGCCTACGCCGCGCATCTCGGTGCCGAGCAGCCGCAGCTGCTGTGCGGGCGCGGAGTCACAGAGTTCCTGCTGCTCCTCGCCAGACACCTGCACAGTGAGGACGTCGCGCTGCTCACGCCGGAGTACACGGAGACGATGCGGCGCTTCGGCTTCGCCACGTTCTATCCGCCCACCGAGCGGCACGACAGCCCAGCGCACCGGCTCGAACGCCTTCACCAGGCGATGGCCCATCACCGGTACGTCGTCCTGAGCAACCCCAACAACCCCCTGGGCCTGTACACCGACAGCACCGATCTCCTCGAAGCAGTACACCGATACCCGCAGTGCACCCTCGTGGTCGACGAGGAGTACATCGACTTCCAGGGGCCGGGTCTGAGTCTGGCCGGAGCGGATGCGGACAATCTCGTCGTCCTTGCCTCGACAGGCAAGACCTACGGGATTACGGGGACGCGGGCCGGCATCATGTGGACCCGCAACGCTGCACTGCACCGTGCGGTCCAACTCCACCTGCCTGCCTGGCCGTTGTCATTGCTGGACATCACCGTCGCGACGGCCGCCCTCGTTGACCAGCCGTGGGCCCGGCGGACGCTGCCGCGTATCCGTCGCGACGCACAGCAGCTGGAGCAGATCCTGACGGAACGGTTCGGCAGCGCTGTCGTCCCGTCGGGCATCCACTACCGCTTCGTGCATCTGCAAGAGCCCGAAACGGCAGCTGAACGCCTGGAGGCCCACGGCATCGCCGTCCGGACCTTCGACGGCGCGATCCGCGGGCGCATCGCTGGGATCCGCGTCATGGCACCGGCGAGTGGCAACGAGTTCGACCTCCTGCGCAAAGCCGTCCTCCGACTGCCCGGCCCGTCCCGTCGCCGCACCGGCGCCGGAGTTCCCTACCGCGGCAAGTCCGTACTCGAACCGGCCCCGGTTCACTGATCAGCCCCACGCCCGCGGCCATGAGCCGCCAGCCCCGGACCCCGCCGCCGCGGCGTGAACCCGAGGAAACCGGCCTGGGCACCTTTGCCCGGGCCCCCACCTAGAGAAGGCCTGATGAAGAAGAACATGCTGCACGCCGCTCCCGTGATCGCCCTGGCCCTGGCCGCGCTGACGGCCTGCAACGGGAGCGACGGGAAGAACGACGGCTCGTCCAAGACGGAGAAGGCCGCCTCCCCAACACAGTCCGCGCCGGACAAGGACCGATACCTGACGGCGGGCCAGAGCGTCACCGGCAAGGTCAAGGAGGACGACGACGCGGTCACCTACGACGTCGCCGCCCAGAAGATCGAGGTCGGTACAGAGGCCGACACGAAGAAGATGGTCCAGGACCCAGAGCAGGCCGAGGGCATGGTGCCCGCCACGGCGTACCTGAAGTTCACGCACAAGGCCGGGCCCGCGCTCACCGGGACCTCGGATGCGGCCGACCCCACTCGGGTCTTCGCTGACGGGCGGCGCGGAGCGCTGGTCATCGGAGCGCCGGAGGACGGCCCGGGCTGTGAAGACCCCCTGGACATCGAGGGGTGGAAGTCGGGGGAGAGTCATGTCCTGTGCGAGACCTACCTGGTCCCCAAGGGAGCAAAGGCGCTCGAGGTGCAGTGGGCCGAGAAGGAGGACGGCGGTACCCCGCACATCTGGAAGTTCGACGCCGCCGGAAAGTAGGGCCGCGGTACTCAGTATCCGGCGCCGTGGGCTGCGCCCCGCCGCCTCGGTACCGGATGCTCGCTCGCGGCCTTGCCCACGGCGTGCACTGCCTCCACGCCACCGCATGGAACTCCGCGCGGGCGCCAACTACGCCGCGTGCTGGTGCATTTCGGCACATCAACACTGAAGGAATCTGATCATGATCCCTACCCTCATCGCACGCTGCCGCCCGGACCTGGGCGTGGCGCTGCTGCTGGCCGGAGCCACCGCTGTGACACTGAGCGGCTGTGCCAGTGACGACACGACTGCTCAGGACAGCTCGGTCACCGCTCCGCCCGCCAGCGCGCCGTCACAGGGCGTGGTAGATCGTGCCGAGGCTGACAAGATCCTGACCCATTATCAGGAGGTCAACAACAAGGCGAACAAGACCCGGGACCCGTCCGTCCTGGCCACGGTTGAAGCCGGCCAGTTGTACGCGCGCAGCAAGGCCGACTACGAGCAGTTCAGCACCCGCAGCGCGAAGGGGAAGAAGCGACTCAGCGAACCGTTCTACTACACCAAGCGCTCCTTCTACATCCCGCCCAAGGGCAACTGGTTCGCGGCCCAGGCCTTCACCACCGGCAAGAACCGCACATTCATGATCTTTGAGAAGTCCGCCGATACCGACGGTTCCTGGAAGAAGGTCGCCTCGCTCTTCCCGCAGAAGGCGCTTCCGGAGCCGGCGACTCAGGACGGTCTGGCCGCCACCGCCGATGTCGACACCCCCGTCGGCCAGATGGCGCCCGCAGGCGTCACCGATGCCGTCGAAGACCTCTTCGCCAGCGGCGGCATGAAGGACGGAAAAGAGCTGTCGCAGAGCAACAAGAACGCGAAAAGTATCCTCGCCACCCACAAGGAGCGTGGCGACTCCCTCGGGCCCAGGGCCACGGTGAACTTCTTCCCGATCACACCGCTGCACCAGAAGACCTACACCCTGACCACCCGCAGCGGCGTCCTGGTGATTGCCCCGCTGGCGCACAAGCAAGAGAGCCTGGTGAAGACCTCGGGTCTGCAGATAACCCCGGGAAAGTCCGAGGCGGTCTACAACAAGACTCCCCGCTCGGTCGTGGTCGACAGCTTCCAGGGCGAGACGGTCGTTCACCTCCCTCTCCGCGGCAAGCCCGAGATCCTCGACTACGAGTACGCCATGGTCGACTCCCGCTGACATCCAGTCCGCCCAACTCGCCGCGACCAAGGGAGACTGCGATGCCCCTGGACCAGTCACTCACCGCCGACGTCCACGAGACGATCATCATCCTGCCGGGCGGCGGCATCCACGCCCAGGGCCTCCTACACGAAGGCCCTCAGCCGCCTGAGGCGCTCATCGACGGCGTGTGCAGCCCTCTTCGCGCTGCGGCAGCCCGCCGGGGCCGGCCGATCCGCTTGAGCATCGTCCAGCCCGACGGCCACGTCGAGCACCACCACATCGCCGTCGACGGCACGACGCATGCTGTCCCGATGCCGCCCGCTGACACCACGACCACCGATCCCCTCTGGACCCAAGGTATCCCGGAAGACACCGGCCTCCTGGCGCCGGTGCGCGCAGCCCACCGCGCGGGACACTGGCGCGCCGCGCAGCGGGCAGCCCACCGCGCCACCCAGCACCTTGCCGCTCAGCACGGCCGCGACCACCCCTACGCTGCGATGGGCGTCGAACTGCAGGCGTACTTCGCCTTGATGAACCATGACCACACGACCGGAACCCTTCTGTCCACCGAGGCCGCCATCGCCATCCACCGCCTGGGTGGCCCCCCGGCGCAGTACCGCCACCACCTCGCAAACGCTGCCGCAGCCTGGCTCCACTCCAGTCGCGACATCCGCCCCGGCGGCCCGGGCTTCGCCGTCGCCCACGCTTTGATCCGCATCACCCCCAACGACCAGGGCGTGCTCGCCGCCCTGCTGCGCCGACTGACCAAGGACCGAGCATGACGACCGTCTCCGCACCACGGTGCCCTGCTGTCCCACCCCGCTACCGGAACAGCACCGGTGGCAGCCGGGCCCGCGTCGTGCGGCCGCCGCGTCCGGCACCGCTCACTTCGCCGAACTCACTGCGACCGCACTTCGCACACGCCGCCGCCGAGCCTCCTCGGCGCGCCCTGTCGGCCCCGCAACCGAGCTCCACACCGTTCGCCGAGCCCGTCACCGACCCGGACACCGAGCCGGTTGCCACCCGGCTGACGCCAGGGAGCGGCAGCTGGCTCACCAGTCCCTTCCATCCACCGGCAGGCAGATCTGCGGAGACCGCTTCAGTACCCCTCACAGCTCATGCCGTCGCCCCATCCATCCGGGAGATCTTCTGATGGCCACTCCGGCCCCGCAGCCCACCCACTTCGATTCCGCGTACGCGGCCCCGGGCTCCCCGGGCGCGGCGCACGTCCCTGCACACCCCGGCACCTCGGCCTGCCGCCTCTGCGGTGCGCAACCCGCGGCCCAAGTCGCGGTCCGCGCGCACCAGGGACTGCTGCTGATGATGCGCTTCCACAAGGTCGACGGCCCGTTCTGCCGCCCCTGCGGGACGGCTGCCGTACGCGAGTTGACGGCTACGACGCTCTGGCAGGGCTGGTGGTCCCCGTTCTCCCTGGTCTTCTTCAGCCCGTTCACCCTGGTCTGGAACCTCTTCGCCAGCCGCAAGCTCACCGCGCTACCGCCGCCCGGGCCGACCGCACCGGGCGCCACCCGCCTCCAGGGAGGAAAGCCCGTTCACCAAAGGCCGTTGGCGTACGTCGCTATCATTCCGCTCGTCTGGGCGGTGTGGTTCATCACCGGCATGATCACCCATGTATGAAGGGTCGGGTCGGCCCCTTGCCCGCGAGCGCAGCAGACACCAGGCGCACGGCCGGACGAGCTCGGCTCCGGCTCTGGAGACCGCGCACGCACGCGCCTCGCTGAGTAGACCCGGGCAGCTGCCGGGTGTGCCGGACGGTGCGCTTCCACGATCAGGCCACGGGGCTCTCCTCGCGGCTGCCGCCGTGGTGGCGCCTATCCAACTGAGGCTGACAGCCGGCACCGCTTCCGCCGGAGGGCGACAAGCTGAGCGGAGGGGTGGCCTGCCCCGACCTCGTGCCGGACTGCGACATGAGCGCCCACGGGGGTGGCGGCGAAGACGAGCAGGATGCACCCCGCCCTGGCAGCAAGCCGAGCGGCGGGGACAGCGGGGGCGGCGGCGATCTACCCCGGCTGGAAACTTGCCCTGCCCCAGACCGGCAAGGAGAACTCATTGCCAGACAAGGACGCCGATCCGACGGGCCCGACCTCCGCCACCGCTATACCCACACGCTTACCCGTCGCCCGCAGGATCCTATCGGCAGGTGAGCGCGATGCCAGGACTCCGTATGGGTGTGCCATGACACAGATGGCCACGATCCGCCGGATTCCCGATGCCTGTCATGGGGTGGGTGGAAGGCATGCAGGTGTGACGTGGATGCTGCCTGAGACGATGCTTGCCGAGCCGGTGGCCAGCCCTGTTCTGCGGCCAGGGTGGGCCGCCGAGCCCAAGTGGGACGGATTCCGGGCTGGCATTTCCGTAGATAACGGCCGCGTGGTGCTGCGCTCCAGGCGCGGCACTTCCATGGCGGCGGCGTTCCCGGAGGTGGTAGCCGGGACCGAACAGCTGCCTGATGCGACTGCGCTGGATGGCGAGTTGATCGTGTGGGAGGCGGACCGGCTCGCCTTTGAACGGTTGCAGAACCGGCTGCACCGGCGGGGAGCCGGGGCAGCGCAGGCCGCTGTCCACTGGCCTGCGCACTTCGTCGCCTTCGACGTGCTGCGGCTGTCTGGCACTGACACCACAGCGTGGCCCTACAGCCGTCGGCGGACGGCGTTGGAGTCGCTGTTCGGCGAACATCAACTGTCGGCGCCGTGGGCGCTGAGCCCGTCGACCACCGACCCGGACGGCGTGAGGGAGTGGCTGACCTGGGCATCGGTCGGCATTGAAGGCGTCCTTTTCAAGAAGCTGGACGCCCCCTACCGCCCCCAGGTCCGCGGCTGGCAGAAGTACAAGGTCCGCGACACCACCGAAGCAATCGTCGGGGCGATCACCGGATCCCCTTCCGCTCCGGCCAGTCTGCTGCTCGGCCAGTACGACACGAACGGGCGCCTGCAGTACACCGGGCGGACCACCCAGCTCACCCAGTCAGCCAGCGGCGCGCTGAACGGCCTGCTGGCCCCCGCCGCCAAGGGGCACCCATGGACGGGCTGGTCGTTCTCCGCCGGGTGGGGAACCAAGAAGGCCCTTCAAGTCACGCTCGTACAAACGGAATTGGTGGTGGAGGTCGGCGTCGATGTGGCCCGTGACACCGCTGGCCGATGGCGCCATCCCGCGCGGCTACACCGCGCTCGCCCAGACCTCCAGCCCACTGATCTTCCTTCGCTGCCTCGCCATACTGATCACTCCTGAAGGTCGGAGCACATGTAGAGCGCTGAGCTCTCGGAGAGACGCCGACCTGTTCCGGGACCCTGCCGGCCCAGCCGCCACACGGGCCCTACCCGGCGAGCGCGGCGGGTTCACCGAGCGCCGCTGCAGCCATGCGCCAGGCAGCCGTCACTGCAGTGCGAGCTCGCTCTGTCCGGACAACACCCTCACCAGTCAAGGTGAGTGGTGCTCCCACATGCACGTGCAGTTCCGGACGCCGCAGCGGAGCCGTGAGCAGTCCCGAGAGCTGTTTGGTCACGCTTCCCGAGGTGATCCGGCGCGCGCCGGCCTGCCCCACGGGCACCACCGGAGCCCCGGTGCGCCTGGCAAGGCGGGCCAAGCCGCTGCGGAAGTTGCCGGGCGCCGCTTCCTCGGCGTCTGAACGGTGCGGAAGGCCGCCCTCGGCGTAGATCAGGACCAGGCGGCCCTGCTCCAAAGCCTCGGCGGCAGCGTCCAGTGCGCTTGCCGCGCGTCGGTCACGGCGGTGGACGGGGATGTGCCCCTCGCGGGCGAGCGCGCGGCCGAGCAATGGGACACGCCAGAGCCCGGCGGCCGCCATGACGAGTGGACGGGCTCCGAGACGGTGCAGTGCGGCCAGCACGGTGACGGGGTCCGCCAATGAGGTGTGGTTCGCCGTGATGATGCTGCCGGGTGCGAGTTCGGCGTCCGGGTCCGTGGTGACGGTGAGTCGGCCGACGGCGGGAACCAGGGTATCGGCGAGGCGACTGAGCATGTTCGGTCTCCCGGACTCGACAATGGTGATCTTCATCGTCGGTCATGGACAGCTCCCGGGCCTGAGTAGCCGCACTCATCTTCCGCGGCCCTGCTACCCGGCAATGGCTCGCGCGCGACGCCAGGCGTGGGGTATTGATCTGGTGCCCAGAACCCTATCCGGTGCCTCTGACACACAGCCGGGCGTTTCCATCGCGGCCAGTCACGCACATACGCCGACGGTCCATGCCGCGTTACTGGTAGCCGTCAGCCATACAGCCACCGCTCCCAGGCTTCGCGGCCGGTCAAGGCGGCGGCGGGGATGCCCAGTTCGGGCAGCGCGCCGGGGTACACGCGCTCGTACGCCGTGTTGTAGGCACTGGCGAGGGCGGCGTCGCCGAGCAGCCACGGCGCGGGGGCGTGGTCGAGGTCGAGCACGGCGAACGCGCCTTCGTAGTGGATGCGGCCGTGGAGGAGACCGCGCTCAAGCAGGGTGTGCCAGCCGCGCCCGACGCGCTCGATCTCGGTCATGCCCTTGGCGGTGTCGATGACGGAAGCGACCTCGAACCGGCGGGGTGGGATGTGCGCGTAGAGCTTCGCGATCATCCAGGGCAGGCCCAGGATACGGAAAAGGTGGGTTCGATGGGCGCCGCCCATGGAGACGTTGTAGAGCGGTCCGGCCGGTCCGTTGATGACTCGGAGAGAAACTGCGGGTTCCTCGGCAAGGTGGTAGCGGAGAAATGCGGCGAGCTGCTCGGGCGTAGTGGTGAGCAGTTCGCGGGTGGCGCGGGGTATCCAGCTAGGGCCGCGCGAGGCCTCGGACCGGTCGAAGTCTCCCCATACCTCGTCGATGGCTTGCACGATGGCGTCGGTGCGCACCCAGGCGGCGCTCTCGGTGGCTGCCCAGTCGTGCTCCTGCTGGCGGTTGTAGAGGTTGCAATGCGGCGACTGTGGCGCACTGGCCTGGAGCTGGGTGGTGGCCGCGCGCACCCGATCGCCGATCTCGTCCTCGGGCCAGGCCCGCTGGAGCTGAGTGATGGCGGCGATGGTGGCGTCGAGCGCGGTGCGGTCGGCATCGAAGGCGCGCAGGATCTCCCCCTGATCGATGCCGGGTGAGTCGCTGCCTGCGGCGGGGGCTTCGGGTCGTTCGCCGTGCAAGGTCAAAGTGATCTGTGGGCGGTGGCGGCTGGTGGTCTCGAACGACTGCAGGGCTTGCTCGGCGGCGTCTGGGGTGGCGCTCCAGCCGCGCGCACAAGGGCCGTCGTCGCGGTGCGCGGTCAGGGTGCCGTCGCTGTGCCACGTCGCTGCCCAGGTGCCGCCCGGTCGGTCGAGGTGCACGGGCCTGCGCGCGAGGTCGGCTTCAAGCCGCTGAAGGTCGCCGCGGCGCCGGGCCCGGGCGAGCAGGCTCGGCGCGGGGCGCAGCACGCGCGCCAGGAGTTCCTCGTCGAGCGGATACTCCGCGCGCTCGCCGTGCCATTCGTGCAGGAGGTCTCGTGCCTGGGTGATGCGGTGTGCGGCCTGCCGGGCTGCGTCGCGAAGTTCGTCGCCGTCGAGGTGGTCCTCGACCGCGGCCGCCGCGTGCTTGCCGGCCTCGGCCACCACCTGGTCCCACAGGAACAGCTCGGCGGCGGCCTGGTGCCACAGGTAGCCCTCGCGGGCGGAGGTGTCCGACTTCTGGGCCGTGCTGAGGGACCAAACGATTTGGGCGCGTTCGGCGGGCGGTTGGCCGCGGCCGCGGCGTACGGCGAACTGCAGCAGGATCGAGGTGAGGCGGCGGGCAAGGTGCGTGGGCCGGGGGCGGCCGTCCTTCGTGGTGCACGCCTTCATGCGCGACGCCGCGCACGTGGGGCATGTCCAGTCCCGTGCGTCCCAGTCGGCCGTCACGCATCGGTCCTCTCGTCGGCGATCAGGTCAACCACCTCTGCGGTGGAGTTGGTTGCAGTTTGGCAGCCGTGACCGACACGGGAGCGCGAATGTGCCGCGCCCGGCCGTTCGTAACTGGTCGCGGGCACTCACAGCCTCGGAGCCGGTGGGTCTTGCGGGTCATGGCCTGCTCCGAACGGGCAGTGGCAGTGTGACGTGGAGGATGCTGCTCTCCGGGGTGGGTAGCGCGGCGTTGAGGCTTGTGACGATGGCGGTCGCGCGTCGGTTGGATGTGCCGTACATCGCGGTGGCGGTGTCGCAGTCGGGGAGCCCTGCTGCAGTGTGCAGGGCGTAGTGGGTGAGGTAGCTGCCGATGCCCTGGCCCTGCCAGGCGTCTTCGACCATGACGGCCAACTCATAGGTGCCGGGGTCCGGGTCTTGAGCAGGTGCGCGAGGGCAATGGTGGTGGCGGGTTCGGCCGGGGCTACGGCGAGCCAGGTGGTGCCAGCTGCCGGGTGGACCAGGCGGGACCACTCGCGCGGCGTGATGCCGCGGCGGGGGGTCGCGTACCGGGCGTAACGGGTTTCAAGGGAGCAGCGGTTGTGCATGAGGTTCACTGCGTCGAGGTCGCCGGGATGCGCGCGGTGGGCGATGCATGGCCGGGCTGGGGCCGCGCGGTCGGCGGGCGCTTCGGTGGGGGTGGGTAAGGGCGATCTCCTCCGTGCGGGCGCGAGATGGGAGTCCGATCGGCACGCTAGGAGAGTTGATCGGCAGCGCAGCCAGCCCCGTTCGGTCTCGGTACCGTGACCACGACCGCCCGATCACCCCTGACCCAAAGGAGAGCTTGCCCGTGAACTTCGCCGCCCCTCTCGACGGCATCGAGGTATGCGCCGCCGGTGAACTCCTCAACGGCTATGCGGGCTCGGGGCCCTGCACGCCACCACGGTGGCAACAGGTCCTGGACGGACTGGCAGCCGACCGGCGGGGCGTGATTCCGCGGCAGGCACCCGCAGCTGACACCACCGAGAGAGTGACCTTCCTGCTGGATCACGACCCGCTCGGGCCGCTCTTGGGCTCGGTCGCGCGCCTGCTGCACGAAGGAGACGAGGCAGCGGCCCGCGACACGGCTCACGCCGCACGTTCATTTCACGCCGTGACCACAGCCCCGCCGTTGCGGCACCACCGGCGTCCCGCCCCTGCTCCGGGTGCTGACGTGAGAGCGCACTTTATGTACCGCGTCGCCACGGAGGGCCAGCACTTTCTCCCCATCCGGGCTGGGGAGCTGCATGACGAGCTCGGTGCCATGGTTCCCCGCCAGGCGGTGGTACCGCGGCCCGTACCACACGAACGTGAAGCGTGGGTCGTGGTGTGGGAGACCCTCTCGGCGCCGGGGGTCGTGATGACGGGCGCCTGGGCCGCGGCGGCCTATCCGGACGCCACCGGGATCGAGTGGTTCATGCAGAGTCTCAAGGCCGGCGTCGCGGCTATGGAGCCCGGACCGCCGGACATGGAGTGGCGCAAGCCGTAGGCTGCGGCTCGGTGTGCCTAGTGACCCGTGGCGAAGATCGACATGTGACCGTTCAGGTGACACGGCGGCGTGTCACCTCGACGGCCAGGGCCCACCCCGAGTCGATGTGGTCGAATCCGCAGCGGTGGGCCCGGCGGGGTCCCTACCCCGTGCTCGACCCGACATCGAGCACGCCGTGGAGAAGCCAACTCGGCTGGCACCGCGCATGGTTCGAATGTTCCTCGTGGCTCTCTGCTGCGCGCGCTGTGTCGGGACGGCCCCGCGGTGTTAAGGAGCTCCGAGTCGTGAAGTCAACCGCCGTCGAGCGTCGCGCCGAACTGCTGCGTCTGTACACCGGTCTGCCCTGGCAGTCCGCTCGGCGCCGGGTCGAGGTCGCCGCGCCCGGCTCCCTGTTGATCCCGCAGCCAGACGCCGACCAACTGCTTCTGGAGGCACGGGTGATGGCCGCGCTGGCCTGGCGCCAGATCACCACTCTGTACCCGTGGGGCATCGAATACGTCGACCCGCGCCCTGACGGCCTCCTGATCCGATTCGAGGCCGACGCAGCCGAACAGCGCGACCCGGACGAGAGCCAGGCCCTGGACCTGGCCGAGGTGCTGCTGCCACGCGCCGATGAGTACAGCGAAATCAAGGGGGTGCCCGGGGCCCGTACCCACGTCGAGGACGGGCAGGTGGTGCTGCGTGTGCTCGACACGTCCGCCTCCGTCATCCTGCTGGGTCTGGATCCCGAGGAGTGGCTGCGCGCAGTAAGTGCCAAGGATCAGCAGATGAGCACCTACGGCATGACGCCATGCCACCGCAACCTGCCAACCCGGTTGCACGCGGCCGAGCGCCCCTACCGGCGGCCGGGCGCCACCGCTGCGTCGGCCTGGCTGACCAGCGGGCTGCTGCGTCGAGTTGGCCTGATCCGCACCCTGGGGGTGCCGCTGTACGTGACCGGCTGGCTCGGCCACCACGTGAACGGCGGTGAACGGTGGATCATCGACCCCGAGTTCGCCGAGGGCTACGGCGCTACCAGCCACCGGCGGTTGTCGGCGCTGCTCGCGGCTCCCGGCTGGGGCCTGCCGCTCTCTCCCTTGAACGAGCGCTGCAACTGCCATCTGCCGCCTGGATACAGCGACCAGTGCACCATCGTCACCGGCGGACCGGCGGAGCGGCCCGGCGTGCTGGAGGTTCGGGCCATCCACCGGCGCGGAGACAAACTTAGGCGGATCCAGGAGGACCGCCCAGCAGCCTACGCCGCCCAGCAGCAGCTTGCCCGCTCCGTGCCCACCTGGGTCGACCGCTGGCTAGAGCGCGGTGGATCTCCCGTTCCGAATACGCAGGCCGGGGCCTTCACCTGCCCTCGCTGAGGATCTCAAATCTCGAGCCGCCGCGCGGGACGTACTTCGGCGTGTGCGCCCGCAGGCTCTCCCGTACAGGGACACGTCGATACAAACCCGATCAGTCACTACTAGTCTCTCCGCGTGATACCAAACGAGGACCGACAGTCCCCTGCTCCGCTTGCCGCCGCCATGGCCGTCCGGGTCGACTGCATCGGAGAGGACGGCGTCGACTTCGAGCCCTTGGGCGCCTTCCTGCCGACCGATGAGACAACCGACTGGTTGCGATCGTGGACCGGCAACCGCGAGCTGGAAGGCGACGGCTTTCGCGTGTTCGTTCAGGACGGGACCGGCGGATCCGTCGCCTTCTGGCTGATCCGCCCCGACCGGGCACTGGTCGAGCAACCTGTCATCATTCTCGGCTCCGAAGGTGAAACCGGCGTTGTCGCCCGCAACCTAGGCGCCTTCCTGTGGCTGCTGGCGGACGGTTTCGGCCCACGGGGAGCAGCCACGCCATACGCCCCCGAACCTGGCTGGGTCGCACACGCCAATCACCAGTTGGCAGACGTCGCGGAACGATTCGCACCGGACCACCGTGCGCCAGCGACCACCGTGATCGACCAGGCCACACGAGAGTTCCCCGGCTTCGACGATTCCATGGTGGCGCTCTGCCGCTGAACCCGATCGGCTGAGACCACAGACAATTCGACCAGAGTGCTATGCGGCCCAGATCGCGGCGGAGCACATCCGCGCCGCCATGCTGCACCTACGTGTTCAGGTGCGCCTCAGTCGGCCATACCGGCCAGGCGACGCATGGTCGTCATGAGTTCCTCGGGCGGAGAGATCCTCATCGTCCGGCTCTCCTGGTCAAAGCGGGTGATCGACGTCAGGACGCCGGCGCGCCACCAGAACACCCGGGGAGAGAGGCGTCCGGGGCCATCCTCGTAGGCTCCCTGCCCGAACTGGGCCAACCCGTTGGCGGCCTCGGCCACGTGCTGGTCGGCGAGCGGATAGAACACAAGGTTGTGTCGATTCGGGACGACGAGCAGCACGCCCTCGTCCGGTATCTGCGGGCCGCCGGCGGCCCGCACCGCCTCTTCGAAGGCGAGCACCTTGCTGGCCGCGAACACGGACTCCGGGTGGCCAAGTATGTGAAGGATCGCGCCACCGGGGAGCTCGGCGGTGTCGTAGTTGACCGGCGCACTGAGCAAGTTCCTGCGAGCAGCAGCCGCGAGGGTGCCCCACTCCACGAGGGCCACGTCGCGATCGTCGAGAACGCGAACGTTGTCAGGGGTATCCAGGGCGATGCCCTTCAGGAGGTCCGTGGCCAGAGGTTGCAGGTAGCTGAACTGCCCTCGTGCTTCTTGGGGTATCGATTCCTCGGCGACCAGCCGCAGGTACACGCTGCCCAGAGGGTCGGGGGCACTGCTGTGATCGGTGCGGGCTGACAGGTCACTCATACGCAATTCCTTTGGGCTTGGTGGGTGGTCCGTCGGGCGGCTCACAGGTGGAGCAGCTCACCGATCAGATCACGCAGCCCTGCACCGCGGTGCACCCTTAACTCGTCCCAGGCCTCATGCGTGTCGATTTCGGGTACGTCCCGGCTGCACAGAGAGGGCATCGGCGCACGTCTTGGGATGAGACAAGCTTCGCAGGATGAGACCGGCAAGTCGGGCCTCCCGGGCGGCCCATGGATTGCCTCCGCACCTGTTGCCCCTCAAGTCACGCCCTGTCACAGGTGTATGTGGGGATCAAACAGGCTTCTTGGCTTGGCACCGCGAGCGAGGCCCGGCGATACGATCGTGGTCCTTGTTCGGGACGTTCGGATGGGAGCGACCTCCGTGGCTGAGCTGGTCCAGGAGCAGCGACTGGCTGTGTTCGTGGACTCCTTCGCGTTCACGTTCCAAGAGTCCTGGGACGCGGACCTGCCGGTCGAGTTTCCCGATGCCTTCAACGCCGGTGTGTTCGTGACCGCGTTTCCCGGTCGCGTCGATCTCTGCAGCGCGGGCCACACGCACATGGCGGCGGTGACGGTGCAGGTCTGGGACGGGGACCCGCCCGCGGAGGATGTGCGGGGCGAGGTGGGGTTTGAGTCGGTGAGTGGTGATATCGCCGTAGGGGCGCCCTCGTTGGGACGTACCGATGACCTGATTGAGCTCGGCAGTAGGGGCCCGTGGCGGGTTCGGGCGCACTGCACTGGCTGTGCCGAGCTCGCTGAGCTGCGGGAGTCACCGGAGCCGGTCGCCGGGATCGAGCTCCACCCGGTGCAGTTCTTCCCCGCTGGCTGACCCGAGGTCAAGGGGCGGCTGGTCTGCGCTGGCCGCCCCCTTGCCATCAGGATGTGATCTTTACGAGGAAGGCGTCATCGTCGGTGTCGGCGAGCATCCTGTTCTTGGCGTAGAAGGTCTTGAGCAGGAGTCCGGCGTTTGGATGAAAAGTTGAACTTCTTGGCGTCCGCGTTGTAGGCGTGCCCGTCGGCACTCCTGTCAGTGATGCGACACATCGGTCCGCCTCGCCATCCGGCTCGTCGCGACGCCGCGCGGCAGGTGCACGGCGTGCGGGTCGCCCGCGTTCCCCGCCTGCGGTCGGCCCGAGGCGATCGCGTTCAGCTCATCGGCGGCCTCCTCCAGCGTTTTGTTCCGCGCTCCCCCTGGCCCGCTTGAGCGCCGAATCAGTACTGCTGCCCGCGATCACGGATACCGCCCCTCCTCATCGGCCGATGAGTATGAATCCTTCCCCCTGTGTGGGCGGCTTAGCAGGCGGAAACCGGACGCCTGGGACACCGAGGCTCCGCCCGCTGCCGCGGCAGCAGCGGGATCCTCCAAGCCGCCCACCGTCTCTTCCAACACCGCCTTGCGAAGCACGCCGTTGACGCCACGGTGGCCCATACTCCAGTCCCCAGGCCCCGCGGCTTCCTCACTGGGCGGGTAGGCACCGCGCTCGCGCTGGCCGAGTACGTCAACCTGCTCCCCGCCAGACCTGCCGATGCCTGGGACTGTCTCATCCTGCCGTCCTGAGCCACCCGAGCACCTTCGTACGAGGGAAGCCACACTTCAGCAGTTGCGGCAGGAAGAACCCCAGTCACTCACAGCAGCACGTACAGGGGCTTCACAGAATGTTCCACTGGAGCTGATCGTTCTCGTGCCGCAGTCCATGAATCCGGCGTTCCACCTCTGTGAGGCTTCCAGGTGAGTGTATCGCCTTCCTGGCATTGGTGGTAATCATTCGAAGTTCACGGACGTCACGCAAGGTGCGGAACCCCGGGGATTTGGTGATGTCATACCCATATTCCTCTGCGAACTTCTGGTAGTGGTCGGTGCCGTATCCGAATCGTCGGCAGTGCACTTCCACTGTCACAAGGTCCCATTCTGGCTGCCCAAGCGAGAAGGTGTCCCAGTCGCACAAAACAACGCGCCCTCTGTCATGGAGGGCGTTCCGGTGTTGCGGATCTCCTTGCAAGATGCCTTCCGTCAACTCGAAGTGCACGCCCGCCAGTTCCATCTCGAGCCGGTCAGCACGCTGTTTGAGGTAGGTGATAACACCTTCAGGTAGAGAGGTGGTGGCCGACAAGGACTTGCGGATTGCGCGGATATTGTCGTGACGTTTGACGGGGAATGAAGGAAGCGGGAAGTTGTGCAGGGCATGCAGGGGTTTGGCCAGCTGTGCCGCCATGACTGGGCGAGCGGGTTGCGGAAGGTAGACCCAGAACGTCACGGCATGCTCATTGATGACGGCAGGCTGTTCAGGTATGGGGTGCAGGGGAACCGTTGGGAATTCGTTTTCCATGAGGATTTGGACGAATCGAACGGTGCGCTGAACGTCACTGATGTTTGATCCGCGGCGGGCGATTTTCACAACGACTGGTGATTTTTCGAGGAGTATTACCGCATTAGTGTGGCCTCGGAGCAGTCGTGCGCCGGTCGGGTCCAGTCCTGCGGCCAGGCAGGCCTGATCGAGAACGTGGTGCAGCTCGGCTTCGTCGAAGCCGCCGTGGATCGGTGTGGGTGCCGTCATGAGGGCAAGGCTGGCCGACGAGGCACCGGCCTGTCATCCTTGCGCGGGAGGCAGCGCGAGGATCTGGTCGAGTTCTTTCGCCGCTCTGCCGCGTTGCGCCGCAGGTGGGAGGATCTGGATGACCTGGCGTGCGCGTTCTTCCAGAATGTGAGTGCGCATGGCGGGGTGCACCCTTAAGTAGGTGGTGGAGGCGAGTTGGCAGGCCTCCGTCGAGCTTCGCTCGCGTGCGAGGCAGATCGCTGCCTCCAGGTGGAGAAGTGCTGGGTCGATGCCTGTGCGCGAGGGGTACAACGCCAGTGCCTCCGCCTGCACCTTTCGTGCTTGGCTCGTGTGTCCCATTGCTGTGTATGCGCCGCTCAGGTAAAGGAGGAGGCGCCGTAGAGGAAAGGCGAAAGCGTCGTTCTCGGGTCCCGTTTCGCAACGTTCAAAGGTCGTCAGTGCGAGTCGGATCGCTGCTTCGGCGCCTTGCGTATCGCCTTGCTGCGCGAGAGCGCGAGCTTCAGCTGCGGAAGCGAAGGCGCTGGTTGCGGTGGGGCGGCCCCGGCACAGCATGCGGGCTGAGGCGGCGAGCCGCACAGCGGTATCGATCGGACCGTAGTAGTACGGCAGCATGGCGGCTTGAGCCCTAACGCGTGCCCTCAGCTCGGAGTTGCCGCTGTCGTCGGCCGCAGTGCGTGCGGTGGCATACCAAGCGCGCGAGCTGGAGAGCCGCCCCAGTTTCATCAGCGAGTCGGCTGAGAGTGTGGCCAGCATCGCGATTTGCTCGGAGATGCGCACCTGCACGCCGGCTGGTTGCCGTTCGTCAGCGAGTGCTCTCACCTCGTCCAATTGATCGAGCAGGTCGACTAGCATCGTTTCGGGAGGCGTGTAGACGTATTGTTGGCGGAGCAACAGCAGGTATTCGTCGAGCTCGTCCAGTTGTTGAGGACTTACTGTGGTTGCGGCCAGAGTTCGGTTCACAGTCCGCCGCACGGCGGCCTCACGATTCGCTAAGGAGTCGGTTGCCGGTAATTCTGTGCGCTCCGGCTCGAACCCCGGCGTTTCCCGGCCTGCCCCAGTGAGCGCCCCTTGAGGAAGAGCCGGGGATCCCTGCCCATCTGGCGCAAATCCGAGACCTGCCAGGTCACATTCGTACAGCCGAGCCAACAACTGCAGGGCAGCAATACGTGGTTCGCGGCCCTTCTCCCAGTGGCTCAGCTGCACCACGTCCGGACTCGGGGCGTTCGGGTCGAGACTCCGACCGAGCTCCTGCAACCGATCGACCGCTTCACGAAGTGTCCAGCCGCGCGCCAGCCGGTGGGCCCTGAGCTTGCTCACTGAACAGCACTGGCTGATCCCGATGACGAGTTGCTCAAGCGGCAGCCCTCGCTGCGCAGCAGCCATGCGCTGACGCCCCGCGCAAGAGGGACCGTGCTTAACCCCTTGTTCCCCCACCACATCTCCCCTCTGCCGCTCTTGTAGCCCAGCGTAGTGACTGAGGTATGACCGAGGGTAAGAATTTGCAACTTGCTCGGACTGAAGTCACAAATTTGCGACTCAGGTGAGGCTGTGGTCGCGGTTTTGCGACAAGCGACAGTTGCACGTGGCTAGTACGCCGAGGACTCTTTCGACTCCCGGTCAGGCCTCTGGTCTCCCGGTCCCCACACCGCCCACCCGGGAGGTACCCGATGAGCTCCGTCGCAGCCGTTGCTGCTGAAGGTACGAAGCCGATGCCGCAACCGTCGGACAGCTTTGATCGCACCATCGCTCCGGAACCCGCTCGCGTAGCTGAGATACGGCACGCCGTCGCCGATCAGATGCATGAGTGGGATCTGGATCCCTGGCTGGTGGAGAACGTGCCGCTCGTTCTTTCCGAACTAGTGACGAACGCCGTCGTGCATGGCGAAGGGTCCGTCCACGTGACGATGCGGCAGATGTACCCGGGTCTACTCATTGAGGTCACCGACGAGAGCACAACTGCACCTCTGCTGGCCCCGGTTCTCCGGGACGTCGAGGACGTGCACGGCCGTGGCCTGTACCTCGTCGATGCCTTCTGTGACGTATGGGGCGTCAAGGACGATGGCAAGACCACGTGGGCCTGCTTCTACGCAGTCAGGAGGTCATGAGGTGGTACGGCCCTCCGTGGCGATGACGAAAGCCGGGAAGCTGGCCCAGACGGCTAAGGAGTCGGTGGCGTCTCTGTCCGGGCGCCAAGAAGGCCCCGGTCCCCGGGCGTCGGAGTCGGAGCCTTCGGGTCTCCGGCAGGTCAGGCGCTTGAGGCCAATGCGGTTACAGCCGATGCAGCGGTTGGTAGCCCTCGACGAGCGCCGGTTCCTCCAGGTGTGCTGCCAGCTCTCCGTCGCGCGGGAAGGTGGGCCGCGATGACCGTTGCTGCCTCGGCCCTCACTCAAGTACCGCTCACCACGGCCCCTTTGGCGGGGATGCCCCGCGCCGACGCCAATGTCATCGCTGCCGGGCACAGCCCGCCTACACACAGCAGGTGAACCCCTACTTGGGGCCTCCCTTCGGGGTCATCGGACCGTCCACGCGGGCGGACACCGAGACTCCATTGCACCGAGGGAGGTGACGCCTACCGGCGTCCCGGCCGTGCTCTGTGGGGGAGCAGACGGCCGGCCCAAATCCCCCTTCGAGTCCGCCGACAACGCGCCCGGCGGCGCGTCGTCCAGGCGGTGACCGATCGAAGGGGAGCAGCGCCGTCGCACCCCTTGCAAGTCGGGCGAGGCGTGCAGCGGCCGACGGGCCGCCGCCCAGTCAGGTATGGGCGGCGGCCGCCCACCCCCACCGCATGGACCCGACCGCCCCTGCCGCGGACAAAGCCATCCGCCGCTCCCGCCCGTCCTCGGAAACCACTGTCCTGATTGGAGAGTTGATGATGCCCTTACTGAGCACCCGCCACAGCTGGCGGGTGAGCAGCAGCGAATCACCGCTGCCTGATCTGGTACCGCGCCAGGTGGATATCGTCCGCCTCAGCTGGGGCCTGGGCATGGCCGCACTCGACGTGATGATCGATAACGGAAGGCCGGTCGGGCCGCTCCTGTGCTGCACCACCCACCAACGACTGCTCGTGCCGGTCACGGACGGGACAGTCTCCTGGTGGCGTGCCCCGCACTCCGAGTTTCAGTGTGGCCGAGGGCGATCGCTGCAGTGCTCCACCCAGGGACCCGAGGGCGTCTGTCAGGGCCGACGGTTCTGGCTCGTCCCGCCTGAGCCCCGCGTCTATGCGACCACCGACCCACAAGGCCTGTATGACCTCCTGGGACAGGCTCGGACGCATCTGCGGCACGTCGCCCCGCAGTCGATGCAGGCCGACAGACGGGCGGTGTGCCGTGTCTGATCACAGCGAAGAGCGAAACTTCCACGGAACTCCGGAAACGACGCAGCTGCGACAACTCGTCGAGCAGACCCTTGCGTGGGATCTCCGCAGCCCGGAGGACGTACCGGAGGTGGATCACACCCTGGGCGTGATCGAGGGCATCCGTGAGCAGGCTTCGCTGCTCAGTGACGTCCTGCAGGCCGCTGTTGAACGGATGCCGCAGGACTCCGATGTGTGCCGGCGCGTGCAGGCGACGCTTAGTGAAGCGCGCGGGCGGCTCACGTACGGGGCGCCCCCCGAGCGGCACCGCGCCGCCGCACGAGCCCAGAACCTGGCTCGTCTGGGCCAGGCCCTCCTCCAGGCCGTGCACCTGGTCGAACGTGAGGCGCCCGACAGCCTGATCCCTCCCCCACGTACCTAACCCCTCAGGACGGGCTTCCTCCAGCATCGTGAACTCCGTGCCCCCACACGGACGCCTCGAGGCACACCGCGGGAGGAAGCGGTGACTCCCGTACGGGAGGCGCCCCGGCCGCCGCCATCGCGCAGGTTGTGAGCGGTGGCCGGCCACGCCTGTCCACCGCTCACCCCAGTCGCCCCGACGCATGTTCCGTCCGACCCCAACTTTCGAGATAGGCCACAACGATGTGTCCGCACAAGCCGCCGTACCCCGCCCTCGGCTCCCCCGACCGGGAAGCCGCTCTCCCGCTCGCGAGCCACCCGGAACGGGGCTCGCTGTGCACCGGCGTTCCGACGTTCGACACCGGTGAGCTGCTCCCTGACGGCCAGATCGTCGCCCCGCACCGGCCTGAGCCGGCCGCGCTGGTGACGCCATGATGAGGCCACCTACCCCTGCGTGCGGCAACCCACCGGCTTTCGCACGTCTTCTGGCGGGTTGCCTGCCGGGAGTGGACGGGTTCCTGCACAAGGAGGCGGCCCAGTGAGCACGGCTCCGTGGTACGACCGCACGCACCCCATCCCATCCGGAGTCGATTTCGTCAACTGGCATTTGTCACGGCTCCGACTCGGTGGGCCTCACATGGACTTCGCGAAAGTCCCCCGGGACATCCCCGATGGGTGGGGCTGGTTCCGTGCCCAGTCTCTGGCCGAGGAACTGTGGCCCGAGGATGCGGACCTCGCGGTGGTCGTCTGCTTCTTCCCTGACCCTCTGTTCCGCCGCGATGACCTGAGCGGCCGCATTCCGCACGGAGCGGTGAAGCACTGGTCCACCCGGCTGGATGCGTGCGCCGAGGTACTGGCGAACGTCGGCTTCGTCGTCGAGGAGTGGGGCGTGCCGAAGATGCCGGACTTGCACGGGGGCGCCGACCTGGTCGTCTACCGGCTCCCGCCGGGTATCACACCGGCCCCCCGCACACCTGACGCGCTGCGCCATGCACAGCCGGTGCGCCCGAACTTCAAAGCCCAGGGCATGACCACCCTGTGGAGGCTTTACGTCGCTCTCGAAAGGGCTGACCCGCCCTTGTACAGCCATCGGCGGCGCGAAGACGAGCCGCAGAGCCCGGGAGCGTGCGTCGTGCGGGATGTCGAGGAGAACCTGTGGCCTCCCGGAACGACCGAGTGCGTACTGGCGACGTGGATTCCTGATCCTGCCTACCAACGCGTGCCTGGCATGTCCGCGGCACCGCTTGGCGCCATGGAGCACTGGAAGCGGGGCGTCGCCCATCTGGAGCGGATTCTGACGCGTGCGGGTTATGAGGTCCGGCGCCGCCAGCGCCTCTGGCACCCCGATACCGACAGCGGAGCCACACGCCTCGCCTACCGCTGTCTCCCCCGCGATGCGCCGCCCGCCACCGGTACGCATGCCGGCAGACCCGCAACACGGCCGCGGTGGCGGACCTACCAGCTGACTGACCGCCAGGAGGACCGCACGTGAACCGCTGTCGCCTCATCGAGGACTACGCGCTCATCGGAGACATGCAGACCGCCGCCCTGGTCTGCCGGGACGGCACAGTCGACTGGCTGTGCCTGCCCCGCTTCGACTCCCACGCCGTTTTCGCAGGCATGTTGGGCACGGAGGAGCACGGCTTCTGGCGCCTCGGGCCCGCGTACGCATCGGAGGCGCAGCCACCCACGGCTGCCCGCCGCACCTATCGCGGCGATTCACTTGTGCTCGAATCGGAGTGGGACACCCCACGCGGCACGGTTCGCGTGACCGATTTCATGCCGCCGCGCGACACGGACGCCCCGCAGCTCGTGCGGATCGTCGAGGGTGT
>NZ_JBHUZJ010000006.1:0-218149 GCF_042667685.1 Streptomyces sp. NPDC057302 | reverse complement strand
CGACGTACACACCACGCGTGTGTACGTCGACGAAGAGCCCCTACGCGTGTCACGGCCGCTCGGCCGTCAGATACCGCTGGACCGTCGGTCCTGCCCAGTCCGCGAGCTCCTCGCCGGACAGCGCGACCACCGGCGGAAACCGCAGGACGTAGCGGGTCAGCGCCACGCCGAGGATCTGCGAGGCGCAGAGCCCGGCCCGCGCCGGGGCGTCGGCGGGATCGGGGCAGACGCGGCGCGCGACCGGCAGCAGTTGGTCCTTGAAGATGCCCTGCATGCGTTCGGCGCCCGCCGCGTTGGTGATGCCGACGCGGAGCATCGCGGTCAGGACCTCGTCCTTCTCCCAGACGTCGAGGAAGTGCGTCACCAGGGCGCGCCCGACGTCCTCGCGCGGCACCGCGGTGAGATCGGGCAGCCGCAGATCGATGGCGCAGGCCGCGGCGAACAGGCCTTCCTTGTTGCCGTAGTAGCGCATCACCATGGACGGGTCGATCCGCGCGTCCTTGGCGATGGCGCGGATGGTGGCCCGCTCATAGCCGTCGGCGGCGAACCGCTCGCGGGCGGCGGCGATGATCGCGCCGCGGGTCGCGTCGGAGCGGCGGGGTGGTGCCGGGGGTGCTTCGGCAACATGCGACGTCGCTGGATCGGGTGGGCTTTCGTTCATGCCAACAATCGTAGGCCAACACGTGTTGACAGTCCATGACGGCGGTCCTACGTTAGCCAACAAGCGTTGACCAACAGTTGTTGGCCCTAGGAGGCAGCCGCCATGAACGGAACCCAGGACTCGAACGCCACCCCGGACCCCGCAGTGATCGTCGTCGGCTGCGGCCCCACCGGACTGCTGCTCGCCGGGGACCTGGCCGCCGCGGGCGTCCCCGTCACCCTGCTCGAGAAGCGGCCGCACGGAATCAGCAACCTCTCGCGCGCCCTGGTGCTGCACGCCCGCACCCTCGAACAGCTCGACGCGCGCGGCCTCGCCGACGAACTGGAGGCCAAGGGCAGGACGCTCGACCGGCTGCGCCTCTTCGCCCGCCTCGACGTGGGCCTCGACAAGCTGCCCTCGCGCTACAACCACCTGCTGGTCCTGCCGCAGTACGAGGTGGAGCGCGTCCTCGAACGGCGGGCGGTCGAGGCGGGCGTCGACTTCCGCTACGAGAGCGAGGTCACCGGACTCACCCAGGACGCGGACGGCGTGACGCTCCAAGTCCGGGGCCCAGGAGGGGAATCGAGCACGCGACGGGCCGCGTACGTCGTCGGCGCCGACGGGCTGCACAGCCCGGTCCGCAAGGCCATCGGCCTGCCCTTCCCCGGGAAGTCCGCCATCCGCTCGCTCGTCCTCGCCGACGTGAAGCTGGCCGAGAAGCCCGCGTCGGTCCTCACCGTGAACGCCGCCGGTGACGCGTTCGCCTTCATCGCGCCCTTCGCCGACGGCTACTACCGCGTGATCGGCTGGAACCGCGCCCACAACGTCCCCGACAGCGAGCCTCTCGACCTCGAAGAGGTCAAGGAGATCACCCGGCTCGCGCTCGGCCGCGACTACGGCATGCACGACGCCCGCTGGATGTCCCGCTTCCACAGCGACGAGCGCCAGGCGCCCGCCTACCGGGTGGGCAGGGTCTTCCTCGCCGGGGACGCCGCGCACGTCCACACCCCGGCGGGCGGCCAGGGCATGAACACCGGCCTCCAGGACGCCGTGAACCTGAGCTGGAAGCTGGCGGCCACGGTCAACGGCCGCGCCTCGGAAGGCCTGTTGGACACCTACCAGTCCGAGCGGCACCCCATCGGCAAGGCGGTCCTGCGCAGCAGCGGGGGGATCGTGCGGCTCGCGATGGCCAAGCGCCCGTGGACGATCGCGGCGCGCGCGGTGTTCGCGTCCTTCGTCAACGCCGTGCGCCCGGTCCGCGAGAAGGCGATCGGCCAGATCACCGGCATCGGCTACAGCTACCCCGCCCCGAAGGGCGCCCACCGCCTGACCGGACGCCGCACCCCGGACGTCGCGCTCAAGGAGGGCCGGCTCTACGAGGCCCTGCGCGAGGGCGAGTTCGTGCTGATCGCACCGGTGGGCGCCGAGTACGACGCGGGGCGTGCGGTCGCGAGGCACTGGGCGAGCGACCGGCGTACGACCGTCCTGGTCCGGCCCGACGGGTACGTGGCGTGGGCGGCGGAGGAGGCGGACGCGGGGGAGATTCGGGCGGCGCTGGGGGAGTGGGGTGCCGCATAGAACGACGCGAGCCCGACTGTTCAGTTTGCCTTCAAAGAAGTCTCGAAAAGATTCGATGGACCTGATGGGTGCGGGGGTGCGACGGTAGTCCCGCAGCCAACCAAGAGATCAGCCAAGAGATCCCCGCCGGGTGGTGCCCACCTCGGCGGGGTTCGTGTTTTCCCGGGACGACCGGGAGAGAGACAAGGGATATCAGTGACTGTCCTGGACCGGACGACCCCCCTGCACACCGAGCCGACGCGGACCAGCACGTCGGCGGCGGGCAAGGCGCAGCGGGCCGCGCGCCCCATCGGCCTCGGCCTCGCTCTCGCGGCGCTCGCCACGGTCGTCTGGTCGGGCAGCTTCGTCACCTCGCGCGCCCTGGCCGACAGCGTGCCGCCCATCCAGCACGCGTTCTGGCGGTGGATCATCGCGATCGCGGCGGTGGCGCCGTTCGCCGCACGCCAGACGTGGCGGCAGCGGGCCCTGCTCCGCAAGCACCTGCGCTTTCTGCTCCTGGCCGCCCTCCTCGGCGTCACCATCTACAACACCCTGGTCAACCAGGCGGGCGTCACCACCACCGCGGGCAACATGGGCATGATCATGGCCGCGTCGCCGGTCCTGATGGCGGTGTACGAGCGGCTCGGCGGCGCGAAGCTCGGCGCGCGCCGGGTGACCGGCATGCTGATCGCCTGTGCGGGCGTCCTGGTCCTGGTGTCCGGGGGATCGCTCTCCATGGACTTCGCGGTGGGTGACCTGTGGGTGATCGCGGGGGCTGTCTCCTTCGGCTCGTACAGCGCGCTGCTCAAGCGCAAGCCCGCGGAGATCGGCGGACTGCCGTTCCTCTTCGCGACGTTCACGCTGGGCGCGCTGATGCTGCTCCCGGTGTTCGTGGTCAGCCTCGTCGTGCAGGGCGGCTTCGAGCCCACCGCCGGGACGGTCTCCCCGCTCCTGTACGTCGGTGTCGTCTCCTCCGCGATCGCCTTCTTCGCCTGGAACAAGGCGATCTCGATCATCGGCGCCGCCCGCGCCGGGGTCATCTACTACCTCCAGCCGGTGTGCGTGGCCCTGCTCTCCTTCGCGGTGCTCGGCGAGGCGATGGGGTGGCTCCAGGTGCTGTGCATGGGGCTGATCCTGGGCGGCGTCGTCCTCGGCTCGGCGCGCACGAAGTAAGGGGGGCGTCCGGTGGGAACACCACTCCTGACCAGTCGGTACGTTGACTCCATGAGCGAGTGGGACATCAAGAAGCTGCAGATCCTGCGGACGTTGAGCGAGCGGGGCACGGTCACGGCGACGGCGCAGGCGCTGCGGATGACGCCGTCGGCGGTGTCCCAGCAGCTGTCCAACCTCGCGAAGCAGCTGGGCGTGCCGCTCCTGGAGGCGCACGGACGGCGGGTGCGCCTGACGGACGCGGCGCATCTCGTCCTGCGGCACGCGGAGGCGGTGTTCGCCCAACTGGAGCTGGCCGACGCGGAGTTGGCGGCCTACGCGCAGGGCGAGGCGGGCGAGGTGCGGGTCGGCGCCTTCTCGACCGCGGTGCCCGCGCTGGTGGTCCCCGCGGTGCGGGAGCTGAGGGCGGCGGCGCCGGGGATCTCGGTGCGGGTCCGAGAGGTGGAGGCGGCGGAGGCGTACGAGCTCCTTGCCGCGGGGGAGGTGGACGTGGCGCTCTCCCTTGCGGTGACGGCGCCCGCCCCGGCGGACGCGGACACGCGCTTCACACGGGAGTCACTCCTGGCGGATCCGCTGGACGTGGCGCTTCCGGGGGACCACGAGCTCGCGGCGGTGGAGGGGCTGCGCCTGTCCGACCTGGCCGGGGAGCCGTGGATCTTCGGGGGCAGCGGCCCCTGGTCGGAGATCACGCGGGCGGCGTGCGAAGGGGCCGGTTTCACCCCTGAGCAGGCGCATTCCGCCTCCGGCTGGACGGCGATCCTGGCGATGGTGGAGGCGGGGATGGGGGTCGCCCTGGTCCCGCGGATGGCGGCGGTCCGCCGTGACGGGGTGGTGATGCGCTCCCTGACCCAGGACAGGCCGCGGCGGCACGTGGTGGCGGCGGTCCGCCGCGGGGCGGCGGGGGGAGCGGCGGTCAGCAGGGTCCTCTCGGCGCTCCGCGGGGCGGTCGCCACGCGGGGGGCGGCGGACCTGCCGTAGACCGGGCCGCCCCGGAGCCGCCCCGCTCTCACCGATGGGCGGCCCGCTCTCACCGATGGGCGGCCAGCACCGCCGCCAGACCCTCTCGCAGATCCCTGACGAAGTACTCGGGAACCTCCAGCGACGGGAAGTGTCCCCCGTTGTCGGGCGCGTTCCACCGGACGATCTGTCGGTACCGCTCCTGCGCCCACGGGCGCGGAGACTTCTCGATGTCGCGGGGATACATGCTGATCGCCGACGGGACGTCGACCCGCAGTTCGGGGTCGAGTGAGTTGTGGCTCTCGTAGTAGATGCGGGCCGCCGACGCCCCGGTCCGCGTCAGCCAGTACAGGGTGACGTCGTCAAGAACGCTGTCCCGGGAGATCGTCTCGAACGGACTGTCCTCGGTGTCCGACCACTCGGCGAACTTGTCGAGGATCCAGGCGAGAAGCCCGACCGGTGAGTCGACGAGCGAGTAGCCGATGGTCTGCGGCCGGGTCGCCTGCTGCTTCGCGTACGCCGCGCGGTGGCTCCAGAAGTCGCGCGTATCCTCGGTCCATTCGCGCTCGGCCGCCGTAAGCCCGTCCGTCGTCAGTCCGGGCGGCGCCTGCGCGAACAACGTGTGGATGCCCAGGACGTGCGCCGGGTACCGGCCGGCGAGGACCGTGGTGATATTGCCTCCCCAGTCGCCACCGTGGGCCACGAACTTGCCGTAGCCGAGCCTGCCCATCAGTTCCACCCAGGCGGCGGCGATCTTTTCCGTTCCCCACCCGGTGGTGGCCGGTTTGTCGCTGTAGCCGAAGCCCGGTAGCGACGGGACCACGACGTGGAACGCGGGCGCGTCCGCGTCTTTCGGATCCGCCAACGCGTCCACCACATCGGTGAATTCGGCGATGCTGCCCGGCCAGCCGTGCGTCAGGACCAGCGGAGTGGCGTCCGCGCGCGGGGACCGGCGGTGCAGGAAGTGGATTCCCAGATCGTCGATGGTCGTGCGGAACTGGCCGATCCGGTCGAGGCGCGCCTCGAACGACCGCCAGTCGTACCCGGTGCGCCAGTAGTCCACGAGATCGACGAGGTCGGCGAGCGGAACGCCCTGTTCCCATCGGCGATGCCCGGACGCGGCGCGAGGGACCGTCTCGGCCTCCGGCAGCCGCGCCGCGGCCAGCCGGGCGCGCAGATCGTCGAGATCGGCGTCGGTCGCGCGGGCTTCAAAGGCTTGTACGTCGCTGGTGGGGCGGGGCATGAGACCTCCTGGCCGTCGCGGAACCGGCTACGACCCGTCGAAGAACCGGCTAAGACGGTTCTAGCAGTTCTCCGAGCCGGGCTGCAACCGGCTAAGGTGGTTCCATGTGTGCTGCGTTCCCTGACTTCCGCCTCGGTACGGTGCTGGCGACCAGCTTCACGGGGACCCTGTCGGAGCGGCACGGCGACGCCGTGGAGCGCATCCCCGTTCCGCACCGGCTCGTCGACTGGCTGGCGGTGTACGGCCTGGCCGTGGACTCCTGCACCGCTGCTCAGCTCGACCTCGCCCGGGAGCTGAGGGAGGCGATCCACGCCGCCGCGACGGCGGCCGCGCTCCAGGAGGCGCTGCCCGCGTCCGCCGTCCACGTCATCAATGACTTCAGCGCTCAGGGCCGGGCCGCGGCGATCCTGACGCCCGAGGGCGAGCGGCGGTGGCGGCTCGGCCCGGAATCCCGCGTGGAGGACGCGCTCAGCGTGATCGCCGCCGACGCGATCAGCGTCATCGCGGGCGAGCGGGACGGAAAGCTGGCCCTGTGCGCGTCACCGTCCTGCCGGGCCGCCTTCTTCGACGGCAGCCAGAGCCGCACCCGCAAATGGTGCGACATGAACACGTGCGGCAATCGCCAGAAGAAGGCCCGCTACCTCGCCAACCAGCGCAAAGCCCAGAGGCCCTGACGGTCACCCGTCAGGGCCTCTGGGCTTTTTGCGGCTACGGCAGGCGGATCAGACGTCCGCCGCCTGCGCCCGCAGGGCCCGCTCGACGCCCGCCCTGGACTCCGTGATCAGGCGGCGCAGGGCCGCCGAGGGAGCCGCCGAGGCCAGCCACGCGTCCGTCGCGTCCAGGGTCGCCCGGGACACCTGGAGCGACGGGTACAGGCCCACCACGATCTGCTGCGCCATCTCGTGCGAGCGCGCGTCCCACGCGCCCTTGACCGCCGCGAAGAACTTCTCCGCGTACGGAGCGAGCAGTTCGCGCTGCTCGGTCTGGACGAAGCCGCCGATCACGGCCTCCTGGATCGCGTTCGGGAGCTGGTCGGACTCCACGACCGAGGCCCAGGCCTCCGCCTTCGCCTCCGGAGTGGGCCGCGCCGCCCGCGCCGAAGCGGCGTGCCGCTCGCCCGCGGCCGTCTTGTCGCGGTCGAGCTCCGCCGTGATGCCGGCCTCGTCGAGCCGCCCCATCGCCGCGAGCCGGTGCACGAAGGCCCAGCGCAACTCGGTGTCCACCGCGAGGCCCTCGATCGACTGCTTGCCCGAGACGAGCTCCTCGACGAGCGTCAGCTGCGCCTCCGTGCGGGCCGTCGCCGCGAACGCCCGCGCCCACGCCAGCTGGTGGTCGCTGCCCGGCTCCGCCGCCCGAAGGTGCGAGAGCGTCGCCTCGGTCCAGCGGGCCAGCGCCTCCTCGCGCCCGGCGGGCGCCGCGTACAGCTCCAGCGACATCTTCACCTGGCGGTGCAGCGACTGCACGACCCCGATGTCCGACTCCTTGGCGATGCCGGACAGGACCAGCGAGAGGTACTCCCGGGTCGGCAGCTCCGCGTCCCGCGTCATGTCCCACGCCGACGCCCACGAGAGCGCCCGCGGCAGCGAGGCCTCGAAGTCGCCGATGTGCTCCGTCACGAAGGCGAGCGACTCCGCGTCCATGCGCACCTTCGCGTACGACAGGTCGTCGTCGTTCAGGAGGATCACCGCGGGGCGCTCGCGGCCCACCAGGGCGTCCACCGAGGTGAGTTCGCCGTCCACGTCCAGCTCCACGCGGTCGGTGCGCAGCAGCTTGCCGCTCTCGTCGTCGAGGTCGTACAGACCGATCGCGATCCGGTGCGGACGCAGGGTCGGCTCGCCCTTCGCGCCGGCGGGCAGCGCGGGCGCCTCCTGCTTCACGGCGAACGACGTGATCCTGCCGGACGTATCGACGTCCACCACCGGACGCAGGACGTTGATTCCGGCCGTCTCCAGCCACTTCTTCGACCACGTCTTCAGGTCGCGCCCGCTGGTCTCCTCAAGCGCGCCGAGCAGATCGGACAGGCGCGTGTTCCCGAACGCGTGCGCCTTGAAGTACGCCTGCACGCCCCGGAAGAACTCGTCCGTGCCGACGTACGCGACCAGCTGCTTCAGGACGCTCGCGCCCTTGGCGTACGTGATGCCGTCGAAGTTGACCAGGACGTCGTCGAGGTCCTGGATGTCGGCCATGATCGGGTGCGTGGAGGGCAGCTGGTCCTGGCGGTACGCCCACGTCTTCATGGAGTTGGCGAACGTCGTCCAGGAGTGCGGCCAGCGCGAGTTCTCCGCGTACGCCTGGCAGGCGATGGAGGTGTACGTCGCGAACGACTCGTTCAGCCAGAGGTCGTTCCACCACTCCATCGTCACCAGGTCGCCGAACCACATGTGGGCCAGCTCGTGGAGGATGGTCTCCGCGCGCGTCTCGTACGCCGCGTCCGTCACCTTCGAACGGAACACGTACTGGTCGCGGATGGTCACCGCGCCCGCGTTCTCCATCGCGCCCGCGTTGAACTCCGGCACGAAGAGCTGGTCGTACTTGGCGAAGGGGTACGCGTAGTCGAACTTCTCCTGGAACCAGTCGAAGCCCTGCCGCGTCACCTCGAAGATCGCGTCCGAGTCGAGGAACTCGGCCAGCGAGGGACGGCAATAGATGCCGAGCGGAACCGACTGGCCGCCAGGACCCTCGTATGAGCTGTGGACCGAGTGATACGGACCGACGATGAGTGCCGTGATGTACGTCGACATGCGCGGCGTGGGCTCGAAGGACCAGACGTCACCGCTGGGCTCGGGCGTCGGCGAATTCGAGACGACCGTCCAGCCGGACGGCGCCTTCACGGTGAACCGGAACGTCGCCTTGAGATCGGGCTGTTCGAAGGAGGCGAAGACGCGGCGCGCGTCCGGGACCTCGAACTGCGTGTAGAGGTAGGCCTGTTGGTCGACGGGGTCGACGAACCGGTGCAGCCCCTCACCCGTGTTGGTGTAATCGCAGTCGGCGACCACCTTCAGCTCGTTCGGCCCCGCCTCCAGGTGCTTCAGGGCGATGCGCGAGTCACGGAAGACGGCGGCGACGTCCAGCGGGCGCCCGTTCAGGACGGCCTCGTGGACCGCGGGGGCGACCAGGTCGATGAACGTCTCGGCGCCCGCCTCCGCGGAGTCGAAGCGCACCGTGGTCACCGACCGGTAGGTGCCGCCCTCTTGCGCGCCGGAGAGGTCGAGATCGATCTCGTACGAGTCAACGGTGAGCAGCTTCGCCCGCTGCTGCGCCTCTTCGCGGGTCAGATTGGTGCCGGGCACGCGGTCATCTCCTCAGGAACGTCAGGTACGACTTGTGGCGTTTCCAGCCATCCTTCCACGTGGGTCCGCGCGCGTGACGGGGCATTGTCCGAGGGGCACCACGCGGCATTGTCCGCGGACTGCCGTGCCGCTAGCATCCGCGCGTCGACTCACGCCCCGGGGGGAGCGTTCATGGGACTGCGACGGGCAGCGCGATTATCGCCGTCACGGCGATTACGGCGATCAACGCGATCACCCCGATCATGTGGCGCGAGGTGCGCCCGATGACCGACGTACTCGTCGTGGGCGCCGGGATCGGCGGGCTCACCGCCGCGCTCAGCCTGCACGCGGCGGGCATCGGGGTCCGGGTCGTCGACGCGGTGGACGCGCTGCGGCCCGTCGGGGTCGGCATCAACCTCCTCCCGCACGCCGTACAGGTCCTTACGGAGCTCGGCCTCGGCGCCGAGCTCGCCGCCACGGCCGTGCCGACCGCCCAGACCATCCACTTCGACCGGCACGGCAACCACATCTGGGGCGAGCTGCTCGGCCGTGCCCGGGGCCACCACTGGCCGCAGTACTCCCTGCACCGCGGCGCCCTCCAGCTGATCCTCCTCGACGCCGTGCGCGACCGGCTCGGCGAGAACGCCGTCCAGACCGGTACGGCCTTCGTGCGGTACGCCGAGCCGGAGGGGTCGGGGGCGGTGCGGGTGACCCTGCGGGACGTGGGGCGCGGGCGGGAGTTCGCGGTGCCGGTGCGGGCCCTGATCGGGGCCGACGGGCTGTACTCGGCGGTGCGGGCCCGGCTGCATCCCGGGGAGGGGCCGCCGCTGTGGAACGGCATCCGGATGTGGCGGGGCGTCACCGAGTGGGACCCGGTGCTCGGCGGCCGGACGATGGCGTTCGCGGGCAGCAACGCGACCGCGAAGCTCGTCGTCTACCCGATCTCGCGGGAGGCGGAGACGCGGGGGCGCGCGCTGCTCAACTGGGTGGCGGAGGTGCGGTTCCCCAGGCACCACCACGGGGCGCCGGGGCCGGTGGACTGGAACCGTTCGGGCCGCCTCTCCGATGTCCTGCCGCACTTCTCGGGCTGGCGGATCGGAGACCTGGACGTGCCCGCGCTCCTTGCCGCGACGGGTTCCACGGGCCGGATCCTGGAGTACCCGATGGTGGACAGGGACCCGCTGCCGTGGTGGGGCAGGGGCCCCGTGACGCTGCTGGGCGACGCGGCCCACCCGATGTACCCCGTGGGGTCCAGCGGTGGCTCCGAGGCGGTGCTCGACGCGTGGGTGCTCGCGCAGTGCGTGGCCCATGGCGGGGTGGACCGGGTGAGTGGGCTGCGGGCCTACGAGGCGCAGAGGTGGGGGCCCGCCAATGCCGTGGCCCTGGCGAATCGGGCGATGCCGGTGGACGAGGTGCTGCGCGCTGTCGCCGAGCGCGCGCCGGAGGGGTTCGTGCGGGTGGAGGACGTGCTGACGGGGGAGGAGCTGGCGGGGCTGGGGGAGGGGTACCGGCGGATGCGGGGATGTTGGTAGCGGCCTTTTCGCTCCCCGGCCCGGCCGGCGGTGGAGGCCGAAGGGCCCCCGCGCCGAGCGGGTTGTCGGGAAGGGGCGGGGTCGGCGAGAGCGACGTCCGAAAGCCGCCAGCCCCATCCACCCGCACGCGCGAAGCTCGGCACATGAACGCAACCACCGCAGCCGCCACCACCACCTACACCCCCCTGCCCATCCACCCCACCGCCCTCGAAGAACTCCGCACCACGGACGACGCCGGACGGCCCTGCGCGCCCTACGTGGACGCGGAAGGCGGCGACCCCCTCCGCTGCTGCCTGCGCCCCGTCGCCCCCGGCGAACGCGTCGCCCTCGTCTCGTACGCACCCCTGCGCCGCTGGGCCGCGCAGACCGGCGCCACCCCCGGCGCCTACGACGAGCAGGGCCCCGTCTTCATCCACGCGCAGGACTGCGAGGGCCCGGAGCCCGGCGACGGCGAGTACCCCTTCGCCCGCCCCGGGTCCCTGCGCACCCTGCGTCGCTACAACGCCCAGGGCCACATCGTCGGTGGCCGCCTGCTGGAGATCCCGGGCCCCGCCACCGAAGGCTTCGACGCCGCGTTCGCGGAGGCCTTCGCCGACCCGGAGGTCGCCCTCGTGCACGTCAGGGCCGTGGAGTACGGCTGCTTCCACTTCGAGGTCCGGCGCCCCTGAGCGAACGCGCGAACTCCCGTACCCGCTCGGTCTCCGCGTCCCGGCGCCACACCATCCCGAGCACCGAGTCCGGCAGCCCCTCCACCGTCACGAAGGTGACGTCGCTGCGCCCGTGGTACTCCGCCGTGGGGCGGCACAGCAGCATCGCCCCGCGCCCGGCCGCGACCAGCGTCAGCCCCTCCTGGAGGGTGCGCACCTGAGGGGCGGGCGGGGTGGCGGCCGTGGCCGAGGCCGAGGTCGACATCGACGGAGCCTGCGCCAGGCGCCAGTACGCGGGCGCCGGCGCCGTCGCGGAGATCAGCGGGGTCCCGGCGAGGTCGGCCGCCCGCAGCGACGCACGGGCCGCGAAGGGATGA
This sequence comes from Streptomyces sp. NPDC057302, assembly GCF_042667685.1. NCBI lineage: Bacteria > Bacillati > Actinomycetota > Actinomycetes > Kitasatosporales > Streptomycetaceae > Streptomyces > Streptomyces sp. NPDC057302. The sequence goes on along the minus strand of NZ_JBHUZJ010000006.1, from coordinate 206,757 downwards.
CGCAGCGACACCGCGACCGTCTGCGGCTGCCGGGAGAAGAGCGGGCCCAGCACCAGGTCCGGCTCCTGAACGGGCAGCAGCACGATCGCCGTGTCCACGTCCCCGTGCCGCACCGCTCCGAAGGGGTCGGAGAACGGCACCTCCACGATCTCCGTCACACAGCCGGGATGCCGCTCCTGGAAATCGGCGATCGCCCCCATGAGCCGCGCGTCCGCCGTCCCCTGGAAGCCGATCCGAAGCCGCCCCGTGACCCCACGCGCGGACTCCCGCGCCGCGTCCACCGTGGCGCTCAACGTCTCGTACGCCGGGCGCAGTTCGGCCAGGAAGCGCTCGCCCGCCGGAGTCAGCCGCACCCGTCGGCTCGACCGCTCCACGAGCCGTGTGCCGATCCGCCGTTCCAGGTCCCGGAGGAGCTGGCTGACGCGGCTCTGCGAGACGTAGAGCCGCTCGCCCGCGCGGCCGAAGTGCAGTTCGTCGGCGAGCGCCATGAAGCACTCCAGCTCCCGTATCTCGAGCACGGGCACACCCCCCTGATCCATGAGCCCCGCTCATTCAAGGATGAGATCTTCGCCGTTGTTCCCGGCAGGGTGTCCGACGAAGGCTTGACCCCATGAAAGCCGCCCCGAACGCATCCCCTGAACTCGCGGAGCCGCAGCGCTCCTTGCCGCTCTCCGTCCTCACCGTCGCCGCCACCACCTTCTCCGTCGTCACCACGGAGATGTTGCCGGTCGGCCTCCTCACCTCCCTCTCCGCCGGGCTCGGCGTGTCCGACGGGACCGCGGGCCTGACCGTCACGCTGCCCGGCGTGGTCGCGGCGCTCGCCGCCCTGCTCCTGCCGGTCGCCGTGCGGCGGGCCGACCGGCGGACGGTGCTGTGCGTGCTGATGGCCCTGCTCGCCGCCGCCAACCTCCTCTCCGCGCTCGCGCCCGCCTTCGGCGTACTGCTCGCCGCGCGGGTACTGGTGGGGGTCTGCATCGGGGGCGTCTGGGCCGTCGCGGCGGGGCTCGGCGTACGGCTCGTGCGCGAGGAGTCCGCGGGGCGGGCCACCACGGTGATCTTCAGCGGTATCGCGGTGGCGTCCGTGCTCGGCGTCCCCGCGGGTACGTTCCTCGGTGAACTCGCCGGCTGGCGCTGGGCGTTCGCCGTGATGGCGGCGTTCGCGCTGGCCGTCGCCGGACTGCTCGCCGCGGTGCTTCCGCCGCTGCCCGCTTCGGCGGCGCTACGGCTCGGCACGTTCCCCGGGCTGCTCCGGGGCGCGCGGCTGCGGGCCGGGCTCCTCGTGGTGCTGCTTCTGGTGACCGGGCACTTCGCCGCCTACACCTACGTACGCCCCGTCCTGGAACGCGTGCCCGACCTGGGCGCCGGGCTGATCAGCGGGCTGCTCCTCGTGTACGGGATCGCCGGCATCGTCGGCAACTTCGCGGGCGGCGCCCTCGCGGCCCGCGACCCGCGCCGGGCGCTGCTCGTCATCTCCGCGGGCCTTGCCGCCGTCGTCCTGCTCCTCGGCCCCGCGGGCGGCTCACTCCTCGCGTCGGCGGCGCTCCTGGTCGCGTGGGGGCTCGCCTACGGCGGGGTCTCGGTCTCCACCCAGCACTGGGTGCTCGCCGCCGCGCCCCACGCCCGCGAGGCGGCGTCCGCGCTCTTCGCCGGGGTGTTCAACGCGGCGATCGCCCTGGGCGCGCTGACCGGCGGCCTGGTCGCGGACGGCTTCGGGACGGCGGACGTGCTGTGGCTCGGGGGCGGCCTCGCGGCGATCGCGCTGCTCGTCGTGGGGTACGCGAAGGGGGCGGGCACCGAATGAGCATCGGTGTCCGCCCCCATCGGCGTACGCAGGCGGGAAAGCCCGTATGTGAGAAAGCCCGCATGCGGGAAAGCCGCAGTCGCGGTCTCGGCCTCAGCCCTTGAGCTCGGCCGCCACCAGCTCCGCGATCTGCACCGCGTTCAGCGCGGCGCCCTTGCGGAGGTTGTCGTCGGAGATGAAGAAGGCCAGGCCGTTCTCCGCCGTCTCGTCGCCCCGGATGCGGCCCACGAAGGCGTCGTCCTTGCCCGCGGCGACCAGCGGGGTCGGGACGTCCGTGAGGACGACGCCCTGGGCCGACGCGAGGATCTCGGTGGCGCGCTCGGCGCTCAGCGGACGCTCGAAGCGGGCGTTGACCTGCAGCGAGTGGCCGGTGAAGACCGGTACGCGGACGCAGGTGCCGGAGACCTTGAGGGCCGGGATCTCCAGGATCTTGCGGGATTCGTTGCGGAGCTTCTGCTCCTCGTCGGTCTCGTTCAGGCCGTCGTCGACGATGGAGCCCGCCATCGGCAGGACGTTGTACGCGATCGGCGCGACGTACTTGTTCGACGCGGGGAACTCGGTGGCCGAGCCGTCGTGCGTGAGCTTCGGGGCGTCGTCGCCGACCTTCTTGACCTGCTCGAAGAGCTCGTCGACACCGGCGAGGCCCGAGCCGGACACGGCCTGGTAGGTCGCCACGACGAGCGCGGTCAGCCCGGCCTCCTCGTGCAGCGGCTTCAGGACCGGCATGGCGGCCATCGTCGTGCAGTTCGGGTTGGCGATGATGCCCTTGGGGCGGTCCGCGATCGCGTGCGGGTTGACCTCGGAGACGACCAGCGGGACCTCGGGGTCCATCCGCCAGGCCGAGGAGTTGTCGATCACGACGGGGCCCTGCGACGCGACCTTCTCGGCCAGCGCCTTCGAGGTGGCGCCGCCCGCGGAGAACAGGACGATGTCGAGGCCGCTGTAGTCGGCCGTGGAGGCGTCCTCGACCGTCACACCGTCGAGGGTCGAGCCGGCCGAGCGGGCCGATGCGAACAGGCGCAGCTCGTCGATGGGGAAGTCCCGCTCGACGAGGATCTTGCGCATGACCGTGCCGACCTGACCGGTGGCTCCGACGATTCCGACCTTCACAGGGATGTCCTCCGTATGTGCATGGGCGCGGGCTTTGGCCCGCGCCGGTTCCATGATGCGTCTGTCCACGGGCGCCTTGTCCAATCCATTGTCCGAAGTTCGGGATGTCACATTCCCGTGGCCCTGGGCCGAACGTTTCGCACGCTCCCCGCGTCCTAGGGGAAACGCGGGGACGGGAGGGGTGTCTTGCTGCGCGGAAGAATGCGACGGGACCGACGGGACCGGCGGGAACGGGCCGACCCGCTCGACGCGGCCCAGGAGAGCCGGGTGCGGGCGGTGCTCGCGCTCGGCGGGGTGCCGCACGCCGATCTGCCCGACGGCGTCCAGCAGGTCAGGCTCAAGCTCCTGGAGCGGGCGGCGGGCGGGCACGAGGCACCGCGTGACGTGTCGGCGTGGGCGGCCGTCGTCGCCTCGAACCTCGCCATGGACTGGCACCGGGCGCGCAGGCGCCAGGAGCGCCTGGGGGAGCGGCTCGCCGTGCTGTGGCGGGAGGCGACGGACGAGGACGGGGCGGAGTCACGGGCGCTCTCGATGGCCGTGACCCAGGGCCTCGACGCGCTGCCGGACACCCAGCGGCAGGTCGTCGTCCTGCGCTTCTACGCCGATCTGCCGGTGCGGGCGATAGCCGACGAGCTGGGCATCCCGGAGGGCACGGTCAAGAGCAGGCTGCATACGGCGGTACGGGTCCTGCGGACGCGGCTGCACGAGGGCGAGGTGGTGTGACGGTGGCCGACGACGAGGTGATCAGGGACGAGCGCGAGTACGAGGACGACGCGCTGCTGCTCGCCCTCATGGACGAGCCGCTGCCCGAGGCGGCCGGGCGGGACCCGGAGCTGGCGGCGGAGCACGCGGCGGCCGTGGCGGACGTCGCACTGCTCCGGGAGGCCATCGGGGCGGCGGGGCGGAGGCTGGCGGAGCCGGAGCCGGAGCCGGGTCCCGAGCCCGTGCCGAAACCGATGCCGCTACCGGTCCGGCCCGCGGGGGTCCGGCGCCGCCGCCTCACGCTGGCGCTGGGCGTGGCCGCCGCGACCGCGGCGGTCTCGCTGGTCGGCGGGGTCCTCTGGCGGGGCATGGAGAGCGGGGGCGGCATCAACAAGAGCTCCGCCGATGCCGACTCCGGCTCCGACTCCCGCTCCGGCTCGGCGAAGGACGCGGCCCCGGAAGCCGGGGACCAGAAGTCCGGGGCGTACGGGGCCTGCGCCCGCCTGATCGTCGAGGGAACGGTGCGGCGGGTCGAGCCGGTCCCCGGCGGAGTCCAGGACCGGATCGTCCTGGACGTGACCCGCTACTACAAGCCGAGCCAGGGGGCGAAGCGGGTCACGTTCGTGATGGACGTGAACGTGGACCCGCGGCTGCGGCCCGGCGACAGGGCCTTGATCGGCATCCCGAAGGGGGAGGCGTCGCCGGACATCTGGTCCAAGGGAGTGAAGGACCTGGCCAGGGACCGGGCGTGGATCGAGCGGGAGCTGCGGCTGGGAAAGGGCATGAAGTGCTGAGCCGAGCGGCCCTGGACCGACCCCGAACAGCCCTCCGGCCGGGCTGGAGAGCCAGCCCGGCCGGAGGGGTGTCACGGGGAGAGGGTCTTACGGGGTGACCTTCTCGATGAGCACGCTGCCGTTGCCGGCGACCGTGCCCCGCCCGTTCAGGAGCGACACCTCACCGAACAGCTGGCGGCCGTCGGCGGCGGGCGCGTCGGCCGCGACCTCCGCCGAGACCTGGGCGGACGCGCCGTTCGCCAGCTTCACCGGCGCCGACTCGTCGACCTTGACCGAGCCGAGCGCGCCCGAGAAGAAGACGTCCCGGTAGTCGTACGCGGTCGTGCCGGACGGGATCGAGTAACCGGCCACCTGGATCTCGTACGTGCCCGCCGCGGGCTTGGTCAGGCTGACCGACTCCTCCGAGTCGCCGTCCGCCGACGAACCCACGACGGCCCCGTCCTTGGAGACCGACAGGTCGAGGTCCGCCGCGGTGTCCGCGGTCGAACCGATGGCGACGTCGAGCCGCTCCGCGCCCTGGGGCACGACCACGGTCGTCGTCTGCGTCTCACCCTGCTTGATCGTGGGCTTCGCCGCCTTCGCCGAACCGAGCGGGCCGCCCTTCAACTTGCCTTCCACCGCGGCGAAGTTGTTCGTGACCTTCCAGGAGACGGGCGCCGGAGTACCGACCTTCGCCTCCGGCACCGTCTGCACGGCCGGGTCGAAGGCGACACCAAGTGCGGAGACGTCCAGCTTGTAGGAGTTGTCCAGGAGCGGGGACGTCCTGCGCGACTCGACCTCGACCTCCCACACGCCCGCCTGCGGCTCGGGGTACGAACGCAGGTCGGGGCGGCAGGTGTTGGCCGGGTTGTCGTAGTTCGCGTAGCAGGTCAGCGACGACGTCGAGTCGACCGGGACGCCGTACGGGTGCACCGCGATGAACCGCGTCTGGCTCTTGTCCTTCAGGCCGCCGAGCGCGAGCTCCAGGGACTTGGCGCCCTTGGGGACCGTCACGAAGTACGACCGGGTGCTGTTGCGCTGCACCTCGCCGGAGCCCGAGAACGTGTACGCGGGCTTGGCGAGCGGCGTCGAGACGACGACCGTCGTCATGATCTGCTGGTCGATGCCCTCGGAGCGCTCGTCGTCGACGGTCAGGATCGCGCTGTGCAGACCTGCCGACTTGGCCTTCGCCTGCACCTTGACGGTGACCGGCTTGTTCAGCGGCAGCGACACGTCGCCGTCGCCGAGCAGCTTGAAGGTGCCCTCGTGGTTGTTGACCAGGTCCAGCTCGTGGCGGACGGAGCGGTCCGGGCCCGAGGTGCGGGTGACCGTGACGTCGTAGGTCCGCTTCTGGCCGGTCTTCAGGCCGCCCTCGCGGTCGTAGACGCCGGTGCCGGGCAGCTTCAGCTCCTGCTCCAGGGCGGTGTCGACCGGGGCCTTCACCGTGTAGGTGTGCGCCTTCGCGTCGTCCTCGATGGCGTTCCAGGCGTCGACCACGTTGATCTGGCCGGTGCCCTGCGCGTACGCCTGCTCGCCGCGGATGCGGTCCGCGGTGGAGGTGAGGGCGGTACGCAGCTTCGCCGGGGTCAGGTCGACGTGCTCGCGCTTGGCGGCGGAGAGGAGAAGCGCCGACGCGCCCGCGGCCTGCGGGGACGCCATCGACGTACCCTGCAGCATCGAGTAACCGGCGGGCAGCGTGTAGCCCGCCTCGGCGACCGGTGCGCCCGGCAGCCAGGTCTGTGTGGTGTTGATGGCCGAGCCCGGCGCGGAGATGATCGGCGCGAAGCCGCCGTCCTCACGCGGACCGCGCGAGGAGAAGGGCATCATCGCGTACGACTTCTTCACGGCCGAGCCGTAGTTGGCGGCCCAGGTCTCCTTGGAGATGGAGGCGCCGACGGAGATGACCTTGTCCGCGAGGCCGGGGTCGCCGATGGTGTTCGCGCCGGGGCCCGAGTTGCCCGCGGAGATCACCAGCTGGACGCCGTACTCGTCGATGAGGCGCTTGTAGAGCAGGGCGCGCGCGTTGTTGCCGTCGTTCAGCGCCGGGAGGCCGCCGATCGACATGTTCACGATGTCGACGCCGCGCTTCGTCACGAGGTCGATCATGCCCTCGGTGAGCGCGACGTTCGTGCAGCCGCCGGTCCAGGTGCAGGCGCGGGACGAGACGATCTTGGCGCCGGGGGCGGCGCCGCTCATCTTGCCGCCGAACAGGCCGTTGGCCGCGGTGATGCCCGCGACGTGCGTGCCGTGCTCGGACTCGATGACGCCGATGTTGACGAAGTCGGCCTTCTTGCCGACCCAGTCGCCGCCGTACGGGTCGGTCGGCACGTCCTTGCGGATCTCGACGACGAAGGGGACGCGCTCGGCGACGTCGGTCGCCGGGTCGTCCTTGCCGAAGTAGGCGACCTGGTGGTCGTCCTTGTAGGGCTTGAGGACGTCGTCGTCGGTGAAGTCCTTGTTGTCGTTCAGGTCGACGCGGACCGTTCCGGCGGCCGGGTCGTAGAGCACGCCCCAGCTGTCGGTGGTGTCGCCGTCACGGTTGATGTCGCCCTTGGCGTCGCCGCCGGTGGTGGCCGACTCGCGGAAGCGGTTGACCTGGAAGGAGCCCGCGGGGGCCTTCCACGTCTCGCTGTCCCAGGTGAAGACGGGTCCCGTGACGGGGTTGGTCATCCGGCGCCAGGTGGCGTCCGCGTCCACGATCGGGTCGGTCGCGGTCACCCAGTCGGTGATCTTGCGCTCGCCGGTGGTGGTCTTCCGGAGCGCGGGGTGACCCAGGTCGACGCCGGAGTCGAGGATGCCGATGGTGGTGCCGCGGCCGTCCGCCTTCGGGTGCTTCTTCACGAAGTCGACGGCGCCCGTCTCGAAGGACGGGTTGTACGGGTTCTTCGCCGGGGTGTTCTTGCCGGGCCCCGGGTACGTGCCCTCGGCCGCCGGCTTCGCGCCCTTGGCCCGGTCCGCGGCGGGCGTCGGGTCGTCGATCTTGATCTCGTGCCGCAGGTCGATGCCGTGCACGGACGACAGCTTCCCGGCCGCCTCGATGGCGGCCCCGGCCTTCGCGGTGGGCACGGTGGCGCGAACGTAACCGAGCTTGTCGTACGTCCGGCCGACCGAGCCGCCCTTGACGGCGTCGAGCTGGTCGGCGACCTGCTCGGTGGCGCCGGGCGCGGTGGCGACCATCATCGTGACGGTCTTCTCGCCGTCCGCCTTCGCGTCCGCGAGGAGATCGGCGTCGGCCGAACCCAGCTTCTTCCCGGCTGACTTGGGGGTGGTCTGGCCCCCGGGGTCTCCGTCGGCCGCGAGGGCCATGGGTATGGGCCCGGCGGCGGAGAGCGCGGCGGTCAGGCCGACGGCTATCGCGAGACGGGTCGTGCGTCTAGCACTGGATCTGTGCATCAGCATCCCTGTACGTAAAGGTCGAAAAGGTCCGGAATCCGGAACCGGATGACCGCTCAGCCTTACGTAAGTGACTGCTGTTTGGGGAGAGTTGTCCGGAGAGGATCAGAGGGTGGCGTAATCCCGCCATACGTCACGGGCGGCATAGCGGATTATTCGGATGTCCGGCGCCGTTGACGCCGTCGACCATCGTTTCGCCGCGTGCGCCGAACCGGGCCGAAACCGGTTCCGAGCCGGGCGCGCAGTGCCGGACAGGAGCGACATGACCCCGAACGGCCCCTACCACCACGGATCCCGCGCCGTTCAGGACCTCGTCGGCGTGCGGGAGACCGCCGACCACATGGGCCGGGCCATCGGTGAGGGCATCCGCCCCGTCGCCGCCGCCTTCCTGGAGGTCCAGCCCATGCTGGTGATCGGCGGCGCGGACCAGGCGGGCGCGGTCTGGGCCTCCCTGCTCACCGGCGACCCCGGCTTCGTGCGCGCCACGGGCCCGCGGCAGGTCTCGATCGCGGGCGGCCCGCGCCGCGCCGACCCCCTCACGCAGGTCCTCGCCCGGGAGAACACCCCCGTGGGCACCATCGCCCTCGACCCCCGCACCCGGCGCCGCCTGCGCCTGAACGGCAGGTCACGCCCGACACCGCGCGGCCTGGCCATCGAGACCGACCGGGTCTTCGCGAACTGCCCCAAGTACATCCAGAGGCGGGAACTCCCGCCGGGCGGCGGCATACCGGGCCGCCCGGCCGCGCCCCGCCACGGCGTCAAACTGACCGGCGACCAGCGCGAGTTCATCGCCGACGCGGACACCTTCTTCCTCGCCACCGTCCACGCGGAGGGCGCCGACGCCAGCCACCGGGGCGGCAACCCCGGCTTCGTCCAGGTCTCGTCCCCCTACGAAGTCTCCTGGCGGGACTACCCCGGAAACTCCATGTTCCTGTCCCTGGGCAACCTCGCCGCCGACCCCCGCGCCGGCCTGCTCTTCCTCGACTGGGTGACCGGCCTGACCCTCCAGCTCACCGGCACGGCCCGTACCGAACACGGCGACGACGGATCCCGCGCGGTCCACTTCACCCTCACCGAGGCCGTCCAGACCTTCGGCGCGAGCCGCTGGTGCTGGTCCCCGCCCGAGTACTCCCCTGCCAATCCCAGGTAAGGGGACTAGCGTCACTCTGTGCACAAAGAGCTCCGGGTGGCGGCCTACGCCGTATGCGTACGGGACGGGCGGCTGCTGCTCGCCCGCTGGGTGGCGGGCGACGGAAGCAAGCGCTGGACGCTGCCCGGCGGCGGGATGGACCACGGGGAGGATCCGTACGACACGGTGATCCGCGAGGCCGACGAGGAGACGGGGTACGTGATCGAGCCGGGCGCGCTGCTCGGCATCGACTCGCTGCGGCGCCGCTATCCGCGCAAGCTCGGCGCCGTCGCCGACTTCCACGGGCTGCGCATCGTCTACGAGGCGCGCATCACCGGCGGCGAGCTGCGCCACGAGCGGGACGGTTCCACCGATCTCGCGGCCTGGCACGCGCTGGACGCCGTCACCGATCTCGACCGCGTGGGGCTCGTCGACATCGGGCTCGACCTGTGGCGGACCCGCCCCGACGACGGCCACCTGGCCGTGCCCTCCTGAGCCCTTCCTGAGCCTCCGTGGAGCCTTCCCTTCCCCGGAAGATGAACGTGGAGTGACTGCCTCCTCTCCGTCCGGAGAGGGGTTCATGGCCGCGCAGGGTGTCGGATGATCCACGTACGGTGATCGGCGTTGGCCGTTGCGGTCTCGTTAACGTGCAGGTCATCCCGGATGTCAACGATCCAGTACGAGCGGGAATTTCGCCCACTGCGGAGCTGCCCGCGACCACTGCCGACGCGTTCGCAATCGGGGAGACCGCGCCATGTCGCGCATACGCTCTGTCGCCACCGCCGCCCAGACCGCCACCCACACCGCCGCTCGGGCCGCCTCGTCCGTGGACCGCCGGGCCTTCCTCGCGACCACCGGGGCCGTCACCCTCTCGGCGGGCATCGGCTACGCCCTGCGGCCCGGCACCAGCCACGCCGCCGCCAGCGGACCCGCCCCCGTCGCCCTCTCCCGGCAGGCGCCCGCCGCGCCCCTGATGCCCTACCTGGGCGGCACCACGCTGGCCGCCGTCGCCGCCCCGCGCGGCACGTCCGGCTACCGGCGGCTCGGGGACGGGCCCGCCTGGGACCGGGTGGTCCGGGGCGACCTCGCCGCGGCCAAGGGGGGCCGCGAGGAGCGGCGCACCCCGCTCGCCGCGTTCGTCCAGTTCACCGACCTGCACCTGGTCGACGTGCAGCACCCACTGCGGTACGAGTATCTGCGCGCCCAGACCGCGAGCGCGTGGCGCCCGCAGGAGGCCCTCTCGGTGGCCGGCGCGGTCGCGCTCGTCGAGCGGGTGAACGCACTGCGCGGCGCGCCCGCCACCGGATCGCCGCTGCACTGCGTGGTGACGACGGGAGACAACACGGACAACAACTCACGCTCCGAGCTCGACTGGTTCCTCACGACCATGAGCGGCGGGCGCATCAACCCCAACACCGGTGACCCGCGCCGCTACGAGGGCGTCCAGGACAGCGGCCTGAAGCTGTACTGGCACCCGGACGACCGCCTCCGCGACTCCGACAAGGCCCTGGGCTTCCCGCAGGTCGACGGCTTCCTAGAGGCGGCGCTCCGCGAGATCAACAGTCCGGGCCTCGGGCTTCCCTGGTACTCGACCGTCGGCAACCACGACGCGCTGCCCGGCGGCTGCTGGGGACCCGGAGACTCGTACTTCTCCGAATTCGCCGTCGGCGGGCGGAAGCTGATGTCCCTGGACGAGCCGCGCGGCGCCGCCCTGTGGAAGGCCGTCAAGAAGGGCCGCGACCCCAAGGGCGCGCACTTCAAGGAGCTCCTGAAGAGCGAGGCGCGGCGGATGCGCCCGGTCACCCCGGACGAGAGCCGCGCGCCCTTCACCCCCGCCGAGTACGTCGAGGCGCACCTCGACCCGGCCCACAAGGGCCACGGCCCCGCCGGTCACGGCTATACGCAGGAGAACCTCGACTCCGGCACCCAGTACTACTCCTTCCGCATCAGCGAGGACGTCCTGGGCATCAGCCTGGACTCGACGGACCCCGGCGGCCACTACGAGGGCTCGCTCGGCACGGCCCAGCTGGACTGGCTGGAGCGGGAGCTGAAGGCCAACGAGGAGAAGGACGGCGGCGGTTCGTACGTCATCGTCTTCAGCCACCACACCAGCGGGACCATGCGCAATCTGCGCCAGGACCCGGGCCGCCCGCGCGAGGGCAGGCACGGGGGCGACGAGATCGTGACGCTCCTGGCCCGCCACCGTTCCGTCCTGGCCTGGGTCAACGGACACAGCCACAAGAACGCGATCACCCCGCACCGGACGCCGCGCGGATCCCTCTGGGAGATCTCCACGGCCTCGCACATCGACTTCCCGCAGCTGGCCCGCGTGGTGGAGCTGAGCGACAACCACGACGGCACGATCTCCCTCTTCACCACGCTCATCGAATCCTCGGCCCCGCACCGCACGGATTACGCCGACCTCTCCCAGACCGGACTCGCGGCGCTCTACCGCGAACTTTCCTTCAACGCCCCAGGTGCGAAGCCCGCGCTCGGCGGCGAGCCGGGCGACCGGAACACGGAACTGATCCTCAGGAAGGGCTGAAAACCGCCCAACCCGCGTGGCGCGGTCAACCTCCTCACCGACCCCGGGAGTCCCTCCGGCCGTCCGTAGGTGATGAGCAGAGGGGGAGACATGTCAGCGCGCAAGAGAATCTTGACGGGCGTGGCGGCAGGAGTGGCCATGACGGTGACGGCGGGGGCGTTCGCGGTGCCGGCGCTCGCGGGGACGCCCGGTTATGGTGGCGGGCACGGGGAGGGGCACCGGGCGACGCAGAAGGCGATGGAGGCCGCCGTCAACGAGGACGCCCCCGGGGTGACCGCGCAGGCCAAGGACAAGCACGGCACCTGGAACTCGGCCGCGGGCATCGGCGACCTGGCGCGGCAGAGCCCGCGCGGCGCCCATGACCGCTACCGCATCGGCAGCACCACCAAGACCTTCGTCTCGACGGTGGTGCTCCAGCTGGTGGCCGAGGGCGAGCTGAGCCTCGACGACACGGTGGGGCGGTGGCTGCCGGGCGTCGTCGAGGGCCACGGCCACGACGGCGACAGGATCACGGTGCGCCAGCTGCTCAACCACACCAGCGGCATCTTCAACGTGACGGCCGACGAGGGCTTCCAGGACAAGGTGTTCAGCGAGAAGTTCCTCGCGCACCGCTTCGACACCTGGACCGCCGAGCAGGAGGTCGCCATCGCCATGCGCCACGAGCCGGACTTCGATCCCGGCGAAGGCTGGAACTACTCCAACACCAACTACCTCCTCGCCGGAATGATCATCGAGAAGGTGACGGGGGAGACGTACGCGGACGAGATCCGCCGGCGCATCATCAAGCCGCTCGGCCTGCACGCCACCAAGGTGCCGGAGACGGACTCCTCGATGCCGAAGCCGAGTTCCCGTGCGTACACGAAGCTGTCCGACGCCCCGGACGCCAAGAACCACGACGTCACGGAGCTCAACCCGTCGGTGGCGGGCGCGTCGGGCGGGATGATCTCCGACGCCGCGGACCTGAACCGCTTCTACACGGCCCTGCTGCGCGGCAAGCTCCTGCCGAAGAAGCAGCTCGCCGCGATGAAGACGACCGTCTCGGAGGGGGAGGACAGCCCCGACGAGCGGTACGGGCTCGGCCTCGCCAGCCGCAAGACGTCCTGCGGCACGGTCGTCTGGGGCCACGGCGGTGACATCCACGGCTCGACGTCGATGTCACTGGCCAGCGAGGACGGCCGGCACGCGCTCGCCGCGAACTTCAACGGCCCGGCGGGCGACTGGCCCGCGGTCCTGAACGCGGAGTTCTGCGGGAAGTGACGTGGGCGGCGGGGCCGTCGCGTCGTCCTGGCGACCCCGCCGCCGTTCCCTACCTGGGCAGTACGACGACGTAGGCCGCCGGATCGCGGTCGGCCGACGCCATCAGGGCGGTCCGTACGACGGTCGCCTGCTGTTCGAGGGACTCGCGCAGCTTCTTGGGCGTCAGATGGACGACGGTGATGCCGAGCCGCTCCAGGTGCTCGCGCTTACGGGCGTATTCGGACCACAGCGCGTCGTCGTCCGGCCGGAAGCCCTGCCGGGGAGCCCGGGTGTCCAGCTCTACCGCGACGGCCAGGTCGGGCCAGTAGGCGTCGACGCCGCCGAGGTGCGGCCCGCCGGGCAATCGCAGGTCGACGTTCCACAGGGGGTCGGGAAGGCCGTGCTCGGCGACCATCTGGTAGATCCGGTCCTCGGCGATGGCCCGCCCCTCGGCGAGCAGCGAGTCCACCGCGTCCACGACATGGGGGCGGGTCAGCAGCCGTGCCTGGTTCAACTCCCGGACGATGGCCGCCGGTTCGCAGTGGCCGCCGCGCACCGCCTCGGTGAGCAGCCTGCGCACCGCGCCCGCCTCGGCGAGGCCCGCCACGGCGTCGGCGAGCGCGCGCGGCACCGGGGCCACCGGAACTCCCGCGATCTGTACGGCGGTCGGCAGCGCCTGGGCCCGCACGAGCCGGATGAAGCCGGTGGAGCGCAGCCGCCGGGTGCGCGGGACGAGGACGTCGATGCGGTCCAGGGAGAGCAGCGGGGGAGCCGACGAGAAGCGGTGCAGGGCGAGCGCCGCGAGTCCCGTGACCAGGGCGTCGGCGTACGGGGCGTGCGGCTCGCCCGCTCCGGGCTGTGCGGGCACGGTCCTGGCCGCCTTGGCCGGGGGACGCCCGGCGAACAACAGGGCGCCGTGCAGGCGCTCTTCGCTGGTCGGCGGGCCCGGGTGCAGCAGGCAGACCCCCGGGAGCAGCTGCTGCCAGGGCCCTTCCGGGCGGCAGTGGGCCGAGACGTCGGCGGCGGAGATGCCGTGGGCGCGGAGCTGGGCGGTGCTCATGACGCGCCGCTGGACGTCGGCGAGGTGACGGAGGGGGCGGGGGGAGAGCGGGGTGTTGTGGTTCATGACCGGGCCATTCCCGCTGCTGATCCGCCCCCTAACCGCTGTTACACGCCCGTCGACATAACCGGACAACCCCGCACTAAAGTGCAGACGTTCGACTGCCGAAAAGGTCTGGTTCGGAGCGGTACGGGTGGGCGCGACACCGAAGCCGCGAGCGGCATCCGACGTGGCGCCCACCCTGGCCGGGGCCTACGCGGCAGCGGCGTCGCAGCCCTGCGCCCGCAGCGACCGGGCGAGGTCGTCCCGGGCTTCGAGCACGAGCCGGCGCAGCGCGGGCGCGGCCGACTCGTGCGCGGCGAGCCACGCGTCGGCCGCGTCCAGCGTGCCCTGATCGTCCTGGAGGTGCGGGAACAGCCCCTTCACCACGTCCATCCCGATCTGGATGGACCGCTCGGCCCACAGCCGCTCGATGACGGCGAAGTACTTCGCCGCGTACGGAGCGACCAGCTCGCGCTGCGACGACTGGGCGAAGCCCGAAATCGTCGCCCCCGCCAATGCGTTGGACAGGGAGTCGGACTCCACCACGGCGGCCCACGCCTGCGCCTTGACCGCTTCGGAGGGCCGGGCGGCCAGGCACCGCACCTGATGGCGCTTGCCCGAAGCCGTGTCGTCCCTGGCCAGCTCGGCGGCGAGCACCCGCTCGTCGGCGACGCCGTGCGCGGCCAGCGGGCCGAGGAAGGCCCAGCGCAGCTCCTGGTCGACGTCCAGGCCGTCGATCTTGCCCGTTCCGTCAAGGAGGGTCCGCAGCAGCTGCAGATCGGCCTCCGACGAGGCCACCGCGGCGAAGAACCGCGCCCACGTCAGCTGATTCTGGCTGCCGGGCTCCGCGATCCGCAGCTCCCGCAGCGCGCCCTCGGCGAGCGCGCGCCCGCCCTCCTCGCGCCACTCGGGGGCCGCGTAGAACGTGAGGGCCGAGTCCGCCCACGTGTGCAGCATCTGCAGCACGCCGATGTCGCTCTCGCGCCCCGCGAACCGCAGCACGAGCCCGATGAAGTCCCGCGCGGGCATGAGCCCGTCCCGGGTGAGGTTCCACAGCGCGGACCAGCACAGGGCGCGGGCCAGTGGGTCGGTGAGGTCGCCGAGGTGCGCCCGCAGCGTGGCGAGGGAGGTCTCGTCGAAGCGGATCTTGCAGTAGGTCAGGTCGTCGTCGTTGACCAGGACCAGGTCGGGAGCCTCCTCACCGGCCAGCTCGGACACCACCGTGCGCGGGCCTTCGACGTCCAGCTCCGCGCGTGCGTACCGCGTCAGCTCGCCCTCGGGCGTGCGGCGGTACAGGCCCACCGCCACGCGGTGCGGCCGCAGCTCGGGATGCGACTCGGCGGCCTCCTGGACCACGGAGAGCTCGGTGATCCGGCCCTCCGCGTTCAGGATGACCTGCGGGGTCAGGGAGTTGACGCCCGCGGTCTGGAGCCACGCCTGCGACCAGGTCGCCATGTCGCGCCCGGAGGTCTCCTCGAGGACCGAGAGGAGGTCGCCGAGCCGGGTGTTCCCGTACGCGTGCCGCTTGAAGTAGCGACGGGCGCCTTCGAGGAACGCGTCACGCCCCACATAGGCGACGAGCTGCTTCAGTACCGACGCGCCCTTCGCGTACGTGATCCCGTCGAAGTTGAGCTTGGCGTCCTCCAGGTCGCGGATGTCGGCCGTGACCGGGTGCGTGGAGGGCAGCTGGTCGGCGCGGTAGGCCCACGCCTTGCGGTTGTTGGCGAAGGTGATCCAGCCGTTGGTGAAGCGCGTCGCCTCGGCCATCGAGAAGGAGCCCATGAAGTCGGCGAAGGACTCCTTGAGCCACAGGTCGTCCCACCAGCGCATGGTGACGAGGTCGCCGAACCACATGTGCGCCATCTCGTGCAGGATGACGTTGGCCCGGCGCTCGTACGACGCCTGGGTCACCTTGCCGCGGAAGATGAACTCCTCGCGGAAGGTCACACAGCCGGGGTTCTCCATCGCGCCCAGGTTGTACTCCGGGACGAAGGCCTGGTCGTACTTCCCGAAGGGGTAGGGGTAGTCGAAGTTGTCGTGGAAGAAGTCGAGCCCCTGCTTGGTGACGAGGAAGACGTCGTCCGCGTCGAAGTGCTTGGCGAGCCCCTTCCTGCACAGCGCGCCGAGCGGGATCTCCAGCGTCGTACCGTCGTCGAAGGTGCGGCTGTAGGAGTCCGTCACGTAGTGGTAGGGACCCGCGACGACAGCGGTGATGTACGTCGAGATCGCCTTCGTCTCGGCGAACTTCCACACCCCGTCGACCAGTTCACCGGAGCCGTTGGACCAGGCGGTCCAGCCCTCGGGAGCCCGCACCTCGAACCGGAAGGGCGCCTTCAGGTCGGGCTGCTCGAAGTTGGCGAAGACGCGGCGCGAGTCCGCGGGCTCGTACTGCGTATAGAGATAGACCTCGCCGTCCTCCGGGTCGACGAAGCGGTGCATGCCCTCGCCGGTGCGGCTGTAGGCGCACTGGGCGTCCACCACCAGTTCGTTCTCCGCGGCCAGGTCCTCAAGGGTGATCCTGGTGCCGTCGAAGACCTCGGAGGGGTCCAGATCCTTGCCGTTGAGGGAGAGTGCCGTGACGCTCGGGGCGATCAGGTCGGCGAAGCTCGCGGCGCCGGGTTCGGCGGAGCGGAAGCGGATCGTGGTGACGGAGCGGAACGTGCGCGGCTCCTGGCCGCTCTCGCCGATCGCGGAGCGCAGGTCCAGAAAGACCTCGTACCCGTCGACGGACAACAGCGCGGCCCTTTCCTGGGCCTCGTCGCGGGAAAGATTCTCACCGGGCACGGGCGGTACTCCCTTGTACTCGCAAGTGGAAGTCGTGGATCGCACGACCTGTACGAATGTCTACGATCCTCGCATGTGGCCCCGGCGGGCGGTATCCGGGAATGCCCGGGCAGATCACTGACGTTCCCCTGGCCAAGCGCGCACGCATTCCCTAGGGAGAGACATGTCCGAGAACGCCAAGCCCGGCAAGACCCCCGTTGACTTCTGGTTCGACCCGCTGTGCCCGTGGGCCTGGATGACCTCGCGCTGGATGCTCGAGGTGGAGAAGGTCCGCGACGTCGAGGTCCGCTGGCATGTCATGAGTCTCGCCGTGCTGAACGAGGACAGGCTCGACGACCTGCCCGAGGAGTACCGCGACATGCTGGAGACGAAGGCCTGGGGCCCGGTCCGCGTGGTCATCGCCGCCCAGCGGAAGCACGGCGACGAGTACACCGGCCGGCTCTACACCGCCCTTGGCACCCGCTTCCACAACAAGGGCGAGGGCCCGACCCGTGAGGCGGTCGTCGCCGCGCTCAAGGACGTCGGCCTGCCCGAGGAGCTCGCGCGGTACGCGGACTCGGACGAGTACGACACCCAGCTGCGCGCCTCCCACCAGGAGGGCATCGACAAGGTCGGCCAGGACGTGGGCACGCCCGTCATCGCCGTCCCCGGCGCGGACGGCGAGCAGATCGCCTTCTTCGGCCCCGTCGTGACGCCCGCCCCCAAGGGCGAAGCCGCGGCGAAGCTGTGGGACGGCACGCTGCTCGTGGCGTCGACGCCGGGCTTCTACGAGATCAAGCGGACGCGTACGCAGGGCCCGATCTTCGACTGAGTCAGAGGAAGGACGGGGGCAGCTCGCGGCCCTTGCCCTGATTGAGGTGCGGCTGCACCCAGAGGCAGTCCTCGCCCTGGCACCGCCAGTGACCCTGGGCCTCGGTCCGGGTCATCACTGTCGCCAAGTAGTCCTCCTCGGCCTGGTTGACCGGCCGGAAGTCCTGCGGTTTGCCGCCGCAGGTCGGGCAGTGCCTGAAAGCCGTCGCCATGGACCACACGGTCCCCCGGAACCGGGCATACCGAAAGGCCCCCGTGAGTCATGTCCTCACGGGGGCCTTTCGTCCATCCGCCTGCCCCGGCGAAAGTTGAGAAGACGATCACGAGGCAGGGCGTTTCAGGGGGCGCGGTGCCTCACGGGGAGAGCAGCAGGCTGTTCACGCGCTGCTTGGCGGCCGCGTAACGCTTGGACACGTCCTGCCAGTTGACGACCTGCCACATGGCCTCGATGAAGTCCACCTTCTGGTTCTTGTACTGAAGGTAGAAGGCGTGCTCCCAGGCGTCGAAGACCAGGATGGGCGTCGAGCCCTGGCCGACGTTGCCCTGGTGGTCGTAGACCTGCTCGACGATGAGGCGGTTGCTGAGCGGCTCGTAGGCGAGCACGCCCCAGCCCGAACCCTGCGTGGTCGCCGAGGCCTTGGTCAGCTGGGCCTTGAACTTGGCGAAG
Source organism: Streptomyces sp. NPDC057302 (assembly GCF_042667685.1). NCBI lineage: Bacteria > Bacillati > Actinomycetota > Actinomycetes > Kitasatosporales > Streptomycetaceae > Streptomyces > Streptomyces sp. NPDC057302. The sequence goes on along the minus strand of NZ_JBHUZJ010000006.1, from coordinate 188,705 downwards.
GAGCCGAACGACTCGGTGATCGCGTCCGCGAGTTCACCGACACCGTCCGCGGCCAGCGGCTCACCGCCGCCGCCGTCCTTCGGGCTGTTCATGTTGTGCCAGTAGATGCTGTGCAGGATGTGGCCGGAGAGGTGGAAGGCCAGGTTCTTCTCCAGGCCGTTGATGGCGCCCCACGTCTCCTTGTCGCGCGCCTCCTCCAGCTGCTCAAGGGTGTCGTTCGCGCCCTTCACGTACGCCGCGTGGTGCTTGTCGTGGTGCAGCTCGACGATCTGGGGGTTGATGACCGGCTCGAGCGCCGCGTAGTCGTACGGAAGTTCTGGAAGCGTGTAAATGGCCATGTCCGAGCCCTCCGACTGCTGCTCTGCTGTAGTGCAACGCTTATTGCAATCTATATGCAAGTGCAGGCTAGCAGCAGGAGTGAACCGGAGTTGATCAGCCCTTCGTCCTAGGACCGGAGGTCGGAGTAGGGCGAAGGAACGCGAGAGGGCCCCGAGTCCGTCGACTCGGGGCCCTCTCGAAGGTCGGGCAGCTTGCGCGGTGCCTACGGCTGGACCGCCGCCCGCTTCTCCGCCGTCTTCTGGCGCACGAAACCGATCACCGCGAGCACCAGCGTCAGCGTGCCCGTGGCCAGGAGCTGCTTGCGGGTGTCGGGCTGTTCCGTCATCAGGTAGAAGATGTACGCCATCGCGCCGAGGGCGATCCACGTCAGGACCGGGTAGGCCCACATCTTCACGACCAGCTTCTCGGGCTCCTCGCGCTCCGTCCTGCGGCGCAGGATCAGCTGGGACGCGGCGATGAAGATCCAGACGACCAGGATCATCGCGCCGATCATGTTCAGGAGCCAGGGGAAGACGTCGTCGGGACGCCAGTAGCTGAGCAGCACGCAGACGAAGCCGAAGACCGAGGAGGCGAGGACCGCGAGGCGCGGGACGCCGCTGTAGATCCGGCCGAGCACCTTGGGGCCCTGGCCGCGCGCGATCAGGGAGTACGACATGCGCGACGCGCCGTAGATGTTGGCGTTCATCGCGGAGAGCAGGGCGATCAGGACGATGACGTTCATGATCTCCCCGGCGCCGGGGATGCCCAGGTGGTCGAGGGTGGCGACGTACGGGCCCTTCGCCACGACCTCCTTGTTGTCCCAGGGGAGCAGCGTGACGACGACGAGCATCGAGCCGACGTAGAAGAGGGCGATGCGCCACATCGCCGTGCGCACGGCCTTGGCGACGCTCTGGACCGGGTTCTCGGACTCCGCGGCCGCGATCGTGACGGTCTCCAGACCGCCGTACGCGAACACGGACGCCAGGAGGCCGATGATCAGGCCGTCCGTGCCGTTCGGCATGAAGCCGCCCACGCCGGTGAGGTTGTCCGTGCCGGGCGCCGAGACGTCCGAGCCGGGCAGGATGCCGAGGATCGCCAGGACGCCGATGCCCAGGAAGAGCGCGATCGCGCCGACCTTCAGGGCGGCGAACCAGAACTCGAACTCGCCGAAGTTCTTCACGGCCGTCAGGTTGGCCCCGCAGAACACCAGCATGAAGAGGGCGACCCAGGCCCACTCGGGGCTGTCGGGGAACCAGCCCACCATGATCTTCGCGGCGCCGATGCCCTCCAGGCCGACGGCGACGCAGAGCAGGAACCAGAAGCCCCAGCCCGCGGTGAAGCCCGCCCAGGGGCCGATCGCCCGCTCGGCGTGCACCGAGAAGGAGCCGGACGCCGGGTTCGCCGCCGACATCTCGCCGAGCATGCGCATCACGAGCATGACGAGCGCGCCCGATATCGCGTAGGCGAGGACGATCGAGGGACCGGCCGCGGCGATGCCCGCTCCGGAGCCCACGAAGAGGCCGGCCCCGATGACGCCGCCGAGGGCGATCATGGAGAGATGCCGCTGCTTGAGACCGTGGACGAGCGGCGAATCGGCCTGGGGGACCGCGTCGGCTGATGCGTCCTTGGGGGTGTCCTGGGGGGTGGACATCCGAGACATGGGCGTGCCCTGTTCAGTAGCTGAGACGGGGGAGCGAGCGGCCCACAGTCTGAAGTCCGGCACCGCTGACAGGGAACACCTGACCGCTATACGGACACGACGCTCACACGTTGTGAAGAGACGGGCACGAGATGTTCACGCCCGCTTCAGGTGCCCCGCGCGCCACTCCCGAAGCCCCGCGACCACCAGCACCAGGCCCGTCGCACCCGCCGACCACAGCAGCTGCGGCCGTGCCCCGTCATCGGTCAGCATCAGCCCGATGACGGCCGCCATCGCGGCGAGCGCCGCCCACGTCAGATAGGGGAACGCCCACATCCGCAGGACGAGCCGCTCCGGCGCCTCACGCTCGATGCGGCGGCGCAGCCGCAGCTGCGAGACCGCGATCAGCGCCCAGACGAACAGGAGCACCGCGCCGACCGAGTTGAGCATGTAGAGGAAGACGGAGTCGGGCCACTTCAGATTGAGTACGACGGACACGAAGCCGAAGGCCACCGACGCGAGGACCGCCCGGCGCGGGACCCCGCCGCCCGACACCTTCAGGAGGGCCTTGGGCGCCTCGCCGCGCTCGGCGAGCGAGAAGACCATCCGGGACGAGCCGTAGAGGTTGGCGTTCAGCGCCGAGAGCAGCGCCACGAACACCACGATGTTCATGATCGTGCCCGCGGACGGCACCCCGATCGAGTCCAGGACCGTCACATACGGACTGACGCCTGCCTTCTCCGCCGTCCAGGGCAGCACCGTCACGATGACCAGCATCGAGCCGACGTAGAAGAAGAGGATGCGGTAGACGGCGCTGCGCACGGCGCGGGCGACCGAGCGCACCGGGTCGTCGGACTCGGCCGCCGCGATCGTCACGACCTCCAGACCGCCGAAGGCGAAGACGACGGCGAGCACGCCGGACGTCACGCCCTCCCAGCCGTTGGGCAGGAAACCGCCGTGCCCGGTGAGGTTGGTGAGGCCCACGGGGTCCCCGGAGGAATTCGACGCAGCGGGCAGCACCCCGAAGATCGCCAGCAGCCCCAGGACCAGGAACGCGACGATCGCGAAGACCTTCAGCGCGGCGAACCAGAACTCGAACTCGCCGAAGTTCTTCACGGCGGTGAGATTGGCCCCCGTGAAGACCAGCATGAAGATGAGGACCCACGCCCACTGCGGGACGCCCGGCGCCCAGCCGTTGGCGATCTGCGCGGCGCCGGTGGCCTCCACGGCGAGCACGACGACGAGCAGGAACCAGTAGAGCCATCCGACGCTGAACCCCGCCCAGCGGCCCAGGGCGCGCTCGGCGTGCACGGAGAAGGACCCGGAAGCGGGCATCGCGGCCGACATCTCGCCGAGCATCCGCATCACGCACATCGCGAGCGCACCCGCGATGAGATACGAGACGACGATGCCGGGCCCCGCGACGGCGATCCCCGCTCCGGAGCCGACGAAAAGCCCGGCCCCGATGACACCGCCGAGGCCCAGCATGGTCAGATGCCGCTGCTTCAGACCGCCGCCGAGCGGCTCGGCCGCCGGGCCCGCCGTCCCCGTCGTGGGTGCCGATGAATCGGGGGGTGCGTCGTGCATGGTGCTCAGGCTGCTCTCGGGATCACAGAAGGACTTGGCGGGAACCTACAGTCTCTCCGGGCGGCAGCCCTCCGCGCAAAGCGGACCTGACCCGCCATCACCTCCGTGACGAGCATCACGCCCCCCGCAGGGGTACTGCCCGTACTTTGTGCGAAGCCCACCATCGGGCCACCCGGGACCTTGTCGCCCGCCGCCGGTGATCCACGCCCCCGGCTGGGATAGCGTCCTGGGGTCCCACCTGCCCGTCCCAGAACCCGCGGAGTCCCGATGAGCATCGCCGCCGTCTCTTCCCGTCCCGGCCAGGTCCTCGCGGACCTGCTGCCCGCGTCCCGCGTGAAGGACGCGGCCTTCGTCATCGGCGGCGCCGCCCTCACCGGCATAGCGGCCCAGATCGCCGTGCCCGTCCCGGGCTCCCCCGTACCGGTGACGGGACAGACCTTCGCCGCCCTCCTCGTCGGCACCGCCCTCGGCGCCCGCCGCGGCTTCCTCTCCCTCGCCGTGTACGCCCTCGTCGGCATGGCCGGCATGCCGTGGTTCGCCGAGTCGGGCTCCGGCGTCGCCGCGCCGTCCCTCGGCTACGTCCTCGGCATGCTGCTCGCCGCCACCGTGGTCGGCGCGCTCGCCCGCCGCGGCGGCGACCGTTCGGTCCTGCGCACCGCGGGCACGATGGTGCTGGGCTCCGCGATCATCTACGCGGTCGGCGTCCCGTACCTGGCCGCCGCGACCGGCATGTCGCTGACCCAGGCCGTCGCCGCCGGGCTCACGCCGTTCCTGATCGGCGACGCCCTGAAGGCCGCGCTGGCGATGGGCGCGCTGCCCACGGCGTGGAAGCTCCTCGACCGCTGAGCGGTCAACCGAGCCGTCAACCGACGTTGTAGTTCCGCCTGAAGAGGTTCGCCGGGTCGTACGTGGCCTTGAGACCGGCGAGCCTCTTTCGCGTACCGGCGTCGTACAGCCCCTCGGTCCGCTCCCCGGCGGCGAAGGCGAAGTTGAGCAGCCGCCCCACGGTCTGCGGCGCGAACAGCCCGAACGCCTGCGCCTGCACGGCCCGCACCGCGTCGAGACCGGTGGCGTCCGTGCCGTCGGCGGCCTCGAAGGGCGAGAGCACCCGCACCAGCCACCCCGCGTCCCGATGCGGCACCGCGTTCTCCGCGCTCCCCACGGGCTCGGCCAGCGCCCCGCCCAGCTGGTTGATCTGGACGACGTGCATCGCGTCGGCGGCCGGACCGGTCAGCGCGAGCAGCTCGCACGCCGCGGCGACGTCCAGCTCGCGCACCGCCACGCTGTCCCCGTAGTAGGAGTGCGGGAAGTCCGGGTCGCTGTGGATCGTGTGGCTGTCGGTGTACGGCATCTCCCGCAGCGAGTCCGACACCACGGGCCCGATCTCCCGCAGCGGCGCCACCAGGCGCTCGCCGGCCGCCTCCGGCCCCGTGTAGGCGACCCGCAGGGTCACGAGATAGCGCCCCCGCAGATGGGGCGGCAGCTGCGGGATGTCCGGATAGACGAGCGCGGCCACCGACGAGGTCAGCTCGTCCGGCACGGTCCGCGTCCACGCCTCGTAGGCCCGGAGGATCTGGCCGGGGTCCACCTCGCGCCCGTCGAACTCGATCGCCCCGCCGTACAGCCGCGCCACCGGCACCAGAGCGATCTCCAGGGCCGTCACCACCCCCAGGTTCGCGCCCCCGCCGAGCAGCCCCCACAACAGCTCCGGCTCGCTCCGGGCCGTGACGTGGCGCAGGGTGCCGTCCGCCGTGACGACGTCGAGCCACCGGACGTGGTCGGCCGCGTACCCGAACTCCCGCGCCAGGATGCCGAGGCCGCCGCCCAGGGTGTACGAGACGGCTCCCACGCCCGGCGCCGAACCGTTCAGCGGCGCGAGCCCGTGCGCCGCGGCGGCCTCCACGACCTGGGTCCAGCGGACACCGGCGCCCACGGTGGCCGTGCGCGCTTGCGCATCGATGCGCACGGAGTCCATCCGCCGGGTGCTGATCAGTACGCCGTCCCGCGACGGCCCCGGAAGCCCGTGCCCGGTGGCCTGGACGCCGATGGGCAGTCCCGCGTCGGCGGCGTACGAGACGGCGGCGACGACGTCATCGGCGCTGCGGGCCGCGAACACGATCGCGGGCCGCTGGGTGAAACCGGTCTGGAATCCGGCGATCTCCTCGTCGTACCCGTCGTCGCCGGGCCGGAACACGAGTCGCTGGTCGGTGAAGTCCACGGTGATCCTCCAAGAAGCGCTGCTGACGCAACAGAGGAAACCCGGAAAACCTGACATCGGCCGTCAGGTTTTCCGGGCTCTTTCCACCGTCGAACGGGTGCGGCTAGTGCAGGTCGACGTCGAGGTCGGCGTCGGTGCCGGCCTCGGTCAGGGCATCGGCGTCGGCGCGGGGCCGCACCTTCTCCCGGATGAGGGAGAACGCCACCACGAACGCCGCGGCGAGCAGCGAGAGCAGCACCTGCTTGCGCCCGGCCTCGTCGGTCAGCATGTAGACGAGCACGAACGAGATCATCGCGATCGTGACCCAGGTCAGGTACGGGAAGAGCCACATCTTCACGACGAGCTTCTCCGGCTCCTCGCGCAGGATGATGCCGCGCATCCGCAGCTGCGTGAACGCGATCATCAGCCAGACGAAGAGGGCCACCGCGCCCGAGGAGTTCAGCAGGAAGTCGAAGACGGTGTCCTGCCACTGGTAGTTGAACCAGACGGCGACGAAGCCGAACACGACGGACCCGAGGATCGCGGTCTGCGGCACACCGCGCGAGTTGGTGCGCGCGAAGGCCTTGGGCGCGTCACCGCGCTGGCCGAGCGAGAAGGCCATGCGGGAAGCGGTGTAGAGACCCGAGTTGAGGCAGGACAGGACGGCGGTGAGGACGATGACGTTCATGACCTGACCGGCGTGCGGAATGCCGATCGAGTTCAGGGCGGCGACGTACGAACCGTCCTTCATGATCGTCTTGTCGTTCCACGGAAGCAGCGTGATGACGACGAAGATCGAGCCCAGGTAGAAGACGCCGATACGCCAGATGACGCTGTTCGTCGCCTTGGTGACGGCGCGCTGCGGGTCCTCGGACTCACCGGCGGCCAGCGTGACGATCTCGGAGCCCATGAACGAGAAGACGACCATGAGCACGCCCGTGAGGATGGCGCCCGCGCCGTTGGGCATGAATCCGCCCGCGTCGGTGAGGTGCGCGAATCCGGCGCCGGGGTTGTCGGAGCCCGGCAGCACGCCGAAGACGGCGAGCAGGCCGATGATCACGAACCCGCCGATGGCGACGACCTTGATGCCGGCGAACCAGAACTCGAACTCACCGTAGGAGCCGACCGAGACGAGGTTCGTCGCGGTGAGCACCACCATCACGATGAGCGCCCAGCCCCACTGCGGTACGGCCGGTATCCACCCGTTGAGGATGACGGCACCGGCGGTGGCCTCCACCGCGAGCACCACGACCCAGAAGAACCAGTACAGCCAGCCGATCGAGAAACCGGCCCAGCGGCCGAGGGCCTGGTCCGCGTAGGTGGAGAAGGAGCCCGATGTGGGCCGTGCCGCGGCCATCTCGCCGAGCATCCGCATCACGAGGACGACCATCGTGCCGACGAGGGCGTACGAGACGAGGATGGCGGGCCCGGCCGCGGCGATTCCGGAGCTGGAGCCGACGAAGAGTCCCGCTCCGATGACGCCGCCGATGGCGATCATGGAGAGGTGGCGGTTCTTCAGCCCGGCCTTGAGGCCGTCACCGGTGTCTCCAGACCGCTGATCCCCAGGTTCGTTGGGGCTGCGGTCTGCCTTCGCAAGGGAGGGTTGCGAGGTCATGGACGAATCCTTAAGTTCTCGGGTCACGAGCTCCCGCATTCAAACTCAGGGGTGCACGTGACGGAAGTCCTGACTCCGGATCGTTGTATTCCGGTCCGGCCCCCGGTCGCCGCTACCCATCCCGTGACGTGCCACACTCAGTCGCATGCGCGTGTACCTCGGCTCGGATCATGCCGGCTACGAATTGAAGAACCACCTGGTCGAGTGGCTCAAGAGCCACGGCCACGAGCCCGTCGACTGCGGGCCCCACATCTATGACGCCCAGGACGACTACCCCCCCTTCTGCCTCCGCGCCGCGGAGAAGACGGCGGCGGACCCCGAGTCGCTCGGCATCGTGATCGGGGGCTCCGGCAACGGGGAGCAGATCGCCGCGAACAAGGTGAAGGGGGTGCGGGCCGCCCTCGCCTGGAGCGAGCAGACGGCCGCGCTCGGGCGTGAGCACAACGACGCGAACGTGGTGTCGATCGGCGGCCGGATGCACGAGCGGGAGGAGGCGGTGAAGTTCGTCGAGATCTTCCTGTCGACCCCGTACTCGGGCGAGGAGCGCCACACCCGCCGCATCGAGATGCTGTCGGCTTACGAGACCACGGGCGTGCTGCCCGAGATCCCGGCACACCACCCGCAGCAGTAGCCGGGGCGTCCTCAAGCGCCGGACGGCTGAAGGATTCAGCCCCTCCGGCGCTCGAGGAGCGGGGTCTGGGGCGGAGCCCCAGGTGGGCCCGGGGCGCAGGCACGGTTTTCGGGAAGGGGCGGGGTTGGGGAAGAATCCCTGCTCCGAACCGACCCCAGGAGGACCCCGTGCCGGAGGGCCACACCATTCACCGGCTGGCAGCCGACCACCGGGAGCGGTTCCAGGACCGGGGCCCTCTGAGGGTCACCAGCCCCCAGGGCAAGTTCTCCGACAGCGCGGCCCTGCTCGACGGCCACGAGATGGACGCCGCCGAGGCCCACGGCAAGCACCTCTTCCTCGGCTTCGCCGAAACCGGCTGGATCCACATCCACCTCGGCCTCTTCGGCAAGTACGCCGTCGGTGAGACCCCCGCCCCGCCCCCCACGGACACCCTCCGCCTGCGCCTTTTGACCGACACGTACTACTCGGACCTCCGCGGCCCCACCACCTGCGCCCTCATCACGGACGAGGAGAAGCAGGCGATACACGACCGCCTCGGCCCGGACCCGCTCCGGGACCCGGACGACCCGGACGACCCGGACAAGGCCTACCGCCGCATCGCCCGCAGCCGCACCACCATCGCCGCGCTCCTCATGGACCAGAAGGTCATCGCGGGCGTCGGCAACGTCTACCGCGCCGAGGTCCTCTTCCGGCACGGCATCGACCCGTACACCCAGGGCAAGGACATCGAGCCGGCCCAGTGGACGGCGATGTGGGAGGACCTGGTGGCCCTGATGCGCGAAGGCGTGCGGCTCAACCGCATCGACACCGTCAGGCCCGAGCACCTGCCGGAGGCGATGGGCCGCCCGCCGCGCGTGGACGACCACGGCGGCGAGGTGTACGTGTACCGCAGGGCCACGATGCCCTGCCACATCTGTGGCGGCGAGATCCGCACCGCCGATCTCGCCGCCCGCAATCTCTTCTGGTGCCCCGCCTGTCAGCGAACGGCGCCCTGAGCCCCCGGCTCCCACCTGCGGCTCGCATGGGATCATCACTGCACCGAAACGCTGGTTCAACGGGGGTCACATGTTCGGATTCGAAGCCTCTTGGATGTACGGGCCGGTCGCCCTCGTGGGCGTCGTGCTCTTCATCGCCGTCTTCCTGCTGCCGTCCCTCATCGCCTTCAACCGGGACGCCGAGCTCCGCTGGGTGATCCTCGTCATCAACCTCTTCCTCGGTGCCTCGTTCGTCGGCTGGCTGGTCGCCCTTTACCTGGCGACCCGCAAGCCGAAGCATCCGCTGGGCATGCCCGTCTAGAACCCGTGCGGCAGCCACGGCGCGACGTCCGACCCGAAGGCCAGCGCCGCCTCGGCCAGCGCGCCGGGGCGCAGTTCCCGCACCCGGCCCGCGGCCGCCAGTGACGTCAGGGGTACGCCGCCGAGGTAGACCGAGGCCAAGTCCCGTACGGACAGGGCGAGATCGGCGTCGTCTTCGGTGCGCTCGCAGGTCGCGCCCTTCACGTCGCCCGTGAGCCGCCAACGGCCCGCGTTCCAGGGGCAGAAGGCGTCGTCGACGTCCAACACCAGGTTGACCGGGGCCCGGTAGGCGCGGGCCTCAAGCGCGGCCCCCACCTCCACCAGCCGTACGTGGAGCGCGTCCTTCACCCGGAGCTGACAGCGCCGCACGTCCGAGACGAGCTGGAGCAGCGCGTCGTCCACCGGGCGGCTGTGCGCGTCGATCGCCGACGTCAGGTCGATGCCGAAGAGGAACCGCCACAGCGCCGCGTTGGCCGCCGGGTCGAGTGCCTCCAGATCCCGCAGCCGGACCGTGCCCTTGGGGCCCGCCGCGTCCCAGTCGGGCTTCACGCTGTAGCGCGCGTACCCGACGAGCTCACCGTCGCGTTCGGCGACCACGCACTGGAGCGGTGACGCGCCGTGCCGCTCGCTCTCCGGGTCGAGCAGGCCAAGGCGCTCCCAGCCGGGCTGCCTGGCCAGCATCCCGGGCCGCTCGCTCACCCGTCGTGCGTACAGCGCCTCGCACGCCTCGTGGACGTCGGCGGGCTTGGCGTACCGAAGGCGTACGTCATCGGTACCGGCCGGGACCGACAGGCGTACGCGTGTCGTGTCGATCTCGGCCTTGAGCTGCTGCGTCGCCGCGCCGTACCCGAACCGTCCGTAGATGGCGGGCTCGGAGGCCGTCAGGACGGCCAGGCATTCGCCCTTCGCGCGCACGTCGTCGAGCTGGCGGCGCATCATCGACGTCAGGATTCCCTGCCGGCGGTGCGTCGCCGCGACGCTGACCATCGTCACTCCGGCCGCGTCCACCAGGGAGCCGCCCGGCACACTGAGGCGGAAGCTGAACGCTCCCGTGGTGCCGACGCAGGTCTCGCCCTCCCAGGTGCCGAAGAACCGGTCGAACTCGGTCAGCGCGTTCCAGAGCGCATGCTCCTCCTCGGCCTCGGCGACGCCACCGAAGGCGAGCTCAAGGGTGCCGTAGTACTCGTCCCAGTCTTCCTGGCGCAACTCCCGCAATTCCGTCGTCATATGCCATGCCTACCAGGAGGAAGCGGGCGGAGCGACAGGATTTACGCGCGCCGCCGCCATGCCCCTGATGGGGGACAACCGGCACCTCCCGTGCGAAGTGGCTGGCCCGGTGGATAGGGTCCGGGAGCAATGGAAGGCAGTCGAGCGGAAGCCGAGACGTTCACAGCCCGGATGAAGAAGCGGATCCACCGGGCGCGCATAGGGCTGCGCAAATCCGGGGTCGACTACTTCCGGGGCGACGGCTCGGACTGGATCGCGCTCGCGGGCCTGCTCGTCACCATCCCGGTGATCGCGTTCTTCACCATCGTCAACAACGTCTGGTGCTCGCCCGCCGCGCTCGTCCTGCCCATCGTGGCCGGCGGCCTGCTCCTGCGGCCCTCCAGCCTGCTGGGCCTGTACGCGACGGCCGCCGCCGCGCTGATCGTGGAGTCCGTCCAGCTCGGCCCGTACACGCAAGGGCCCTCGCGCGTCACTCCCGGCGTGGTCCTCGTCGTCGCGGCCTGCGGCTTCTTCGGGCTGATCATCGCGCAGTTCCGCAGCCGGGTCGGCGTGCCCTGGCGCGGCGGCGGGACGATGCTGTTCGACCTGCGTGAACGCATCCGCGTACAGAGCAAGCTGCCGAAGCTGCCCAGGGGCTGGCACCGCGAGATGGCCCTGCGGCCCGCGGGCGGCCAGTCCTTCTCGGGGGACTTCGTCGTCGCGGCCCGCACGAACGGCGGGCGCACCCTGGAGGTCGTCCTCACGGACGTCTCGGGCAAGGGCATGGACGCGGGCTCGCGCGCCCTGCTCCTGTCGGGCGCCTTCGGCGGGCTCCTCGGTTCGCTGCCGCCGCACGCGTTCCTGACCGCCGCCAACGGCTACCTCCTGCGCCAGGACTGGGACGAGGGCTTCGCGACCTCCATCCACCTGGTCCTCGACCTGGAGACCGGCGACTACGAACTCTTCACGGCGGGCCACCCGCCGGGCCTCCAGCTCAGCGCGGGCAGCGGCCACTGGGAGGAGAAGGCGGCCGAGGGGCCGCTCCTGGGGGTCTACGACGGGGCGCAGTTCGACCCGGTGAAGGGCTCCCTGCGCCCCGGAGACGTCCTGATGCTGTTCACCGACGGCATCGTCGAGGCCGCCGACCGCGACATCAGCGAGGGCATCGACCGCCTCACCGGGGAAGCCGACCGCTATGTGGCGGGCGGCTTCCACGGCGCCGCGTGGCATCTGATCGAGGCGGTCGCCAAGGACGTCAACGACGACCGGGCGTTGCTGCTGATCTGCCGGGAACCCTCAGCGGGCGCCTGACAGCTCCGGCTCCGGCTCGGGCACCTGGTGGCGCCCGCCCGGCAGGATCCGGGCCAGCCACTGCGAGCGTCCCGCCGCCAGCGGTCCGAGCACCGCGAGCAGCAGCACGTACCCCGCGATGAAGGGCGAGAGCCGCTCGTCGAGTCCCGCGGTGGCCGCCATGGTCGCCAGGATCAGGGCGAACTCGCCGCGTGCGAGCAGGGTGGTCGAGATGTTCGCCGCGGGCCCCGCCCCGAAGCCGTAGATACGCGCCGCACCGAGTCCGGCGAGGACGTTCATGAGCAGCGTCACGGCCACGGCGGCGAGCACCGGCCAGAGCACGACGGGCAGGTCGCCGGGGTCGATGGAGAGCCCGAAGCCGAAGAAGAAGATCGCCCCGAACGCGTCCCGCAGCGGGTGCACGAGCTTGCGCACCCGCTCGCCGGACGCCGTGCTGCCCACCATCAGACCGACCATGAACGCGCCGATCGCGTCCGCGACCCCGAACCACTCCGAGACCCCGGCCACGAAGACCGCGGCTCCGAGGAAGGAGATGACGAGGAGCTCGTCGTCCCGGGTGTCCATGAGCCGTCCGACGACCTTCGTGCCGAAGCGCGCCACGAGGGCGAGAAGGAGCAGGAAGCCGAACGCCTTGCCGCCGTCCACGACGGCCGCCGCGAGGCTGTCGGCGCCGGACAGGACGGGTTGCAGCGCCGCCAGGTAGAGCGCGAGGAAGATGTCCTCGACGACGATGATGCCGAGGATCGGCTTGGTCTCCGGATTGCCGAGCCTGCCGGTGTCGACGAGCACCTTGGTGACGATCGCCGACGACGAGATGCCGAGCACTCCGGCGAGGACCAGCGCTTCGGAGGTGCCCCAGCCGAGGGCGAATCCGAAGCCCAGGCCCGCGCCGACGTTCAGCGCGAGATACGTCCCTCCGGCGAGGGCCATCTTGCGGCCACCCGTCTTGAGGTCGTCCATGTGGAACTCGAGGCCCAGGTAGAAGAGCAGAAGCACCAGGCCGAGCGCCGAGAGCATCTCCAGGTCGTGGGGGTCGGAGAGCAGGACCACGCCGGGAGTGTGAGGGCCGAGGAGGATCCCGGCCAGGATGAAGAGCGGAATGGTGGGGAGGCCGATGCGGCCCCCCAGGCGGGCGAGCACGGCGGCGGCGAGAAAGGCACCGCCCATGGCTATCAGGGTGTCTGCGTGTCCGATGCCGTTCCTCCTGGTGATCCGAAGACGCACACTCCGCACGTCGTTGGCAAAGGGAGCGTCAAGGAAGCGTCAATAGTTAGCTTACCAAACGATTTACCCAGCAAGTATGTAGGGCGTACATCCGCTCTCTGCGGGGGCTATCCCCACCCCCGATTCGCCGGGGGACCTCATGGTCCACGCGGCCCCCGAATCCGTACGTTCAAGGCATCACCTACGGAAGGCGGAGAGAGCCATGGGGCTGCGGCGCAAGAAGGAAGCAATCGGAGGACCGGTGCCCCCGATGCCCGGCGAGGCACCCCGCGGCTCCGGCGGCCTCAACGGCCCCGACTGGGCCGTCGAACTGCACGGCGTACGCCGCAAGTACGGCAAGGGCGGCGGCGCGGTGCACGCCCTCAGCGGCATCGACCTCGCCCTGGAGCGCGGCAGCTTCACCGCCGTCATGGGCCCTTCGGGCTCCGGCAAGTCCACCTTCCTGCAGTGCGCCGCCGGACTCGACCGGCCGAGCCAGGGCACGGTGCGCCTCGGCGGCACGGAGATCACCTCCATGAGCGAGAACAAGCTGACCGCCCTGCGCCGCACCCGACTCGGCTTCGTCTTCCAGGCCTTCAACCTGCTGCCTTCGCTGACCGTCGAACAGAACGTGGTCCTGCCGATGCGCCTCGCGGGCCACCGCCCCGACCGCCGCAAGGCCGCCGAGCTCCTGGCCCGCGTGGGCCTGGGCGCCGACAAGCACAAGCGCCGCCCCGGCGAGCTCTCCGGCGGCCAGCAGCAGCGCGTCGCGATCGCCCGCGCCCTGGTCACGAACCCGGACGTGATCTTCGCCGACGAGCCCACCGGCGCCCTGGACACCACCACGGCAGCCGAGATCCTCACCCTGCTGCGCTCGGCCGTCGACGGCATGGGCGCCACGGTCGTCATGGTCACCCACGACCCGTCCGCCGCCGCCTACGCGGACCGCGTCCTCTTCCTCGCCGACGGCGCGATCGTGGACCGCCTCGAGCGCGGCTCCGCGGCACAGATCGCGGCCCGCATGACGACGCTCACGGCACCGGCGTACGCGACAGCCGCGGCGTAACCCCGCACCCGCGCGCCCCGCCCTGCCCCGACTTCCGGAGACCCCCCATGCCCAACGGCCTCGCCCGCGCCGCCGTCCGCTTCAAACCCGCCGCCTTCGTGGGCACCTTCGTCGCGCTGATGATGGCCGCGGTGATCGTGTCCGCCTGCGGCATCCTCCTGGAGACGGGCGTCCGCGCATCGGTGCCGCCCACCCGCTACGCCGACGCCCCCGTGGTGGCCGCGGCCGACCAGCGGGCCCACTTCGTGACGGGCAGCGGAGAGAGCCGCTCCGAGTCGGCCACCCCGCTGCCCGACCGGGCCCGCGTCGACGACTCCCTGGTCCAGAAGGCGGGTTCGGTGCCCGGCGCGCGCACCGCCGTCGCCGACGTCACCTTCCCGGTGCAGTCCGGCGGCAGGAGCGTCACCGCGCACGGCTGGGGCTCCACCTCCTTCACCGGCGAGAAGCTGACCGCGGGCCGCGCCCCGGGGCCCGGCGAGATCGCCCTGGCCGCGCCCGGCGCGTCCGTCGGCGAACACACCACGCTCACCACGGCGGACGGACCGCGCGACTTCCGGATCTCCGGCACGCTCAAGGCCTCCCGGGGCGAACCCACCGCCTGGTTCACCGACTCCGAAGCCGTACGCCTCTCGGGCCACCCCGGCCGCGTCGACGCCATCGCCGTCCTGCCCAAGGACGGCGTCACGGACGAGACCCTCAAGTCCCAGGTGGCCCACGCCATCGGCGGCAAGGCCGACGTCCACACCGGCGACGACCGCAGCGAGGCCGAGGGCTCCGAGCTCGCCTACGCACAGGAGATGCTCACCGGACTCGGCGGCTCCTTCGGCGGCATCGCCACCATGGTCGCCATGTTCACCGCCGCGGGCACCGTGGCGCTCTCCGTGGGCCAGCGGGCCCGCGAGTACGCCCTGTTGCGGGCCATCGGCACGACGCCCCGCCAGATCCGCCGCACCATCGCCACCGAGGCCCTGCTCGTCGCACCCCTCGCCGGAGCGGTCGGCGTCCTGCCCGGAATCGCCCTGGCGGGCTGGTGGTTCGGGCAGCTGAAGGACAGGGGCGCGATCCCCGAGGCCCTGGACCTCTCGGTCTCGTTCATCCCCCTGGTCTCGGCGGTCGGCGTCTGCGTGATCACCGCCCTGCTCGCCGGCTACATGGCCGCCCGGCGCCCCTCCCGCATCAGGCCGGGCCAGGCCCTGAGCGAGTCCTCGGTCGAACGCCTGCGCTTCGGCTGGATCCGTACGCCCCTTGGGATCGCGGCGGCCGTCGGCGGCTGCGTATTCGCCGGGATCGCCTCCTCCATGACCGGCGACGACGCGGCCAACGTGGCGCTCGGCATCGTCATGCTGTTCATGATTGCCGTGGCCCTGCTCGGCCCGCTGGTCGCCCGCGGCTGCGCGGCCCTCTTCGGACTCCCGCTGCGCGGGGCGGGCGCTTCGGCCTCGCTCGCGGCGGCCAACTCCCGTACGAACGCCCGCCGTCTGGCATCGGCGATCACCCCGATCGTCCTCGCCATGGCGTTCTCCTCGACCCTCGTCTTCATGCACACCAGCGAGGAACGGGTCACGGCCGACCAGCAGCGAGACGGCATCACGGCCGACCACATCGTCTCCGCCTCCGGAGCGGGAGCGACCCCCGACGGGGTGACGAAGGCCGCGCGGGTCCCCGGGGTCACCTCGGCCGTGGGCCTCCTCAAGACCTCCGTCCTGGTCCCGGTGGGCTCGGGCGGCGACCGCTGGCTGGAGTCGGCGTCCACGCAGGGCGTGACGGGCTCGTCCCGTGACCTGGCCAAGGTCCAGGACCTGGACGTCAGGACGGGCACGCTGGCCTCGCTCGGCAAGGGCGAGATCGCCGTCGACGCGAAGCTGGCGGACTCCGCGCACGTCAAGACGGGCGAGCGCATGGAGCTGCGCCTGCCCGACGGCACGAAGGCGTCGCCGAAGGTGGTGGCGACGTACGGCCGGGGCCTCGGCCTCTCCCAGGTCACGCTCCCCGCAACGGACTTGAAGCACCACGTGACCTCGTCCTTCTCCTCGGAGATCTGGACGAAGGGAGCGGCCCCCGCGGCCCTCACCGCCCTCGGCACGCTCCAGGACCGCGACGGCTACGCCACCGCCCAGTCCACGGACCGTGCGGTCAACGCCTGGGCGAACGCGGTGATGGCGGCCGTACTCGGCGGGTTCGCGGCCGTCGCCGCGGTCAACACCCTGGTGATGACGGTCCTTGACCGCCGCCGGGAGCTCGGCACCCTGCGCCTGATCGGCTCCACCCGGCGCCAGGTCATGCGGATGGTGCGGTGGGAGGCGCTCCTGGTCGCCTGCGCGGGCATCGTGATCGGCTCGGCGATCGCCCTGGCGACACTGGTCCCCATGATGAACGGCCTGACGGGGGAGTCGCCGTACATCCCACCGCTCCTGTACGGGTCCTTCGTGGCGGCGACCTTGGCACTCGGCCTGGCGGCGACGGCCTTGCCGGCGAGGGCGGCGCTCAGGGATTCCAGCCCGTCCGGCGCTTGAGGACGAACTCGGCGGGACCGGTGATGACGGTACGCACAAGGCCCCCCGCGGCAGCGGGTTTTCGGGAGGGGGCGGGGTTGGGGAGGATTCTCCGCATGAAACCCCGTCCCGCCCTGTCCCTCCCCGAGGTGGAAGCCATCGCCCGCCAGGCCCACGCCACCCAGAAAGACAAAGCGGGCCGCCCCTACACGGAGCACCTGCAAGCCGTGGCGAACGGAGTCCACTCCCGAGGCGGCTCGCCGGAACAGATCGCGGCGGCCTGGCTCCACGACGCCGTCGAGGACCACGCCCTCACCGAGCAGTGGCTACAGGACGCGCCCCTGACCCCACGTACGAAGGACATCGTGCGAGCCCTCACCAAGCGCGCGGGCGAATCCCCCGAGGCCTACGCCACCCGCATCCTCGAAACCCCCGGCGCCCTCCTGGTGAAGGAGGCGGACCTGGCCCACAACGCGAATCCGGCCCGCCTAGCAGAGCTAGACGGGCCGACCCGCACTCGCCTCACGGCGAAGTACGCCAACATGCGCGCCCTGTTGGGCGTTGAACCACCGAACTAGAACCGGCCCATGACCGGCTACGAGGAGGAGGCCTTGGCCCGCTCCCGGGCCAGCGC
This sequence comes from Streptomyces sp. NPDC057302, assembly GCF_042667685.1. Classification (NCBI taxonomy): domain Bacteria; kingdom Bacillati; phylum Actinomycetota; class Actinomycetes; order Kitasatosporales; family Streptomycetaceae; genus Streptomyces; species Streptomyces sp. NPDC057302. The sequence goes on along the minus strand of NZ_JBHUZJ010000006.1, from coordinate 171,511 downwards.
AGCGGCATCCCGCTTGAACGCCCACTCCATCTTCGGCTCCATGGCGAAGCGGAACATCCGCTGCACCGGAGGCGTACAGAGCAGCGTCACCACCGCCGCGGCCACCAGCGACACCAACACCTCGCCGGCGGGCCGGTGCATCCACTCGTAGTCGTCGAACCAGCCCCAGAAGCGCGAGCCCTTGGCGAGGAAGCCGTGCAGCAGGTAGCCGTACAGCGTGCCCGCGCCGAGCACCGTGAACCACATCTTCCGGCGCGGAACCCACGCGAAGAAGCACGCGGTCAGGATCGCGGAGCAGCCGAACAGCGCCAGTGTCATCACGACACCGGCCCACCACGGCGCACCCAACTCCTGTGCGCTGTCCCGGCGGTAGAACCAGGCGGAGGTCATCCGCGGTCCTGCCCAGTACGCGAGGAGGAGTGCGCTCGCGAAGATCGGGATGGAGAGCAGTCGCACCTCGCGGCGCCGCACCAGCTGGAAGTACTCGGGCTTCATGAACAGGCCGAGCACGAAGAAAGGCAGGAACTGCAGCACGCGCTGCAGATCGAGATCGTCACCGATGTCCGGCGAGATCGTGGCCAGCACGGCGATGGCGAGCGAGAGCGGAATGGGCCAGCGGACCAGCTTCCACAGCGGGGTCGTCAGACGCCAGACGAAGAGCGCGACCAGGAACCAGGTGAGGTACCAGGGGTCGAGCAGACTGATCGGCTGCGTCGGATCGTTGTCCGCGTAGCGCTTGAAGAAGGTGTACGCGACTTCGAAGAGGACGTACGGCACCGCGACGCCGGTCACCAGGCGCTTGAGGCGGTCGGAACGCATGTCGAAGCTGCGTGAGAAATAGCCGGAGATGAGGATGAACGCCGGCATGTGGAACGTGTAGACGGTCATGTACAGCGCCTCTGCGACGCGACTGCCGTCCGTCAACGGCTCCCAGGCGTGCGCCATCGCGACCAGGACGATCGCCAGATACTTGGCGTTGTCGAAGAACGCGTCGCGCTGCTTGGCGGGTTGACCCGTGGGGGCGGATCTCTCCGGGGAAGCGGCCTTGCTCATGGAGCCTGAGTGGCCCGAGGAGCCGGGTCGAGCGGTGGTGCCGGCCGGGGCGTGGGGAACGGTCGCGGCCATGGCGGACTGGGGGACGCGGGGGCCAGGTACTCCGTCCGCCGGCACATGTGCCGGGGGGAGCGGCGCCCGGTGGCGGCCGTGCGGGTGAACCGAGTTCGTCACAGGCCCTCCCACCAAGAGCTCGGTGAGACGATCCGGGACCGCACTGCGCTTGCGGGGATGGTGGCAGCGTGGAACATCTGAGGCACCCTAGCGTCGCTTGCGTGTATTCGTAAAACCCTCAACTCACCTGTCATCTCCATCACAGACCATTCGGGGCTATTGAGGTCCGAGTACCCAGGAATCACAGAAGTCGACATGGAGATTCACCTCCTGTCACCCTCGATTACAGCGGCCCCGATGTCCCATACGTCACAACTCATCCCCCTTAAACGTCGCATAACGCCTGCGGGCGACTCTGGAGGAATGTCCGATTGATCGGCTCTCCGTGAATCCGGTGGTGTGCGCCCGACAACAATTCGAATTTCTGGCGAACGAGTTGTGTGGCGATGGAAACGATCAAGCCGAATTAGTGGTCACGCGCGGTCTTCGAATTGCCGTGCGGGGGCGCCGTGTTCATACGCCCCTAGGGCGCCCCCGTGCGCCGGTCCCCCTCCGGGCGCGTGGGGCGTTGGCCGACGATGTGTCACCGGCCGCATACGGAAGGCGCGTTGGTGGCACGATGGTCCTGGCGGGGGTGTGCGGCGCTCGTACCCCCCGGGCCGGGGAGAGACCGACCTAGGGTGTGATCAGTGTGGCCATTTCGCTGTCAGTGGTGTTGCTGTTGGCGATCATCCTCATCGTGCTGATCCGCGGAGGATCGATCAAAGCGGGGCCCGCCATCGTCGCGGTGCTCTTCGGGTTCTTCCTCGCCTCAACCGGAATGGCGCCCTCCATAAACCGCTTCCTCAACGAAGTGGCGGAGACGATCAACTCGATCAGCTTCTGAGCGCGAAAACGCCTCCGGCCCGGTTCCGAGGAACCGGGCCGGAGGCGGCGGAGCGGGTGACGGGAATCGAACCCGCGTAGCTAGTTTGGAAGACTAGTGCTCTACCATTGAGCTACACCCGCACAGTTTGCGCCACGAGGCATCGCTGATCAGCGACCGCGGCACGGCAAGCATCGTAGCGGGTCCGAGCCCCTCGGCGCACACCCCGTACGTACTCGCGATTAAGCGGGCGCCGCACTGCCTGCGGGCATGTACCCTACGTGTCGCACCGACGGGGTGTGGCGCAGCTTGGTAGCGCGTCCGCTTTGGGAGCGGAAGGCCGTGGGTTCAAATCCCGCCACCCCGACCAGCCAGATCTCCCTCACAAGATCGCATTGTGGGTCGGCTCCCGCTTGCCGTTACTATGCAAGCTGTGTGCCCGTGTGTCTCTGAGCCGGGCTCAATCCCAAGAAGTCAGCCCCAAGGAGACCGAACCGTGAAGAGCGCCGTGGAGACCCTGAACCCGACCCGGGTTCGGCTCACTGTTGAGGTGCCCTTCGAGGAGCTCAAGGAAAGCCTCGACGCGGCCTACAAGAAGATCAACCAGCAGGTCACGGTGAAGGGCTTCCGCAAGGGCAAGATCCCTGCCCGAGTCATCGACCAGCGGTTCGGCCGCGGCGCCGTCCTCGAAGAGGCCGTCAACGACGCGCTCCCGAAGTTCTACACCGAGGCCGTGAACGAGGCCGAGCTCAACGTCCTGGGCCAGCCCGAGGTGGACATCACCGAGCTGAAGGACAACGAGACCCTCAACTTCACCGCTGAGGTCGACATCCGTCCCGCGATCGAGATCCCGGACTACTCGGGCATCGAGGTCGAGGTGGACGCGGTCGAGGTCAGCGACGAAGACGTCGAGAAGGCCGTCGAGGAGCTCCGTGAGCGCTTCGCGTCCACCTCGCCGGTCGAGCGTGCCGCCGAAGAGGGCGACGTCGTGACGCTCGACCTGGAGGCCAAGGTCGAGGGCGAGGTCCTGGAGGACGGCGTCGCGTCCGGCGTCTCCTACACGATCGGCTCCGGCGAGCTCCTCGAGGGCATCGACGAGGCCGTCAAGGGCCTGGAGGCCGGTGGCGAGGCCACCTTCACCTCCGAGCTCAAGGGCGGCTCGGCAGCCGGCAAGGAGTCCGAGGTGACCGTCAAGGTCACCCAGGTCGCCGCCCGTGAGCTGCCCGCCCTGGACGACGACTTCGCGCAGCTCGCGTCGGAGTTCGACACCCTGGACGAGGTCAAGGCGGACAGCCGCAAGCGCCTCGAGAACATGAAGCAGTACGACCAGGCGACGCAGGCCCAGGAGCGTGTCCTGGAGAAGCTGCTCGAGCTGGTCGAGGTCCCCGTCCCCGAGAAGCTCCTCGCGGACGAGATCGAGACCCGCAAGCACAACCTGGTGAACCACCAGCTCGGCCAGATGGGCCTCGACCTCGAGAAGTACCTGGAGATCCAGGGCAAGACCGAGGAAGAGTTCGACGCCGAGACCAAGGAGCAGGCCGAGAAGGGCATCAAGACGCAGTTCGTCCTCGACGAGCTCGTCAACAAGGAGAAGCTGAACGTGAACCAGGAGGAGCTCACCGAGCACCTCATGCGTCGCGCGCAGTCCTCCGGCATGAGCCCCGACCAGTTCGCCCAGGCGGTCGTCGAAGGCGGCCAGGTCCCGATGCTGGTCGGCGAGGTCGCCCGCGGCAAGGCCCTCGCGGTCGTCGTGGAGGCCGCGACGGTCAAGGACACGAACGGCGAGGTCGTGGACCTGGACGACGACGAGGACGAGACGGCTGCCGCCGATGGCGAGCAGACCGAGGCGTCCGACTCCGTCGAGGAGAAGGCCGAGAAGACCGAGGCCTGAGCAGCCTCGCTTCACTGAACGCACACTGGGCCCCAGGGACGCACGTCCCTGGGGCCCAGTGCTTTAGGGGCGCGGGGAACTGCGCGCTCAGCCCCCGTCGGGCCGCAGTCGCGTCTGCCGCGGTCGGCACCATGGCGGGTGCGGCTTGTTGGGGGCGGGCCGCGCAGTTCCCCGCGCCCCTGACGGGGCACTCCCGGCGGCTGTCGGGGCCACCCCGGGCCCGGTCAAAGGCGCCCCCGCCAGAACCTGCGCTCACAGCGAACAGTTCCCTCTGCGGGATTCTCCGGAGGGGCCCGCGCGTTAGGGTCCATGAATACGAGGGCAGGGGAGTCCCCGAAGCCGTCCCGGAGCGGCGAGCACGCGGGGTCCCAAGCCTCAGAAGAAGACGTGAGACGGCCCGGCGCCGTCGTAAGACGAGCAGGTGGATACGTGACGAATCTGATGCCCTCCGCCGCCGGCGACCCCTCCATCGGTGGTGGCCTCGGCGACCAGGTCTACAACCGGCTGCTCGGCGAGCGGATCATCTTCCTCGGCCAGGCCGTGGACGACGACATCGCCAACAAGATCACCGCGCAGTTGCTGCTCCTTGCCGCAGAGCCGGACAAGGACATCTTCCTTTACATCAACAGCCCTGGTGGATCCATCACGGCCGGCATGGCGATCTACGACACCATGCAGTACATCCAGAACGACGTGGTGACGATCGCGATGGGCATGGCGGCCTCGATGGGCCAGTTCCTGCTCAGCGCCGGTACGCCCGGCAAGCGCTTCGCGCTGCCGAACGCCGAGATCCTGATCCACCAGCCCTCCGCCGGACTCGCGGGCTCCGCGTCGGACATCAAGATCCACGCCGAGCGGCTGCTTCTCACCAAGAAGAAGATGGCGGACCTCACCGCGTTCCACACGGGCCAGACCGTCGAGCAGGTCACCCGCGACTCGGACCGCGACCGCTGGTTCGACCCGCAGGAGGCCAAGGAGTACGGCCTCATCGACGACATCATGCCCAACGCGGCCAGCATGCCGGGCGGCGGCGGCACCGGAGCCTGAGCCTGACCGCTCAGCCCTTCCGAAGCCGACCGAGCCCACGCTCCTCAGGAGACCTACAGAGATGAAGAACTACCCCGGCAGCGGCCTCTACGAGCGCACTCAGGCCGAGTACACCGGCCCTACGGCCGAATCCCGCTACGTCATCCCGCGCTTCGTCGAGCGCACCTCGCAGGGCGTGCGCGAGTACGACCCGTACGCGAAGCTGTTCGAGGAGCGCGTGATCTTCCTCGGCGTGCAGATCGACGACGCGTCCGCCAACGACGTCATGGCGCAGCTCCTGTGCCTGGAGTCGATGGACCCCGACCGTGACATCTCGGTCTACATCAACAGCCCCGGCGGCTCCTTCACGGCGCTCACGGCCATCTACGACACGATGCAGTTCGTGAAGCCCGACGTGTCGACGGTCTGCATGGGCCAGGCCGCGTCCGCCGCCGCCGTGCTCCTCTCGGCGGGTACGCCGGGCAAGCGCATGGCGCTTCCGAACGCGCGCGTCCTGATCCACCAGCCCTACAGCGAGACGGGCCGTGGTCAGGTCTCCGACCTGGAGATCGCCGCCAACGAGATCCTCCGGATGCGTGCGCAGCTGGAAGAGATGCTGGCCAAGCACTCCACGACGCCGATCGAGAAGATCCGCGACGACATCGAGCGCGACAAGATCCTCACTGCCGAGGACGCGCTCGCGTACGGCCTGATCGACCAGATCATCTCCACCCGGAAGATGAACAACGCCTCGGTCGTCTGACGCAGCGCTGTAGCATCTGCCGTTCCTTGGCACGGTCCACTCAGAAGTGAACCGTGCCAAGGGGGGCCCGAACGGGGGGCCAGGCAAGGTACCGTCGGATATGAGGCACCAGGAGTCGCTGAACGTGGCGTCTCCCAGGCGAAGGGGAAGCACCTCGTGGCACGCATCGGTGACGGCGGCGATCTGCTCAAGTGCTCGTTCTGCGGGAAGAGTCAGAAGCAGGTCAAGAAGCTCATCGCAGGTCCCGGTGTGTACATCTGCGATGAGTGCATCGACCTCTGCAACGAGATCATCGAGGAAGAGCTCGCGGAGACGAGCGAGGTGCGGTGGGAGGAACTCCCCAAGCCTCGTGAGATCTACGAATTCCTCGAGGGCTATGTCGTGGGCCAGGAGCCCGCGAAGAAAGCCCTCTCGGTAGCGGTCTACAACCACTACAAGCGGGTCCAGGCCGGTGAGACCGGCGGCGCGCAGGGCCGTGACGACGCGATCGAACTCGCGAAGTCCAACATCCTGCTGCTCGGCCCGACCGGCTCCGGCAAGACGCTGCTCGCGCAGACGCTCGCGCGCATGCTGAACGTCCCGTTCGCCATCGCGGACGCGACGGCGCTCACGGAGGCGGGCTATGTCGGCGAGGACGTCGAGAACATCCTCCTGAAGCTCATCCAGGCCGCTGACTACGACGTCAAGAAGGCCGAGACGGGCATCATCTACATCGACGAGATCGACAAGGTGGCTCGCAAGAGCGAGAACCCCTCGATCACGCGCGATGTCTCGGGCGAGGGCGTCCAGCAGGCCCTGCTCAAGATCCTGGAAGGCACCACTGCCTCGGTCCCCCCGCAGGGCGGCCGCAAGCATCCGCACCAGGAGTTCATCCAGATCGACACGACGAACGTGCTCTTCATCGTGGGCGGCGCTTTCGCCGGCCTCGAGAAGATCATCGAGTCGCGGGCGGGCGCGAAGGGCATCGGCTTCGGCGCCACGATCCACTCCAAGCGCGAGCTTCAGGAGAAGGACCGGTTCGAGGACATCATGCCGGAGGACCTGGTGAAGTTCGGGATGATCCCGGAGTTCATCGGCCGCCTCCCCGTGATCACCTCGGTCCACAACCTGGACCGCGAGGCCCTGCTCCAGATCCTGGTGGAGCCGCGCAACGCACTCGTGAAGCAGTACCAACGCCTGTTCGAACTCGACGGCGTGGAGCTGGACTTCGAGCGCGAGGCGCTTGAGGCCATCGCCGATCAGGCGATCCTGCGCCAGACCGGCGCGCGTGGTCTGCGGGCCATCATGGAGGAAGTCCTCCAGTCGGTGATGTACGAGGTTCCGTCCCGCAAGGACGTGGCCCGCGTGGTCATCACGGCGGACGTCGTCCACTCGAACGTGAATCCGACCCTGGTGCCGCGCGATGCGCGGGGGCCTGGGCCGGGCGAGCAGAAGTCCGCCTAGGCGGCAGCCGGTCGCGTACGACGAAGGGGGCTCCCCGCGAGTGATCGCGAGGAGCCCCCTTCAACGTGTCGCCGTCCGGGCTTACTTGGCCTCGGTGCGGACGTCGGCGCGGAGCTTGGCGGTCAGGTCCGCGGCCGTGTCGAGCGGGATGTCCTTGCCGCTGGCGACGGCGCTCGCGTCGGAGTGCCCGACGGAGGCGACCGTGCTGTGGTCGCCCCAGACGCACATCGGCGTCTGGAACGTGTTGGGTATGTCGTCCTCCTGCTCGGCCTCGTCGGGAGCACCGAGCCGGAACTCGGCCTTCTGGCACTTCATGACGCCGTTGTCGAAGCCGTCCGGGGTGAACTCCTCGGGGCTGCCGATGAGCGTCACGCTCCCGGGCTCGTCCGTGGACTTCTTCTTCATCTCGGCGAACATGGCGTCCACGACCTGCTCGGGGTCGTCGATCTCGCCGTACACACCGGTGAAGTTGAGGCTCTTCATGCTCGCGCCCGAACCGGAGTTGTACGCGCCGTGGGCGTCCTTGGGGTTACTGACGCCCTGCTTCTCCAGGTCCTTCAGGTCGCTCGACGTCATACCGCCACCGCCGGCACCCGAGTTGTCCTGCTTGTACTCGCCGCCGAGGACGGTCGCGGGCGCCGACAGCTTGTACGTCTTGCCGTCGTCGGCGACGGACCCGCCGTCCTTGCCCGCGGTGAACCACCACACACCCGCGCCGACCGCGGCGATCGCGACGACGGCACCGATGATGATCCCGGCCTTCTTGCCGCCACCGCCACCGCCACCGCCACCGCCACCGCCGTTGGGCGGGACGGGGCCGTACGGGGCTTGTCCGTAAGGGGGTTGCCCGTAAGGGGGCTGCCCGTACGGAGCTTGGGGCTGCTGGGGGTAGCCGTAGCCGGGCTGCGGGGCGGGCGGCTGCTGGGGGCCGCCGTAGGGGCCCGGCTGTTGGGGCTGCTGACCGCCGTAGGGGCCAGGCTGGTTGTAGCTCATCGCGCTGGTTCTCCTCGGGCCGTCAGAGCTTGACGCGGACTTCCTTGCGGAACTTGGCCGTCGTCCCCGCGGCCTCTTCGAGGTCGGCGCTCTTGCCGGACATCGCGTTCGCCACGTCCGTGGTGATCACGATGCCGAGCGTGCTGCTGTCGCCCCAGATGCAGGTCGCCATCGACATCTTGCTCGGGCCCTCGCTGCTGGCACCCGCCGACGAGCCGAAGTCGAGCTTCATCTCCTGGCACTTCAGCACCGCGCCGTCGAGTCCGACCGGGCTGTACGACGTGGGGGTGCCGACCAGCGACATCGACTCGCCGCTGCTGTCACCCTCGTTGGCGTTCTTCTCCGCCTCGCCGAACATCGCGTCGACGACCTTCTCGGGGTCCGCGATGTCGCCGTAGACGCCGTTGAACTGAAGGATCTTCTGCGACAGCGGGTTGTCCTCGGTGCCCGCCTGATACTGGGCCGCGACGTCCTTGGCGTTCTTCACGCCCTGCTTCTCGGCCTGCTTGATGTCGTCCGACGTCATGCCGCTCTCCTGGCCGGCGTCCTTCTGCTGCTTGTACTCGGTGAGGACCGTCGCCGGCGTGATCAGCTTGTGCGGACCGTCGTCCTTGACCCCGGTCCCACCGCCCGCCACGGACGAGGAGCCGCCCTTCTTGCCGCCGTCCTTGTCGTCACCGCCCGCGAGGACGAAGTAGCCGCCGACGGCGACCGCGGCGACCGCGACCACGGTGGCGATGATGATGCCGGTCTTCTTGCCGCCGCCCTGCGGGGGCGGGGGCGGCGGGACCTGCCCGTAGGGAGCCTGCGGCTGCTGGCCGTAGGGGCCCGGCTGCTGGGGCTGGCCGTACGGCTGCTGCGGCGGGACGCCCTGGGGGGCCTGCGGCGGGTAGCCGTAGCCGGGCTGGGGTGCCTGCGGCGGCTGCTGGCCGTAGGGGCCGGGCTGACCCGGCTGCTGGCCGTACGGGCCCGGCTGCTGGGGCGGCTGGCCGCCGTACGGGCCGGGCTGGTTGTAGCTCATGCGTGGGTTCCCCCGTGAGTGCGCTTATGTGATGGCGACATCCTGACGGAAGCAGCCCCGGCCGAAGCGACCGGGGCTGCTGAGCGCGAGGTGATGCCGTCAGGACATCGGGCGAGAAATCAGGCCTTGACGCGGACTTCCTTGCGAAGCTTCGCCGCGGTGTCCGCGGCGTCTTCGAGCGAGGCGCTCTTGCCGGTCATGGCGCTCGCCATGTCGACCGGGATCACGACGGCGACGGTGCTGTTGTCGCCCCAGATGCAGACCGGCATGCGGATCTCCTTGGGACCCGAGCCGCCGCCCTTGATCTTCGTCTCCTGGCACTTGAGGACCGCGCCGTCCCCGTCGAAGCTCTTCGGACTGCCGACCAGCTCGCCCGTGTCGGTGTCCTCGTTCACGGACTCCTTCTTCATCTTGGCGAACATGCCGTCGACCACCTTGGACGGGTCGTCGATCTCGCCGTAGACGCCCATGAACTTGATCATCTTCTGCGCCAGCGGGTTGCTCTTGTCGCCCGACTGGTACTCGGCGTCCACGGGCTTGCCGTTCTTGACGCCGTCCTTCTCCGCTTCCTTCATGTCGTCGTCGTCGAAGCCCTCGCCGGTCGCGGCCTGCTTCTCGTACTCGGAGATGACCTTCTCGGGCGTGACCAGCTTGTGCGGGCCGTCGTCCGACACCGCCGAGTTGCCCGCCGACGAAGAGCCGTCGTCCTTGCCCGCCGTGAACCACCAGATGCCGCCGCCGATCGCGACGAGCGCCACGACCGCGCCGATGATGATCCCGGTCTTCTTGCCGCTGCCGCCACCCGCGGGCGGAGGCGGCGGGACCTGCCCGTACGGGCCCTGCTGCTGGCCGTGGTCGTAGGGACCCGGCTGCTGCGGCTGGCTGTAGCCGCCCTGCTGCGGAGGGACGCCCTGCGGCGGCTGCTGGGGGTAGCCGTAGCCGGGCTGAGGGGCCTGCGGCTGCTGGCCGTAGGGGCCAGGCTGACCCGGCTGCTGCCCGTAGGGACCGGGCTGCTGGGGCTGCTGCCCGCCGTACGGGCCAGGCTGGTTGTAGCTCATCGCGTGGGTTCCCCTCCGAACGCTTATGTGTTCCCGACATCCTGTACGAAGGCAGAGTCCCCGTGTGGCTCCCGGCCGCAACCGTTACTGAAGAATCCGGTTTCGGGACGGGTCTGTGACACCTCTAAACTGGCCCGGTGACCGAGAACACTCAGCAGCAGAATTCAGCGCCCATCACCGAACTGCCGACCCAGTACGCGCCGGCCGAGGTAGAGGGGACGCTGTACGAGCGCTGGGTGGAACGCGGCTACTTCTCCGCCGACGCGGCCAGCGAGAAGCCCCCGTACACCGTCGTCATCCCGCCGCCGAACGTCACGGGCTCCCTGCACCTGGGCCATGCCTTCGAGCACACGCTCATCGACGCCCTCACCCGCCGCAAGCGCATGCAGGGCTTCGAGACGCTCTGGCAGCCGGGCATGGACCACGCCGGCATCGCCACGCAGAACGTCGTGGAGCGCGAGCTCGCCAAGGAGGGCAAGTCCCGCCACGACCTGGGGCGCGAGGAGTTCATCGAGCGCGTCTGGAAGTGGAAGGACGAGTCCGGCGGCCAGATCTCCGGGCAGATGCGCCGCATGGGCGACGGCGTCGACTGGGACCGTGAGCGGTTCACGATGGACGAGGGCCTCTCCCAGTCCGTCCAGACCATCTTCAAGAAGCTCTACGACGACGAGCTGATCTACCGCGCCGAGCGCATCATCAACTGGTGCCCGCGCTGTCTGACCGCGATCTCCGACATCGAGGTCGAGTACCAGGACGACGACGGCGAGCTCGTCTCCCTGAAGTACGGCGACGGGGACGACACCCTCGTCGTCGCCACCACCCGCGCCGAGACGATGCTCGGTGACACCGCCATCGCCGTCCACCCGGACGACGAGCGGTACAAGCACCTCGTCGGCAAGCTGATCAAGCTGCCGCTGACCGACCGCTCGATCCCGGTCGTCGCGGACGAGCACGTCGACCCCGAGTTCGGCACGGGCTGCGTCAAGGTGACCCCGGCGCACGACCCGAACGACTTCGAGATCGGCCAGCGCCACGACCTTCCGAACATCGCGGTCATGGACGAGCACGCCGTGATCACCGTCCCCGGCCCCTTCCAGGGCCTGGACCGGCTCGAAGCCCGCAGCGCCATCGTCGGCGCCCTGCGCGCCGAGGGCCGCATCGTCGCCGAGAAGCGTCCGTACACGCACTCGGTCGGCCACTGCTCGCGCTGCAAGACCACCATCGAGCCGCGCCTGTCCATGCAGTGGTGGGTCAAGGTCGGCCCGCTCGCGAAGGCCGCCGGTGACGCGGTCCGCGACGGCAAGGTCGCGATCCACCCGCAGGAGATGGAGAAGCGCTACTTCGACTGGGTCGACAACCTCCACGACTGGTGCATCTCGCGTCAGCTGTGGTGGGGCCACCGGATCCCGGTCTGGTACGGGCCGAACGGCGAGGTCGTCTGCGTCGGACCGGACGACGAGGCGCCCACCGGCGAGGGCTGGACCCAGGACAGCGACGTCCTGGACACGTGGTTCTCGTCCGGCCTGTGGCCGTTCTCCACGCTCGGCTGGCCCGAGGAGACCGACAGCCTGGCGAAGTTCTATCCGAACTCCGTCCTGGTCACCGGGTACGACATCCTCTTCTTCTGGGTCGCCCGGATGATGATGTTCGGCCTGTACGCGATGGACGGCACCCCGCCGTTCCACACGATCGTGCTGCACGGCATGGTCCGCGACCAGTTCGGCAAGAAGATGTCGAAGTCCTTCGGCAACGCGGTCAACCCGCTGGACTGGATGGACAAGTACGGCTCGGACGCCGTCCGCTTCACCCTCGCCCGCGGCGCCAACCCCGGTGTCGACGTGCCGATCGGCGAGGACTGGGTCCAGGGCTCGCGCAACTTCGCCAACAAGATCTGGAACGCCACGCGCTTCGCGCTGATGAACGGCGCCACGATCGAGGGCGACCTCCCGCCCGTGGAGCAGCTCTCGGCGACGGACCGCTGGATCCTGTCCCGGCTGAACGCGACGGTCGCCGAGGTCGACGCGCTCTACGACGACTACCAGTTCGCCAAGCTGTCGGACGCCCTCTTCCACTTCGCGTGGGACGAGGTCTTCGACTGGTACGTGGAGCTTTCCAAGACCACGTTCATGGGCGGCGGCGAGGCGGCGAAGGTCTCGGGCCGGGTCCTGGGCGAGGTCCTGGACGTGACGCTGCGCCTCCTGCACCCGATCGTCCCGTTCGTGACGGAGACGCTCTGGACGACCCTCACCGGCCGCGAGTCCCTCGTGATCGCCGAGTGGCCCTCCGACAGCGGCTTCCGTGACACCGGCGCCGAGCAGGAGATCGAGACCCTCCAGCAGGTCATCACCGAGGTCCGCCGCTTCCGCGCCGACCAGGGGCTCCAGCCGGGCCAGAAGGTCCCGGCCCGGCTCACCTTGGACGGCACGGCGCTGGCCCCGCACGAGGCGGCCATCCGTCAGCTCCTGCGCCTCCAGCCGGAGGGCGAGGGCTTCGCGGCCACCGCCACGCTGCCGGTCTCGGGTGCCACGGTCGCGCTCGACCTGTCCGGCACGATCGACGTCGGGGCGGAGCGCAAGCGCCTCGCCAAGGACCTCGCGGCGGCCGAGAAGGAGAAGGCGCAGGCCACGGCGAAGCTCGGCAACGAAGCGTTCCTGGCCAAGGCCCCGGACAACGTGGTCGACAAGATCCGTGGCCGCCTCACCAAGGCGGACGCCGACATCAGCCGGCTGCAGGCCCAGCTCGACGGGCTGCCGCAGGCCTAGTCAGGCAGTGGAGACAGGGCCCATGGAACCCACCGGTTCCATGGGCCCTGTCCCGTTCTCCGGGCCCGTCTCCTGGCCGGGGATGAGCAGGGGCTGCTCGGGGATGTGCAGACCCAGGCGGACCAGCTCCGCCTCGGCGAGCGCGTCGATGATGTCGGGGTCGCCGCCGCGCCAGCCCTCGGCGAGGCTGCCCGCGGTGGCGTCGGGGAGTTCGTACGCCGTCCGCGCGACCTCGTCCAGGGGACGGAGCAGGGCGCGCAGGGCGAGCAGTTCGCGGCCGTCGTCGCTGGCGGCGAGCTCCTGGGCGGCGGCGGCCTGCCGCATCCAGCGCAGCCGGCGGGGGAGCCAGCTGCTGAGCACGAGACCGACGGGTACGAGGAAGACGACGACGGCGCCCACGATCACCGCCGCGCGGACGGTCACCGGGTCCCCGGCTCCGGCGGCGTCCGAAGCGGCCCGCAGCGCGGAGTCGACGCGATCACCGACCAGGGGCAGCCGGGACGGGTCGCCGAGGGGTGGGGCGGGTGTCTCCGGTGCGGGACGGGTGAGCAGACAGGCCAGCCGGTAGGCGACGAGGGCGGCGGCGGTCCACAGCGCGGTCCAGAGCAGGACCACTCCGTCGCCGAGGATCTGGCGGGTCCGACGGCCGGGGTTCTGGGCATACCACATGGTCTGATTTGACCCCCGGTGTCCACCTTTGGGGTGCTGCCACGCCGACGGGTGCCGACGTGTCACACTTCACGAAATAAAGGTCATAAGTCTGATGATTCGGGCAGAAAGACCTTGGATGATGGAGGGCATGCTCGACCTGCCCGCCGCCCAGGCGCTCCGCCAGGCGACGGCCGCGGGCCGACGCCTCGCCGGGCGCTGGGCGCGGGCGCCCCGGGCGCAGGACGCTCTCACCGCGCTGAGCTGCCTGGCGCTGATGAGCCTGGACGTCCCCGGCCTCGCCGAGGCGGACAACTCCCTCAACGGCCCGCTCGCGGCCCTGGTCCTCGCCTGTGGCGCGGCGTCCCTGCTGCTGCGCCGGACCGCGCCCTGGGTGGCGTACGCGGTCGCGCTCGGCCTCATCGGCTGGCTGCACGAGCTGACGCTGGCCCAGTTCGCGCTGTACTCCCTCGCCAGATACCGGGGCCGTCTCGCCGGGACGCTCGGCGTGATCGGCTATGTGGCTTTCGCGTACGTGATGTTCACCCTCCCCGGCTGGCCGGTGCACCGCGGGGACAGCCTGAGCTCCTTCCTCAGCCTGGTCGTGCCGATCGGTGTGCTGGCGGCGGGGGTCGGGGTCGCGGCCAACCGGCAGGACCTCGTCCGTGCGCTCCAGGTCCAGCGGGCCGAGACGTCCACGCTGCACGCGGTGCAGCAGGAGCGCTCCCGTATCGCGCGGGACGTGCACGACTTCGTCGGGCGCGAGCTGACGCTCCTGAGCGTGCGCTCGCAGGTCCTGGCCCGCCGTGCGACCGGCGGGACCTTCGAGGACGGCTTCGAGGAACTCTCCGAGACGGCGCGGTCGGCGCACCGGATGCTGAACGAGATCATCGTGGGGCGTGGTGTGGACGGCGCCCCCACGCCGGGCATCGACGCGCTTCCCGGACTGGTCGAGCGCAGTGAGCGCGCGGGCACGCCGGTCGACCTCCTGGTCGACGGGGCGGCCCACCGCCTGTCTCCCATCCGCCAGGCCGCGGTGCACCGGGTGGTGCAGGAGTGTCTGACGAACGCGGCGAAGCATGCGCCCGGGGGGCGGGTGGACGTACGGGTGCAGGTGGTCGGCGGCCACCTGCACGTGAACGTCCGCAACGCCCTGCCCGCGGTCGGTCCGGCCTCGTCCCCGGTCTCCGCGGGAACCGGCACCGCGGGCATGTCCGAACGGATCCACACGCTGGGCGGCACCTTCGCGGCGGGCCCTTGCCAGGGGGCCTACGCGGTCCTTGCAACGCTCCCCGCAGGGGACTTGGCCTGAGTTCCCCCGCTCCCGGCAGCAGCCCTGGACGAACAAGCTTTCCCGCCCACCCACCCGATTGCCCCGCAGCGGGTAGGCGGAGTAGGGCAAGCCCCCACGCACCCGCAGTCGGGAGCGCGCCTGAGGGGACGTGCCGGTATTTCCGCCCGGAGCACGGTTCCTGTCACTCCCGGCGAGGACGGACATACCGGCGCGGCCCCGCCCCACGGCGGACCAGCGCCGCCCCGCCCCGCCCCGCCGGCCGCAGGCCTACGCCGCCGACATCACCCGCTCCAGCGCATCAAAGTCCTCCACGCACTTCCCGCACCCCAGCGCCACACTGTCCAGCGGATCGTCCGCCACGAACACCGGGATTCCGGTGGCCGACGCCATGCGCAGGTCCAGGGCAGGGAGCAGCGCGCCCCCGCCCGTCAGCACGATGCCGTGTTCCATGACGTCGCCGGACAGCTCCGGCGGGCACTCCTCCAGGGTCGTGCGCACCGCGGCGATCACCGCCTCCACCGGCTCGTCGAGGGCCGCCCGCACCTCCGGCACCGTCAGCTCCACCGTCTTCGGCAGCCCCCGCACCTTCTCCCGCCCCCGCACGGTGAACGTCCGGGACTCCAGCGCGTCGTCACCCGGAACCGGCCACGCCGAGCCGATGGCCACCTTGACGTCCTCGGCGGTCCGCTCGCCGATGAGCAGCCCGTGCTCCTTGCGCACGAAGTTCGTGATCGCCTCGTCCAGACGGTCCCCGCCCACCCGCAGCGACTGCGACGTCACGATCCCGCCCAGGGAGATGACGGCGACCTCCGTCGTCCCGCCGCCGATGTCGACCACCATCGACCCCCGCGGCTCCGACACCGGAAGCCCCGCCCCGATCGCCGCGGCCATCGGCTCCTCCACCAGGTGCACGGCACGGGCCCCGGCCCGCTGCGCCGCGTGCACGATGGCCCGCCGCTCGACCTGCGTGACACCGCTCGGCACGCACACCACCATCCGCGTACGAGGACGGCGTCCCGGCACGGCCTTGCGCACGAAGTGCCGGATCATCTCCTCGGCGGCTTCGTAGTCACTGATCACGCCGTCCCGCAGGGGGCGGATCGCGGTGATGGAGCCCGGCGTGCGCCCGATGGTCTCCTTGGCCTCGGTACCGACCGCGAGAGCCGTCCGGGCGCCTTCCTTGACGGCGACCACGGACGGCTCGTTGAGCACGATCCCCTGCCCGCGGACGTAAAGAAGAGTGTTCGCTGTGCCGAGGTCGATACCTATGTCCATGATCGCCAAGTTTGCCCGGCGAATCCCCGGATCGGCGGGACTTTGGTCCCGAATCACCCGGGACCAAAGTCCCGACAGGTGCGGAGCAGGTCCCGACGGCGGCTGTCGTACCCCGTCCGTAGACTGGCGTACGTGAGTGACCTCCCCCCGCCTGACAGCGAGCACCCCGACCGCGACGACAGCGACGACCGTTTCGCAGAGATCGTCGAAGCCGAGACCGACCGTGACCCCGACCTCGCCGTGATCGAGGCGGGCAGCCGCACCCTGCGCACCCAGGCGGGCCCGCCCCAGGGCGACATCCCCTCCCGGCCCACCGACCCGGAGATCGACAAGGCGCTGCGCGAGGTCGAGACGGAGCTCGCGGGCCGCTGGGGCGAGACGAAGCTCGAGCCTTCCGTCAGCCGGATCTCCGCCCTGATGGACGTCCTGGGCGAGCCCCAGCGCGCGTACCCCTCGATCCACATCACCGGCACGAACGGCAAGACGTCCACGGCCCGCATGATCGAGGCCCTGCTCACCGCCTTCGAGCTGCGCACCGGGCGGTACACATCGCCGCACGTCCAGTCGATCACCGAGCGGATCAGCCTGGACGGCGCCCCCGTCGAGGCCGAGCGCTTCGTGGAGACGTACAACGACATCAAGCCCTACGTGGAGATGGTCGACGCCAAGGAGGAGTACAGGCTCTCCTTCTTCGAGGTGCTCACGGGCATGGCGTACGCGGCCTTCGCGGATGCCCCCGTGGACGTCGCCGTCGTCGAGGTCGGCATGGGCGGCAGCTGGGACGCGACGAACGTGATCGACGGCTCGGTCGCGGTCGTCACGCCCATCGACCTGGACCACACCGACCGCCTCGGCTCCACGCCGGGCGAGATCGCGGGCGAGAAGGCCGGCATCGTCAAGCCGGACGCCACGGTGATCCTCGCCCAGCAGCCGGTGGACGCGGCGCAGGTCCTCCTGAAGAAGGCCGTCGAGGTCGACGCGACGGTGGCCCGCGAGGGCCTGGAGTTCGGCATCGTCTCCCGCACGGTCGCCGTCGGCGGCCAGCTCCTGACCCTGCGCGGTCTCGGCGGGGAGTACGAGGAAGTCTTCCTGCCGCTGCACGGCGCCTATCAGGCGCACAACGCCGCCGTCGCGCTCGCCGCGGTGGAGGCCTTCTTCGGCATCGGCTCGCAGCACGCGCGCCCGCTCGACATCGACACCATCCGCAAGGCCTTCGCCTCGGTCTCGTCGCCGGGCCGCCTGGAGGTCGTGCGGACCTCGCCGACCGTCGTCCTGGACGCCGCGCACAATCCGGCGGGCGCCCGCGCGACCGCCGAGGCGATCAGCGAGGTCTTCGACTTCAGCAACCTGATCGGCGTGGTCGCCGCGAGCGAGGGCAAGGACATGAAGGGGCTGCTCGAAGCCTTCGAGCCGATCTTCGCCGAGGTCGTCATCACGCAGAACTCCAGCCACCGCGCGATGGACGCGGACACGCTGGCCGGGATCGCCGTCGAGGTCTTCGGGGACGACCGCGTCCAGGTCGAGCCGCGCCTGCCGGACGCGCTCGAAGCCGCGATCACCCTCGCCGAGGAAGAGGGCGAGTACGCGGGCGGCGGCGTCCTTGTCACCGGCTCCGTCATCACCGTCGGCGAGGCCCGACTGCTCCTGGGGAGGGGCTGACTCACGTGCGTACGCTCTGTGCTTCGACACTGATCGGCGAGTTCTTCGTCATCGGCTTCGCCGGTCTGGTCGCCATGAAGGACCCGGACCTGTCGATGGGCACGGTCTGGACGGTCTGCGGCATCGCGATGCTGTTCAGCGTCCTGCTGTGCGGAATGATCACCCGGCCCGGCGGGGTGCAGCTGGGCTGGGCGCTGCAGATCGCGCTCGTCGTGAGCGGCTTCGTCGTGCCGATCATGTTCTTCATGGGGGCGCTGTTCGCCGTGCTGTGGTGGGCGTCGCTGCACTTCGGCCAGAAGATCGACGAGGCGAAGGCCAGGTTCGCGGCGCAGGCGGAAGCCCAGGCGGAGGCCTAGGCCCGGCGGGGCGGCTCCCCGGGGCCGGAGGTAACGCGGTGTAGTGGGTGCCGGTATCGTGCCCGGCAACCCACACGCTCGTAGAAAAAATGCTTGGAGCCGCACATGACCCAGCGCACTCTCGTCCTGCTCAAGCCCGACACCGTCCGTCGTGGCCTGATCGGCGAGATCATCGGCCGTATCGAGCGCAAGGCGGGCTGGACGATCTCCGCGCTCGAGCTGCGTTCGCTCGACCAGGAGACGCTGGAGCAGCACTACGGCGAGCACAAGGGCAAGCCCTTCTACGAGCCGCTGGTCGACTTCATGTCGTCGGGCCCCGTCGTCGCGCTGGTCGTCGAGGGTGAGCGTGTCATCGAGGGCGTGCGCGCGCTGGCCGGTCCGACCGACCCGATCGCCGCCGCGCCCGGCTCCATCCGCGGCGACTTCGGCAGCATCGTCCGGGAGAACCTGATCCACGCGTCGGACTCCGAGGAGTCCGCCGAGCGCGAGCTGAAGATCTTCTTCCCGAGCGCCGTCTGACGGTCGTACGGGCCGATCCGACGGTCGCACGTAAAGAGTTGCGTAAAGACTTCTGACGCCTAGTCAGCAGGGCACCGCCCTGACCAGGGGTGGCCGAGAAAACCGGCCGCCCCTTGGCATATGCGCCCCAATTGGGGGAACCCATGCCTCCGATGGCACGTCTCCAAGAGCGAGGCGGCCCATCATCTGCTGACAATGGCGAAGACCCTAGCGCCGTGTTCGTGCAGGCGAGACTACGATGGAAGCCTCCACGCCACACAGCACCCACCTCGCCTACCTAAAAAGCCATCAAAAGCTCCAGGGAAGGCCAGACGCATCCTCATGGGGAACAACATGTCGTTCATCGGCCGTGACATGGCTGTCGACCTCGGGACCGCCAACACGCTGGTGTACGTCAGGGGTCGCGGGATCGTTCTCAACGAACCGTCCGTCGTCGCGATCAACACCAACACCGGTGGCATCCTCGCTGTCGGCGCCGAAGCCAAGAAGATGATCGGTCGCACGCCGGGCAACATCGTTGCCGTGCGACCGCTGAAGGACGGCGTCATCGCCGACTTCGAGATCACCGAGCGGATGCTCCGCTACTTCATCCTGAAGATCCACAAGCGGCGGTACCTCGCCCGCCCGCGGGTCGTCGTCTGTGTCCCCTCCGGCATCACCGGAGTCGAGCGCCGCGCCGTCATCGAGGCCTCCTCGCAGGCCGGCGCCCGCCAGGTGCACATCATCGAGGAGCCCATGGCCGCGGCCATCGGTTCCGGCCTGCCGGTCCACGAGGCCACCGGCAACATGGTGGTCGACATCGGCGGGGGCACCACCGAGGTCGCCGTCATCTCGCTCGGCGGAATCGTCACGGCACAGTCGATCCGCGTCGCGGGCGACGAGCTGGACAACGCGATCATCCAGCACATCAAGAAGGAGTACTCCCTCCTCCTCGGTGAGCGCACGGCCGAGCAGATCAAGATCACCATCGGTTCCGCGTACGACATGGACGCCGACGAGCACACCGAGATCCGCGGCAGGGACCTGGTCTCCGGGCTCCCCAAGACCGTCGTCATCTCCGCCGCCGAGGTCCGCAAGGCCATCGAGGAGCCGGTCAACGCGATCGTGGACGCGGTGAAGACGACCCTCGACAAGTGCCCGCCGGAACTCTCCGGTGACGTGATGGACCGCGGCATCGTTCTCACAGGAGGCGGCGCCCTGCTGCGCGGCCTCGACGAGCGACTCCGTCGCGAGACGGGCATGCCGATCCACATCGCCGAGGACCCGCTGGACAGCGTGGCCCTCGGTTCCGGCAAGTGCGTCGAGGAGTTCGAGGCGCTCCAGCAGGTGCTCGACGCGTCGCCGCGCCGCTGAGGGTGGCGCGAACCCGCTGAAAGGGTGTCCGCCGTACGAGTGCCTGTCACCTCGTGCGGCGGATCGTTGATATAGAGGCCTTTAGAGGGCACGCACAGTTGCTCGGAATTCCATAGATTTCCAACTAGAGATTTCCAACTGAGGAAGGCACGGCCGCCGCACGTGAGGGACACACGAGAGAGCCGGCTGCTCCTGGTGCTGCTGATCGCCATCGCGTTCGCTTTGATCACGGTGGACATCCGTGGTGGCGAGGACTCGCCGGTCGACGGTGCCCGCCAGGCCGCCGCCACGGTCTTCGGCCCGGTCGAGGACGGAGTGTCGTCCGCGGTCGACCCCATCGGCAACGCGATCGGCGCGGTACGGGACTCCGGCGACCGGCATGACCGGATCGCCGAACTCACGCGGCAGAACGCCGCGTTGAAGGCGAAGCTCGGCAGCGACGACCGCAACCGCAGCCGGGTCAGACAGCTCGACAGCATGCTCAAGAGCGCGGGCGCCGGGCAGTACGGCATCAAGGGCGCCGAAGTCATCGGCATAGGAGCGGCCCAGGGCTTCTCCTGGACCGTCACCATCGACGCGGGCGCGGGCGACGGACTCAAGCGCGACATGACCGTCCTGAACGGCGACGGCCTGGTCGGCCGCGTCACCACGGTCGGCCCCAGCACCGCGACCGTCCTGCTCGCCAACGACCCCGACTTCACCGTCGGCACCCGCATGGAGAAGACCGACGAGCTCGGCTTCGCCACCGGCCAGGGCGACCGCCCGCTCTCGGTACAGATGCTCAACGGCAAGGCCAAGGTCAAGAAGGGCGACCGCCTGGTCACCTTCGGCTCGCAGGCCGACAAGCCGTTCGTGCCCGGTGTGCCGGTCGGCCAGGTCGTCCGGGTCGACCCGTCGGGCGGTGACCTGACGCGCAACATCTACATCAAGCCGTACGTCGGCTTCACCAAGCTGGACATCGTCGGAGTCGTCGTCGAAGCGCCCCGCGAGGACCCGCGCGACACGGTCCTGCCGAAGAAGCCCGCCAAGCCGAAGCCGACCCCGACGGTGACCGTCACGGCCACCCCGTCGGGGCAGCCCCCGGTCGACGGCGCCGACAACGGCAACGAGCAGTAGGAGCCCCGGACCCATGCGCTTCAACCGAATCCTGCTCTCCACCACCCTGGTCGTCGTCGCCCTGGTCATCCAGGTCAGCGTCCTTGCCCGGCTGCAACTGCCGGGCGCGGTCCCGGACCTGGTGCTGCTCACGGTGCTCGGCCTCGCCCTGGTCTACGGCCATGTGGGCGGCGCCTTCATCGGCTTCGGCGCCGGACTCCTCGCCGACCTGGCCCCGCCGGCCGACCACGCGGCCGGGCGTTACGCCTTGGTCCTGTGCGTCGTCGGCTACCTCGCGGGCCTGGCCAAGCCGGAGACCGGGCGGCTCAGGTCGGCCACCGCTCCGCTCGTCGTGGTCGTCGGCGCCGCCATCGGGTCGACCCTGCTCTACGCGGGCGTGGGCGCCCTCGTGGGGGACACCGCCGCCCGCCATGTGGGCCTGGGCGGACTCCTCTTCACGGCCGCCCTGTACGACCTGCTGCTCGCGCCGTTCACGGTGCCGCTGATCATCGCGCTCGCCCGCAGAGCCGAGAACGACCCGCTGGGGGAGACCTCTCCCGCCAACAAGGCCACGGACGTCGCGTCCGGCTGGCTCTCCTCGGGCACCGGCCTGCGCATCGGCAACCAGCGCGGCGGCCTGCGGATGAAGGCGGCCAAGGCCCGCGTCGCGCGCGCCGGACGCATCAAGGGGGTCAAGCGCCTGTGACCGCAGCGCACTTGGCCTCGTACACACACTGAGAGGGGGAGGAACAGCAGTGACCAACATCCCGGAGACCGGGCGGACCCCACGGGTCCAGATCCGTCTCATCGTCATCCAGATCCTCGTGCTCTCCCTCCTCCTCACCCTCGGCGGCCGACTCTGGTACCTCCAGATCCGCAACGGTGAGGAGTACGCCGAGGAAGCATCCGGCAACCACGTCCAGCAGGTCGTCGACCCGGCCGTGCGCGGCTCGATCCTCGACGCCCGCGGCGTGCCGATCGCCGACAACCAGACCCGCCTCGTCGTCTCCGCGTCCCGCACGGACCTGATGAAGATGAAGGACGACGGCAAGGCGGCCCTCGCCAAGCTCGCGGACGTCCTCGGCATGAGCGCCAAGGACGTCTCCGACAAGGTCCGCCTCTGCGACTCCAAGACGCCGCAGCCCTGCTGGAACGGCTCGCCCTACCAGCCGATCCCGATCACGGACGAGGCCTCGCCCAAGCAGGCCCTCCAGATCCGCGAGCGCGCCGAGGACTTCCCCGGCATCACCGCCGAGCCCACCGCCGTGCGCCGCTATCCCGCGCCCGGCAAGTCCAACACCGCCCAGGTGCTCGGCTACCTCTCGCCCGTCACCGACGAGGAGATCACCAAGGCCGAGCACACCGACTCGCCCTTCCTGCGCTCCGACCAGGTCGGCCGCTCGGGTCTTGAGCGGACCTACGACGCGCAGCTGCGCGGCAAGGCAGGCGTCACCCGCTACGAGGTCGACAACCTCGGCCGCGTCATCGGCAAGGCCAAGGACGACCCGGCCCAGCCCGGCGCCAACGTGGTCACCAGCATCGACGCGCGCGTGCAGGCCCTGTCCGAGTACTGGCTGAACGACGCGATGAAGAAGGCCCGCCAGGAGTTCGACAAGAACACCGGCGAGAACTACAAGGCCGACGCGGGCGCCGTCGTCGTCATGGAGAACAAGACCGGACGCATCGTCTCCATGGCGTCCAACCCGAACTACGACCCGAACGCCTGGGTCGGCGGCATCTCCGGCAAGGACTACACCCGGCTCACCGGCAAGCAGTCCAACTACCCGCTCCTGAACCGCGCCATCCAGGGCCAGGCGGCCCCCGGCTCGATCTTCAAGGTCATCCCGACCACGGCTGCGGTCAACGCGGGCTACGACTTCAACGGGCGCTACCCCTGCCCCAGCTCGTACTCCATCGGCGGCCAGACCTTCAAGAACTTCGAGTCCCAGGGCCACGGCAGCATCACCCTCGGCCAGGCCCTCGAGGTCTCCTGCGACACCGTCTTCTACAAGCTCTCGCACGACCAGTGGTCCAAGGACGGCGGCAACAAGCCGAAGAAGGACGCCAAGGACTGGTTCTACAAGACGGCCCACCAGTTCGGCCTCGGCAAGGAGACCGGCATCGACCTGCCGAACGAGGTCGCAGGACGCGTCCCGGACCGCCAGTGGAAGAAGGACTACTGGAAGGCCAACAAGGACGGCTGGTGCAAGCAGGGCAAGAAGGGCGGGGACTACGTGGAGCAGATCGCGTACGAGAACTGCCTCGAAGGCATGAAGATGCGCGCCGGTGACTCCGTCAACTACTCCATCGGACAGGGCGACACCCTCGTCACGCCGATACAGATGGCGACGATCTACTCCGCCATCGCCAACGGCGGCACCCTCTACGACCCCACCGTCGGCAAGGCGATCATCAGCGCCGACGGCAAGCAGGTCCAGGAGCTCAAGCCCAAGTCGCACGGCAAGCTGCCCATGAACCAGAAGACGCGCTCCGACATAGACGGTGCCCTCGCCGACGTGGCGACCAAGGGAACCGCCGCCTGGCGGTTCGGCGGCTGGCCGCAGGACAAGATCCCGATGCACGCCAAGACGGGTACGGCGGAGGTCTAC
This sequence comes from Streptomyces sp. NPDC057302, assembly GCF_042667685.1. Classification (NCBI taxonomy): domain Bacteria; kingdom Bacillati; phylum Actinomycetota; class Actinomycetes; order Kitasatosporales; family Streptomycetaceae; genus Streptomyces; species Streptomyces sp. NPDC057302. Next base: position 147,714 of record NZ_JBHUZJ010000006.1, on the reverse strand, counting down.
GGCAAGCAGACCACCTCGTGGTTCGCGACGTACACCAAGGACTACTCGATCGTGATGACGATCTCCCAGGGCGGTACGGGTTCCGGTGCTTCGGGCCCCGCCGTCCGCAAGATCTACGACGGCATCTACGGCCTGGACGACAGCGGCAAGCAGAACCTCAAGAAGGCCCTGCTGCCCCAGCCGCAGAAGAACCTGCCGAAGATCGAGACCGACGGCTCGATCGACTCCCCGAAGATCAAGCCGTTCAAGCCCGAGGCCCCCAAGCCGCCGCAGGAGCAGCAGGAGCTGGCGGGCGCGCCGGCGAACGGGAGGCGCGACTAGTGGCCGGCAACAATGGCTTCTCCGTCTCCGGCTACGGGCCCGAGCGCTCGTCGATGTCGGCCCGCATGTTCGCCCGCGACTCGCTGGTGCGCAGGCTGGACTGGCCGATACTGCTCTCGGCGCTCGCCCTCTCCGCGATCGGCTCCGCGCTCGTCTACTCGGCGACGCGCAACCGCACCGAACTGGTCGGCGACGACCCGTACGCCTTCGTGCTCAAGCACCTTTTGAACACCGGCATCGGCATCGCCCTCATGGCGGGCACGATCTGGCTCGGCCACCGCACGCTGCGCACGGCCGTGCCGATCCTCTACGGCATCTCCGTCTTCCTCGTCCTGCTCGTCCTCACCCCGCTCGGCGCGACGATCAACGGCGCGCACGCCTGGATCGTGGTCGGCGGCGGCTTCTCGCTCCAGCCCTCCGAGTTCGTGAAGATCACGATCATCCTGGGCATGGCGATGCTGCTCGCGGCACGGGTGGACGCGGGCGACCGGGTCCACCCCGACCAGCGCACGGTCCTGCAGGCCCTCGGCCTGGCCGCCGTACCGATACTGATCGTGCTCCTCATGCCCGACCTCGGGTCGGTCATGGTGATGGCGATGATCGTGCTCGGCGTGCTGCTCGCGTCGGGCGCCTCCAACCGCTGGGTCTTCGGGATCCTGGGCACGGGCGCGGCCGGCGCGGTCGCCGTCTGGCAGCTCGGCATCCTGGACGACTACCAGATCGCCCGCTTCGCGGCCTTCGCCAACCCTGCGCTCGACCCGGCGGGCGTCGGCTACAACACCAACCAGGCGCGCATCGCGATCGGCTCCGGCGGCCTGTCGGGCACCGGCCTCTTCAAGGGCTCGCAGACCACCGGGCAGTTCGTGCCCGAGCAGCAGACGGACTTCGTGTTCACCGTCGCGGGCGAGGAGCTCGGCTTCCTGGGCGCCGGGCTCATCCTGGTCCTGCTCGGCGTGCTGCTCTGGCGCGCCTGCCGCATCGCGCGCGAGACGACCGAGCTGTACGGCACGATCGTCGCCGCCGGGATCATCGCCTGGTTCGCCTTCCAGTCCTTCGAGAACATCGGCATGACGCTCGGCATCATGCCGGTGGCCGGTCTGCCGCTGCCCTTCGTCTCGTACGGGGGGTCCTCGATGTTCGCGGTCTGGGTGGCCGTCGGGCTGCTCCAGTCGATCAAGGTGCAACGGCCGATGTCGGCGTAGGCCGGTTGCAGGTCTGCCCATGGCCCGAGATCGCGTCTAGATTCGGTTCATGGCGGAGACACAGCGCGAGATCGAGCGGAAGTACGACGTCGAGGCGGACGCGACGCTGCCCGACCTGACCGGGGTCGCGGGCGTCGCCGACGTCGTCGACAAAGGTGTCGTCGAACTGGACGCCGTCTACCACGACACGACCGACCAACTCCTGCTCTCCGACTCGATCACGCTGCGCCGCCGCACGGGCGGCGACGACGAGGGCTGGCACCTGAAGCTCCCGGTGTCCCTCGCGCAGGGCGTGCGGGACGAGATCCGGGCCCCTCTCTCGAAAACCGTGCCGCCCGAGCTGTCCGGGCTCGTGCGTTCCCGGGTGCGCGACGCCCCGCTCGTGCCCGTCATGCGCCTGCTGACCGCGCGGGACCTGCGCCACCTCTGCGACGGCAAGGGCACGCTCCTCGCCGAGCTGAGCATCGACCGGGTCAGGGCCGAGCGGCTCACGGAGGGCGGCGGCACCATCGAGTGGGCCGAGATCGAGGTGGAGCTCGCCGACGGCGCGGACCCCGCGCTGCTCGACCAGATCGAGAAGAAGCTGAAGAAACTGGGCGTCGAGCGGTCCTCGTCCGCGTCGAAACTGGCCAAGGCACAGGCGGGGACGGCGCTGGGCGGAACCCGACAGCGGCGTGCGGACGGCGAGTTGAAGCCTGCCAAGGCCAAGAAGGGGAAGGCGGATGAGCAGTACGTCGTCATCCAGCTGAAGGACCCTGCCGTGCGATCTGCCCCCGTCACCGCTGCCGACCACGTCCTCGCCTACGTCCGCACCCAGCGCGACGCCCTCGTCGCCCTCGACCCCGACGTCCGTCGCGACCTGCCGGACTCCGTGCACCAGATGCGGGTCGCCACGCGCCGGATGCGCAGCGCGTTCCGCTCGTACCGGAAGATCCTCGACCGCGCCGTCACCGATCCGATCGGCGACGAGCTGAAGTGGCTCGCGGGCGAGCTCGGGGTCGACCGTGACCAGGAGGTCCTTGCCGCGCGGCTCACCAAGCGCGTCGACGCCGTGCCGGGGACCCTGCTCCTGGGGCCCGTGCGGGGCCGCCTGCAGATCTGGGGCGTCGCCCGCGCCGGCGACTCCCGGACCCGGACCGTGGCCGCCCTCGAAGGAAAGCGGTACGTGCAGCTCCTGGACTCCGTCGACGCGCTGCTCGCCGCCCCGCCGCTGCGCAGGGCCGCCACCGCGTCGCCGGCCAAGGTCCTCCCCAAGGCCGTGCGGAAGGACTACGCGCGCCTGGCCGACCGCATCGAGAAGGCCCTGGCGCTCGCGCCGGGCGAGCAGCGGGACGTGGCGATGCACGAGGCCCGCAAGGCCGCCAAGCGCACCCGGTACGCGGGCGAGGCGGCGAGGCCCGCGCTCGGCAAGCCCGCCAAGCGGTTCGCCAAAAGGATGAAGGCCGTCCAGCAGGTCCTCGGCGATCACCAGGACAGCGTCGTCGCCCGTGAGGAGCTGCGGAACCTGGCGATCCAGGCCCATGCGGCGGGCGAGACCGCCTTCACCTGGGGACTCCTCTACGGCCAGGAGGAAGCCTCGGCCGCGGAGCGCGAGAACGAGCTGCCGGGGGTGTGGCACCGGGCGTCCCGGCCCAAACTGCGGTCGGCGTTGGGCGGCTGAGTACCGGGGTACGCTTGATGGTCACCCCTGCCAGCACATGAGAACCTGCCGAAAGACGCTGTGATGCCTGTCGAGTCCGTCTTCCCACGCCTGGAAGCGCTTCTCCCGCACGTCCAGAAGCCCATCCAGTACGTCGGCGGGGAGCTCAACTCCACCGTCAAGGACTGGGACGCATGCGACGTCCGCTGGGCGCTCATGTACCCCGACGCGTATGAGGTCGGGCTGCCCAACCAGGGCGTCATGATCCTCTACGAGGTACTGAACGAGCGCGAGGGCGTCCTCGCCGAGCGCACGTACAGCGTCTGGCCCGATCTCGAAGAGCTGATGCGGGAGCACAAGGTCCCGCAGTTCACCGTGGACAGCCACCGCCCCGTCGGCGCCTTCGACGTGTTCGGGCTCAGCTTCTCCACCGAGCTCGGCTACACGAACATGCTCACCGCCCTCGACCTCGCGGGCATCCCGCTGGAGTCCAAGGACCGCACGGTCGACGACCCGATCGTCCTCGCCGGAGGCCACGCGGCCTTCAACCCCGAGCCGATCGCGGAGTTCATCGACTGCGCGGTCATCGGCGACGGCGAGCAGGCCGTGCTCGACATGACGGCGATCATCCGCGAGTGGAAGTCCGAGGGCCGCCCCGGCGGCCGCGAGGAGGTGCTTTTCCGCCTCGCCAGGACCGGCAACGTCTACGTCCCCGGGTTCTACGACGTCGAGTACCTCCCGGACGGGCGGATCGGCCGCGTCGTACCGAACAGGTCCGGTGTCCCGTGGCGCGTGTCCAAGCACACCGTCATGGACTTGGACGAGTGGCCCTACCCCAAGCAGCCCCTCGTGCCGCTCGCGGAGACCGTCCACGAGCGCATGTCCGTGGAGATCTTCCGCGGCTGCACCCGCGGCTGCCGCTTCTGCCAGGCCGGCATGATCACGCGCCCCGTGCGGGAGCGAAGCATCACCGGCATCGGCGACATGGTGGAGAAGGGCCTCAAGGCGACCGGCTTCGAAGAGGTCGGCCTGCTCTCCCTGTCCTCCGCGGACCACTCGGAGATCGGGGACGTCGCCAAGGGCCTCGCGGACCGGTACGAGGAAGACAAGATCGGCCTCTCGCTGCCCTCGACCCGCGTCGACGCCTTCAACATCGACCTCGCGAACGAGCTGACCAGGAACGGCCGCCGTTCCGGCCTGACCTTCGCCCCCGAGGGCGGCAGCGAGCGGATGCGCAAGGTCATCAACAAGATGGTCTCCGAAGAGGACCTGATCCGCACCGTCGCGACGGCGTACGGAAACGGCTGGCGCCAGGTCAAGCTGTACTTCATGGTCGGCCTGCCCACCGAGACCGACGAGGACGTCCTGCAGATCGCGGACATGGCGGCGAACGTCATCGCCAAGGGCCGCGAGGTCGCGGGCAACGACATCCGCTGCACCGTCTCCATCGGCGGCTTCGTGCCCAAGCCGCACACGCCCTTCCAGTGGGCCCCGCAGCTGTCGGCCGCCGAGACGGACTCCCGTCTCACGAAGCTGCGCGACAAGATCCGCGGCGACAAGAAGTACGGCCGCTCGATCGGCTTCCGCTACCACGACGGCAAGCCCGGCATCGTCGAGGGACTGCTCTCGCGCGGTGACCGGCGCATCGGCTCCGTCATCCGCGCGGTGTACGAGGACGGCGGCCGGTTCGACGGCTGGCGCGAGCACTTCAGCTACGACCGCTGGATGGCCTGCGCCGAGAAGACGCTGCCCGAATTCGGTGTGGACGTCGACTGGTACACGACGCGTGAGCGCACGTACGAGGAGGTCCTGCCCTGGGACCACCTGGACTCCGGTCTCGACAAGGACTGGCTCTGGGACGACTGGCAGGACTCGCTCGACGAGACCGAGGTCGAGGACTGCCGCTGGACCCCGTGCTTCGACTGCGGCGTCTGCCCGCAGATGCAGACCGAGATCCAGATCGGCCCGACCGGCAAGAAGCTCCTTCCCCTGTCGGTAGTGAAGTAAGTGGCCCAGCGGGAGCCGGCGGACGGGGCGGTTGATCCTCAACTCGCCCCGCCCTCCGGCCTCGTGCATCTTTCCTTCATCGCCGCGATGGAGGAGTTTCGCGCCGAGGGGCGCGGCGGTGACGACGACGACACGATGCTCGGCCGCACCCTGCGCGAGTACGGCGACAAGTGGCACGACCCGGTGGTCTTCGAGCGCTACGCGGCCGAGGTCCGCGCCGCCACGTACCCCGCCGAACCGTTCTCCGTCCCCGTGACGACCCTCTGGTACGCGCAAGGCGCCGACTACTTCGGCCGCATCGCCGTCCGGCACAGCATCGCCACGCGCTTCCTGCGCGAGTACGGCGGCCACATCGGCTACGACGTACGCCCCACCGCCCGCCGCCGCGGCCACGCCACGGCGATGCTGATCGGCTCCCTGCCGTACGCGCGTGAACTGGGCCTGGATTCGGTCCTGGTGACCTGCGACGACGACAACACCGGTTCGCGCAAGGCGATCGAGGCCGCGGGCGGCGCGTTCGAGGACGAACGCGGCGGAAAGCTGCGTTACTGGATCCCGACCGGCGACTGACCGAACCGGCACCCGCCACTGACGCGTCTAGGACGGCATGGACCTGGAAAAGCGGCCCCCGCTGCCACAGCCACCAGCACAGCCACAAGCGCAGCCACCAGTGCAGCCTCAGGCCGATGGCTGTCTCGCCGTCGCGATCCGCATTCCGGTGCGGATCGTGGTGCTCGTGCTCGTCGTGCCGGTGCGCCTGGTGTGGGACGCGTTCGCCGTGTGCGGCCGCTTCCTCTACTTCCGGGCGCTGCGGCCCGTGGGGCGCGCGTTCGCCTGGCTGGGCAGAACGCTGATCGTGACGCCGCTGAAGTGGCTGACCGAGTACGTCCTCACGCCGATCGCGCTCGGCACCACCGCCGCCATGACGTGGCTGCTCAAGGCGGTCTTCGTGTGGCCGTGGGTGGGTCTGTGGCGGTACGTGGCCGTGCCCGTCGGCAAGGGGCTCGCCTGGCTCGGGCGGACGCTGGTCGTGGTGCCCGCCAGGTGGCTGTACGTGTCGGTCCTCACGCCGGTCGGGCATGCGATCGCCTGGCTCGCGCGGGGCGTCGCCGCGGGGGCCTCGGTGGCCGGACGCGGTATCGGCGTCGTGTTGGTGTGGCTGCTCAAGGCCGTGTTCGTGTGGCCGTGGGTCGGTCTGTGGCGCTATGCGGCCGTGCCCGTCGGCAAGGGCCTTGCCTGGCTCGGGCACGTGCTGATCGTGATCCCCGCCAGGTGGCTGTACGCGTCCGTCCTCACGCCCGTCGGGCACGCGATCGCGTGGCTCGCCAAGGGAGTTGGGGCGGGTATCGCGTGGACGGCACGGGGGATCGCCACCGTGCTCGGCGCCCTGGGCCGCTGGATCCTCGTCGCGCCCGCCGTCGCCCTGTGGCGCTGGGTGCTCGCACCCGTCGGGCGGGGCATCGCGGTCGTCGTACGCGAGATCGTGGCCGCGCTCGGGCACGCCTGGCGCGTTGCCGGGCACATCTCGCTGGTCGTGGGCCGCTTCCTCGGCCGGCTCCTGCGGTGGCTCTTCGTCGACCCGGTGCGCTGGGTCTACCGCGCGGTTCTCACCCCCGTCGGGCACGTCCTGCGCGACGGGGTCTGGCGTCCTGCCGCGCAGGCGGTCAAGGACGCGGGCCGCGCCACCCGGCAGGCCATCGCCGCCGCCCGCCAGAGCGTGCGGGACGCGCGCGCCGACGTACGGCGGATGCTGTTCGGTGCGCCGAAGGAGCGGGTCCCCGTGGGGGCGGCCCCGATGGAGCCCGCGCCGGTGCCCGTGGCCCGGCGGGAACCGGACACGGTCGCGGCACGTACTCTAGGTAGCAGTACGACCGCACTCACGAAGGACTAGAACACTGGGCAAGCGACAGCCCGAAGGCCCGCCGCCCGCTCCCGCGGTGCAGCGCATCCGACTGCGCTACACCAAGCGCGGCCGCCTCCGGTTCACCAGCCACCGTGACTTCCAGCGCGCCTTCGAGCGGGCGCTGCGCCGCGCCGACGTGCCCATGGCGTACTCGGCGGGGTTCACCCCGCACCCGAAGGTGTCGTACGCCAATGCCGCCCCCACCGGCACGGGCAGTGAGGCCGAGTACCTGGAGATCGCGCTCACCGCGACGCGTGACCCCGACAAGCTGCGCGAGCTGCTCGACGAGTCGATGCCCACCGGGCTCGACATCGTGGACGCCGTCGAGTCCCGTACGTCGGGGCTCGCCGACCGGCTCACCGGGTCCATCTGGGAGCTGCGCCTGACCGGCGTGGAGCCCGCGGACGCGGGGCGTGCCGCCGAGGCCTTCATGGCCGCGGAGAGCGTCGAGGTCCAGCGCCGCGCGAAGAACGGCATGCGGACCTTCGATGCCCGCGCGGCCGTCGTGAGTCTTGAGGCAATCGCCTCTGACGAGGCGCTCAGCCACGACGCTGATAGGCCGACCGACCAGCCCTGTGCGATACTGCGGCTGGTTGTTCGGCACGTGACACCTGCCGTACGACCCGACGACGTCTTGTCCGGTCTCAGAGCTGTTGCTGACCTGGCGCCGCCGGTTGCCGCAGCGGTGACCAGGCTGGCGCAGGGGCTTCTTGACGACGAGACCGGCACGGTGACCGACCCGCTCGCGCCCGACCGCGAGGCAGCCACGACCCCGAGTGAGAACCAAGGGGTCGCCGCAGCCGCCGCGAAGGTGTCGGCGACGGAAGGTCCCGTGTAGGGAGGCCCGTCGGCAGAACAGAAGCGCCGCCCTTGTACTCGGGAGCCACCTGGGTCGGGCAGTGCACTGACCGAGACTTTCGCCAGGCCGTCCGCATTTGGGCGTACGGAACCGGTGAGACAGACACATAGAGCTCCCGTGCGGCGCCCACGCCCCCGGATGGCGGCCCCGCGTAGGTGAGCGAGGGCCGCGGACATCACCGGACCAGGCGCGGCGCCCGGGAGCGTGACGGGAGAACCGCCCGCATGCTTGAGCCGATCGAACCCACTGAGGGCTCGGACAACAACACACCCAGCGACACCTTGCCGCCGCGCCGCAGGCGCCGTGCGGCGTCGCGGCCTGCGGGTCCGCCCGTGGGCGCCGCCGAGGGCGCCAAGGGCACCGAGGGAGCGGCACCGGCCATACCGGCCACCCCCGCCGCCGAAGCGCCCGCCGCGCCCGCCGCAGCCGTCGCTCCTGAGCCCGCACAGGCCGAGGAAGCCGCTCCGGCTCCGCGCCGCCGCCGTGCCACCCGCCGCGCCTCGGCTCCCGCCGGCGCGCCGCAGGGTGCCGAGACGGCCGCCGAAGCGCCGGCCGCCGAGCCCGCCGCGGCCGAGGCCGAGCCCGAAGAGACCACTGCGGCCCCGCGCCGCCGCCGAGCCACCCGCCGCGCCTCCGCGCCCGCCGGTGTCCCGCAGGCTGCCGAGGCCGCCGCCGAGACGCCCGTGGCCGCCGAGCCCGCCGCCGAGGAGCCCGCCGCCCAGGCCGCGCCCGAGGCGCAGCCGGAGTCCGGCGACGCCGCCCCGCGCCGTGCCCGCCGCCGTGCGACCCGTGGCTCGTCCGCGCCCGCCGCCGAGGCCGCCGCCCCCGAGACCGCCGAGGCTCCCAAGGCCGCCGAGCCCAAGGCCGCCGAGCCCCAGGCGGAGCCCGCCGAGGACGAGGCGCCCAGTGGCCGCCGTCCCCGCCGTGCCACCCGCAAGGCCGCCGCCGGATTCTCGGCGCCCGCCCCGACGCGGGCCCGCAAGGCGCGTGCCGGTGACTCCGACGAGGGTTCCGGACGCAAGCCGCGCCCCGCCGTCGCCGTCTTCCAGGCGCCGGTGTTCGCCGCGCCGATGTTCCAGACCCCGGAGAGCGCTGCCGCCGCTGCCGCCGCCGAAGCGGCCGACGAGCCCGCCGAAGAGGTCGAGGCCGAGGTCGAGCCCGTCGCCGCCGCACCGGTGGTGGAGGAGGAGACCGGAGGCCGCCGCCGCCGCAACCGCCGCCGGGGCGCCGAAGAGCAGCCCGCCGCCGAGCGCGAGCCCGCCAAGGCCGCACCGCAGCCCGCCGAGGCCGAGGCCCCCGCGGCCGAAGAGGCCGAGGACACCGCCGCGGAGAACGACGGCGACAACGACAACGACAACGACAACAACGACGACTCGGACGACTCCGGTGAGCGTCAGGGCCGCCGTCGCCGTCGTGGTGGCCGTCGCCGCCGCCGCGGTGAGTCCGCCGACGACAACGGCGACCAGCAGGACTCCGACGCCGACTCCGACACGGACGCCGCCGCCGACTCCGGCGAGTCCGCCGACGAAGCCGCCGAGCAGGCCGACGACGACGCCGACGACAACGGCTCGGGTGCCGGTTCCAGCAGCAGCCGTCGCCGCCGTCGCCGCCGCCGTCGCGCCGGTGACTCCGGTGAGGCCGAGAACACCGCGGACGGCGACCCGGAGCGTACGGTCGTCAAGGTCCGTGAGCCGCGCAAGAAGGAAGAGCGCGAGCTCGGCACGGGCGTCGACGAGGTCACGTCCATCAAGGGCTCGACCCGCCTGGAGGCCAAGAAGCAGCGCCGCCGCGAAGGCCGCGAGCAGGGCCGCCGCCGCGTCCCGATCATCACCGAGGCCGAGTTCCTGGCTCGCCGCGAGGCCGTCGAGCGCGTGATGGTCGTCCGCCAGAACGGCGAGCGCACCCAGATCGGCGTCCTCGAGGACAACGTGCTCGTCGAGCACTACGTCAACAAGGAGCAGGCCACCTCGTACGTCGGCAACGTCTACCTGGGCAAGGTCCAGAACGTGCTGCCGTCCATGGAGGCCGCCTTCATCGACATCGGCAAGGGCCGCAACGCGGTCCTGTACGCCGGTGAGGTCAACTTCGAGGCGCTCGGGATGGCCAACGGCCCCCGTCGCATCGAGTCGGCGCTCAAGTCGGGCCAGTCGGTCCTCGTGCAGGTCACGAAGGACCCGATCGGCCACAAGGGCGCCCGCCTGACCAGCCAGGTCTCGCTGCCCGGCCGCTACCTGGTCTACGTGCCCGAGGGCTCGATGACCGGCATCAGCCGCAAGCTGCCCGACACCGAGCGCGCGCGGCTGAAGACCATCCTCAAGAAGATCGTCCCCGAGGACGCGGGCGTCATCGTGCGCACCGCCGCCGAGGGCGCGAGCGAGGACGAGCTGCGCCGCGACGTCGAGCGTCTGCAGCAGCAGTGGGAAGAGATCCAGAAGAAGGCGAAGAACGGCGGCGCCGCGCCGACCCTTCTGTACGGCGAGCCGGACATGACCGTCCGTGTCGTCCGCGACATCTTCAACGAGGACTTCTCGAAGGTCATCGTCAGCGGCGAGGACGCCTGGGACACCATCCACGGATACGTCTCCCACGTCGCCCCCGACCTGGCCGACCGCCTGCAGCGCTGGACCTCCGAGGTCGACGTCTTCGCGACGTACCGCATCGACGAGCAGCTGATGAAGGCCCTGGACCGCAAGGTCTGGCTGCCCAGCGGCGGCTCGCTGGTGATCGACAAGACCGAGGCGATGATCGTCGTCGACGTCAACACCGGCAAGTTCACCGGACAGGGCGGCAACCTCGAAGAGACCGTGACGAGGAACAACCTCGAAGCGGCCGAGGAGATCGTGCGCCAGCTGCGCCTGCGTGACCTCGGTGGCATCGTCGTCATCGACTTCATCGACATGGTGCTCGAGTCCAACCGGGACCTGGTTCTGCGCCGGCTGCTCGAATGCCTGGGCCGTGACCGTACGAAGCACCAGGTGGCCGAGGTCACCTCGCTCGGCCTGGTGCAGATGACCCGTAAGCGGGTCGGCCAGGGCCTCCTGGAGTCCTTCTCCGAGACCTGCGTCCACTGCAACGGCCGCGGCGTGATCGTGCACATGGAGCAGCCGACCTCCGCCGGTGGCGGCGGCAAGCGCAAGAAGCGCGGCCGCGGTGGCTCCGAGCAGGGTCTGGAGCACACGCACGACCACGAGCACGAGCACGAGAGCACGGACGAGGTGGAGACCGAGTCCGAGGCCGAGGTCGCCGCGGAGGTCGCCGCCCCGGTGGCGCTTCCCGAGCCGGAGTTCGTGCCGGACGAGGACCTCTACAGCAGCGCGTCCGAGGCCGAGGCCGCGGCGTCCCGCGGTGGCCGTTCGCGCCGCAGGGCGACCCGTCGGGCCTCGGCTCCGGCCGGCGCCCCGAAGGCGGAGAGCGAGCCCAAGGCGGAGAAGCGCTCCAAGTCGCGGCGTGCCGCGACGGCCGAGGCTCCGGCGGCCGAGGACCCGGTCGTCGAGGCTCCGGCCGCCCCGGCCAAGGAGGAGGCCGCCCCGCAGCCCGCTCCCGTCGAGGCCGCCCCCGAGGCGCCCGTGGACGACGCAGCTCCCAAGGGGCGTACGCGCCGTCGTGCGACCCGCAAGGCGACGGCGCCCGCCGGTTCGCCGAAGGCCGCACAGAGTGCCGAGCCGGAGGCCGCCGAGGTGATCGTCACCGAGGCGCCCAAGGCGGAGCCCGTCGCCGAGCCGGTCGTGGCCGAGGCACCCGCCGAGGCTCCTGCCGACGCCGCCCCGGCCCGTCCGCGGCGCCGTGCGGTCCGCAAGGCCACCGCGCCGACCGCGTCCGCGGAGGCGGCCGTCACGGTCGTCCCGGCGGCCGAGAAGGCACCGGAGGCCCCGCAGGCCACGCAGAGCACGGAGCAGCCCGAGGCGGACGCCGAGGAAGCCGCTCCGGCCAAGAAGACGGCGCGTAAGACCGCCGCCAAGAAGACGGCCGCCAAGAAGGCCGCCCCCAAGAAGGCCGCGGCCAAGAAGACGGCCGCAAAGAAGACGACGGCCAAGAAGGCGTCGAAGACGACGAAGAAGACCGCCGCGGCGGAGCAGGCACCGTCCGGTGTCAAGGCCTCCGCGGCAGACGAGGGCTGACCTCCTCCTTCGTAGTCCGTACATATGACCGGGTGCCCCCGTCATGGTGATTTGGCCATGGCGGGGGCACCTGGCTGTTGGATCTCGGCGAAGTACCTGTAAAACTCATGCGGTTGGTGAAGGAGCACGCGGGTGTGGCGTCTGGGGAGACGTCCCGTCCGCGTCAGGGGAGGGATGGACGATGGCGCACGGTCGCCTGAGAGGCACGGGACGTCACCGTGCCGTGAAGCAGGCCAAGGGGGGTCGCCAGGCGATCGCCCTGGCGACGATCCTGTCGGCGACGGGGATCCAGACGGTCAGCGCCATGGGGACGGCGGGGGCGGCCGAGGGGGACCAGCCGTCCCTGGCCGAGGCGCCGATCTTCAACGATCCGCTGGGCACCCCCGAGCAGCAGTACGCGATACGGACGCGGCTGATCGAGCTGACGAACACCGCGGTGCCCGGCTCGACCATCAAGGTCGCGGTCTACCACGTGTGGGAGTCCCCGGTCGTGGACGCGCTCGTGGCGGCCAGGCACCGCGGTGTGCACGTGCAGATGGTGCTCGACGAGTCCACCAGGAGCGACCGCCCCACGAACACCGCGTACGGCAGGCTGGCGACGGAGCTCGGCACCGACCGGAGCAAGTCGTCCTTCGTGACGCTCTGCCCGGCGGGCAAGTCCTGCCTGGGCGATCCCGCGTACGGCAAGTCGATCATGCACAACAAGTTCTGGCTGTTCTCGCAGGTCGAGGGCGCCAAGGACGTCGTCGTGCAGACCACGTCGAACTCGACGCCCTCCGCGCACACGAAGTTCTTCAACGACGCGCTGCAGCTCCCGAACAACCCGACGATGTACGACGCGTACGCCGACTACTTCGCCGACATGATCGGCAAGGACTGGCGGAACTGGGACTACCGCACGGTCAGCGACGGCCTCTACAAGGCGTACTTCTTCCCGCGCTCCGGCACGGTCAACGAGACCGACACCATGTACTCGGTCCTGAACAACGTGCAGTGCAACTACCGGGACGCGGCAGGCGTGGCCCGGCACACGAACATCCGCGCCTCGATCTTCAAGATCACCCGGAAGCAGATCGCCGACAAGCTCGTCTCGCTGAAGAAGGCGGGCTGCACGGTAAGCATCGTCTACGCCGAGACCGACAGCGCCAAGAGCCAGGGCGGCTCCCCGGGCACCTGGGAGGCCCTGCACAAGGCCGGTGGCCCGACCATGCGGTGCTTCAACGACGACCGGGACCCGCTGCACCCCGGCACCAAGCTGGTGACGCCCTACATCATCCACTCGAAGTACCTGCTCATCGACGGCAAGTACGACGGCAAGCAGAACAAGCTCTCCTTCACCGGCTCGCAGAACTACACGGCGCCGGCGCTGCGCGAGAACGACGAGGCGATCGTCAAGGTCGACGACGACTCGGTGCACGACGCCTACCGCAAACACTTCGACCGCGTACGGACGATCGCGTGGCCCGGCAAGGCCGACGGCACCGACTTGTGCAAGGGCGTCAAGCCGCTGCCGCCGGACGGCGAGAAGCCGGTTTGACCCTTCCGGCCCAGCCCCGTAATCTTGACCGTCGGCGTGTCAGTAGGTACGCCCTACCCCTGTAAACCTGATTTCCTTCCGACGCCTGGCGTCCGGGAGAGGCCGACCGTGTCATGCGGGCGGCTGGACTGCGGGGGTCCCGTTCCGAGCGAAAGAGAGATCCGTGTACGCCATCGTGCGCAGCGGTGGTCGCCAGCACAAGGTTGCTGTCGACGACATCGTTGAGGTTGACAAGCTTCCCACCGCCAAGGTTGGCGACACCGTAGAGCTCTCTACGCTGCTCGTTGTCGACGGCGACGCCGTGACGAGTGACCCGTGGGTGCTTGCCGGTATCAAGGTCACGGCCGAGGTCGTGGACCACCACAAGGGTGCCAAGATCGACATCCTTCGTTACAAGAACAAGACCGGCTACCGCCGTCGCCAGGGTCACCGCCAGCAGTACACGGCGATCAAGGTCACCGGTATCCCCACGGCTGCGAAGTAAGGGACTGAGACAAGATGGCACACAAGAAGGGCGCATCGTCCACTCGGAACGGGCGCGATTCCAATGCTCAGCGGCTTGGTGTGAAGCGCTTCGGCGGTCAGACCGTCAACGCCGGTGAGATCCTGGTCCGCCAGCGTGGCACCCACTTCCACCCCGGCTCGAGCGTCGGCCGTGGCAAGGACGACACGCTGTTCGCGCTGGCCGCCGGTGCGGTCGAGTTCGGCACGCACCGTGGCCGCAAGGTCGTGAACATCGTTCCGGTCGCCTGAATCAGGCTTCCGTAGAACAGGTTCTTCGCGAGGGCGGACCTCACTTCCCTGCCGGGAAGCGGGTCCGCCCTTCGCGTGTTACACCTAGGGGCATTTCGCCCCTGACTTTCCCGCACGTTTCTGGAGGCACATCCCATGACCACCTTCGTGGACCGCGTCGAGCTGCACGTCGCCGCGGGTAGCGGGGGCCACGGCTGTGCCTCCGTCCACCGTGAGAAGTTCAAGCCGCTCGGCGGACCTGACGGCGGCAACGGCGGCCGTGGCGGAGACGTGATCCTGGTCGTCGACCAGTCGGTCACGACCCTGCTCGACTACCACCACTCCCCGCACCGCAAGGCCACCAACGGCGCTCCGGGCGCCGGTGACAACTGCTCCGGCAAGGACGGCCAGGACCTCGTCCTGCCCGTGCCGGACGGCACCGTCATCCTCGACAAGGACGGCAATGTCCTCGCCGACCTGGTCGGCCAGGGCACGACGTACGTCGCCTCGCAGGGCGGCCGCGGCGGCCTGGGCAACCGGGCACTCGCCTCCGCCCGCCGCAAGGCGCCCGGCTTCGCCCTCCTCGGTGAGCCCGGCGACGCCGGCGACGTTGTCCTCGAGCTCAAGACCGTCGCGGACGTCGCACTCGTGGGTTACCCGAGCGCGGGCAAGTCCTCGCTGATCTCGGTCCTGAGCGCCGCCAAGCCGAAGATCGCGGACTACCCCTTCACGACGCTCGTCCCCAACCTCGGTGTGGTGACGGCCGGTTCGACCGTCTACACGATCGCCGACGTACCGGGCCTGATCCCGGGCGCCAGCCAGGGCAAGGGCCTCGGCCTGGAGTTCCTGCGGCACGTCGAGCGGTGCAGCGTCCTGGTGCACGTCCTGGACACGGCGACCCTGGAGTCCGACCGCGACCCCGTCTCCGACCTCGACATCATCGAGGAGGAGCTGCGGCAGTACGGCGCGGGCCTGGAGAACCGGCCGCGCGTCGTCGTCCTGAACAAGATCGATGTACCGGACGGCCAGGACCTCGCCGACCTGGTCCGGCCCGACCTGGAGGCACGCGGCTACCGCGTCTTCGAGGTGTCGGCCATCGCGCACAAGGGGCTCAAGGAGCTCTCCTTCGCGCTCGCCGAGGTCGTGGGCGCCGCGCGTGCCGCGAAGCCGAAGGAGGAGGCGACCCGTGTCGTCATCCGTCCCAAGGCCGTGGACGACACGGGCTTCACCGTCAAGCTCGGCGACGACGGCATCTACCGCGTGCGCGGCGAGAAGCCGGAGCGCTGGGTGCGCCAGACCGACTTCAACAACGACGAGGCCGTCGGCTACCTCGCGGACCGCCTCAACCGCCTCGGCGTCGAGGACGGCCTGCTGAAGGCCGGCGCGCGCAGCGGCGACGGCGTGGCCATCGGCCCCGAGGAGAACGCGGTCGTCTTCGACTGGGAGCCGTCGGTGATGGCCGGCGCCGAGATGCTGGGCCGCCGCGGCGAGGACCACCGCCTGGAGGAGCCCCGTCCGGCCGCTCAGCGCCGCCGGGACCGGGACACGGAGCGGGACGACGTGGAGAAGGCGTACGACGACTTCGAACCCTTCTAGGCCGGATCTGGCGGGGCGACCCTGGCAGTGAGAAGGGCCCCCGGAGCTTTTGCTCCGGGGGCCCTTCGTGTTCTCTGCTACCTGCGGGTGCGTGGGGGCTGGTCGCGCAGTTCCCCGCGCCCCTTACGGGGCTAGGCCGTCACGGAGTCTTCCGCGCCGTTCTGCTCCGTCGGGTCGGACTCCATTTCCTCTGCCGCGTCCTGTGCCGCGCGCTGGCCGGGGATCTCCGCGTCGATGCGGGTGGCCATGCGCACGCGGCGTTCGTCGGCCTTGGCCGAGAGCGCGAGGGCCGCCTCATTGAAGCGGACCAGGGAGGGCGGGTCCGAGGGGCCCAGGAGGTGCTCCTTGAGGGCTGCGCGCGCCTCGGCGTGGGTGTCCTTCTCCGGGGAGCGGACGGCCTCCAGGAGCGCCGGGACGCCCTCGGCGGTCGGGGAGAGGATCGCTGCCGCGCTCACCGTCGGGAAGCCCGCGCGGAAGTCCGTCTCGGACATGCCGGACGTGTTGGCGACCGCGTACGGCTTCTCACTGGTCAGCCAGTCCGAGACGACCGAGGAGACGTCGCTGATCAGCAGGTCCGCCTGGTTGAAGCAGGAGAAGATCGCCGGGCGCGCGGTGGTGATGATCTGGTGCTCCCACTCGGGGAACGACGCCCAGTACGCCGCCTCCCACGCCGCCGTCGCCTCGGCCACGGCCACCTGCTGGTCGCCGTCCGGCGTGCCCTGGAGCATCATGCGCTCCATCTCGTCCACGCTCTTGCGGAACGCGGTCGAGGTCAGCCGGTCCAACTCGGCGGTGCTGCGCGACAGTTCGGCCAGGGCCTCCTGGCCGGGACGCTCGCCCGAACGCTTGACGGCGGCCTCGCGGATCATCGTCTTGATGCGCTCGTTGGCGGCGCCCGCGCGCGGGTCCTGCGAACCGGTCATCGGGTGCGGCTTGTAGACGAGCCGTACGCCAGGGTCGGCGAGGAGGTGGCGGACGATGTTCTCGCCCGCGAGGGTCACCGACGTGTTGCCGGGGTTGCCGTCCCAGCCCTCCCAGGTGGGGGCGTACAGCACGGTCGTGAACGCGCCGGTGGGCGCGCCCGTCGACGCCACGATCGGGGACAGCTGGGGGCGGCCGACCTCGACCACGTCCTTGTCCTCGACGCCGACGTCGGCGGCCTGGTAGCGGTCGCGCGCGGCGGGACCCGCCACCCACACCTCGTCGTACGCCTTCGCGTACGGGTTGCAGGAGGAGAGCTTGTCGCTCTCGCCGTGGTTGATGAAGGCGTGCTTGATCGTCGGGATGCGCAGGACCTGCGAGGTCTTCGCGGCGTTCGCCGGGTGCAGCATCATCTTCAGCGTCGAGGTCTCCAGGGAGAACATCGTCGCGACCTTCGGGAAGCAGATGATCGGGACGTCCGTCGCGTCGATCTTCTGCACCATGAACCGCTCACGCAGCACGATCAGCGGCTTGCCGTCGAGCTTGGAGAGTGTGGAGAGCCACATGTTCGCCTGGTACGCGGACGTGGCGCCGCCCGAGAAGTACATCGCGACGGACGGCTGGTAGTCGGCCAGCCAGTTGTCCAGCCACTCCATGACCTTCTCGTCGTTCTTCGCGCGCTTCTTCGGGAGCAGCCACGTGGCGAGGTAGACCGCGCCGAGGCCCATCAGGGCGATGGAGATCCCGAGGCCGATGCCGCCCCAGTACGCGTCCGTGGTGGCCGCGGTGACCAGCAGTCCCGCCGTGCCGGGGATCGAGAACGTGAGCAGGCGGTGGGCCTGGCGGCGCGAGAGGATCCGCGGCGGGGCCGCGGTCAGGTGCAGCGCGGACGCGTCGATGTTGCGCGTGACGATCGGCAGCTGGCGCGAGCGGCGCACCAGTATGGCGGTGGCCTGGCAGCCGAAGTGCAGGAAGTAGAACGCGAGCAGCGAGATCGTCAGCGGCGACTGCTCGGCCAGCGGCTCGATGCCGTCGATGCGCAGCAGGCCGACCAGGATCAGCATGTCGCGCAGGAGCTGCCTGACCGTGACATCGAAACGGATCTTGCCAAGGAGGGAGAGGAGCCCCGGCTGCTTGTACTGCAGATAGACGTCGAGCGCGAGGTTCGCCGCCGACGCGGCGACGAACACCGGTACGTACGGGACCAGAGCGCTGACGAGCTGGGCCGTGAAGAGCGCGAACATCGCGAACAGCGCGGAGAGCTGCACGATGCGGCGGGGTGCGAGTCCGGCAGAGGGCACGGGCTTGGGCTCCTGGCGGGGGATCGGGGGGATCGGATGGGGGGGAAAGAAGGCAAGGAAGGCAAGAAAAGCAAGGAAGACGAGGAAGTCGACCACTGACCGTATGACGTGCGGTGGCCCTGTAGCAATCTTCCGTGACGACAGTCACCGGATAAAGGGGCAAAGGTACTGAACCGGAAGGGTCAAAATCACCTCTGCGGGCGCGTGGTCCGCCCCTCGAAATGCGGGGGCACCCCGCCCCGGCACTCGCGTAGATTGGCTGGTCCGGCAGGGAATGGGATCTTCAGGATCAGTGGGGAAGTACGTGGCTGGGGCAAGGCAGGGCATCGCAGAGGCCCACAGGGTCGTCGTCAAGGTCGGGTCCTCGTCCCTGACCACCGCGTCGGGAGGCCTGGACGCCGACCGCGTTGACGCCCTCGTTGACGTGCTCGCCAAGAGCCGCAGCGGCGGCGAGCGCGAGATCGTGCTCGTCTCCTCCGGCGCCATCGCCGCCGGGCTCTCGCCGCTGGGCCTGCGCAGGCGCCCCAAGGACCTCGCGCGGCAGCAGGCGGCCGCCAGCGTCGGCCAGGGCCTTCTCGTGGCCCGCTACACCGCTTCCTTCGCGCGCTACGGCGTACGCGTCGGGCAGGTGCTCCTCACCTCCGAC
This sequence comes from Streptomyces sp. NPDC057302, assembly GCF_042667685.1. Lineage (NCBI taxonomy): Bacteria > Bacillati > Actinomycetota > Actinomycetes > Kitasatosporales > Streptomycetaceae > Streptomyces > Streptomyces sp. NPDC057302. Next base: position 128,932 of record NZ_JBHUZJ010000006.1, on the reverse strand, counting down.
GACATGGCCCGCCGCGCCCACCACCGCAACGCGTCCCGCACCCTCGACCAGCTCCTCGCGATGGGCGCGCTGCCCGTCGTGAACGAGAACGACACCGTGGCCACGGACGAGATCCGCTTCGGCGACAACGACCGGCTCGCCGCCCTCGTCGCCCACCTCGTCCACGCCGACCTCCTCGTCCTGCTCTCCGACGTGGACGGCCTCTACGACGGCGATCCGGCGAAGCCCGGCAGCTCCCGGGTCTCCGAGGTGACGGGGCCCGCCGACATAGCGCACGTCCAGATCGGCAGCGCGGGCAAGGCGGGCGTCGGCACCGGCGGCATGGTCACCAAGGTCGAGGCCGCGCGGATCGCCGCCGCGGCCGGGATCCCGGTCGTCCTGACCTCCGCGAGCCACGCCGCCGACGCCCTCGCGGGCCGCGACACCGGCACGTACTTCCACCGCACGGGCCGCCGCTCCGCCGACCGGCTCCTCTGGCTCCAGCACGCCTCCGAGCCGCAGGGCGCGCTCACGCTCGACGACGGGGCGGTGCGCGCGGTCGTCGAGGGGCGCAAATCGCTGCTGCCCGCCGGCATCGCGGCGGTCGAGGGGGACTTCGCCGCGGGTGACCCGGTCGAGCTGCGGGACACCTCGGGGAAGGCCGTGGCGCGCGGTCTGGTGAACTTCGACGCCAAGGAGCTCCCGCAGCTCCTCGGCCGTTCCACGCGGGAGCTCGCAAGGGAGCTCGGACCGGCGTACGAGCGGGAAGTCGTGCACCGCGACGACCTGGCACTGCTGCACGACTAGTGCTCCGCAGCCCCGGTGGACCGCTCCCGTCCGCGTTTCTGTCGTCCCAGGAGTCACATCCGCCCCAGCGGTCCCCGGCCGAAAACAGGCGCGAACGCCGCGTTCCTCCCGGCCTCTGCGAGGTGAAACTCCCCAAAACCGCCCCGCGGGGGCGCTTGGCCTGCTCAACTTTGTTCCAGACACTTCCGCACGACCATTGCGTATCCGCACCACCATTGCGTAGAGGAGGCCGTCGTGAGACGAGTGCGCCCGGGAGCGTCGTCCCGCGCGTCGGCTGAGCGGTCCCTGACCAGCGTCGCCGCGGGGGCGACGTACACCGACACGCAAGCGGCGGGTGAGCAGGACGAGAGGCAGGAGGCCGAGACGGTGGAGGCGCCCCGTCTGTGGCACGTCACCCTGAGCGTCTCGGGGGCCGAAGCCCCGCTCAAAGAGGTCAGGCGTGGTCTCGAACAGCTCGCCCACGACCACCCCTTCCTGCTGACCAGCAGGTACGCCCCCGACCACGCGGAGATCCGGTACTGGGAAGAGGCCCGCGACCTGCACGACGCGGCCGCGGTCGCGCTCCGGCTCTGGGGCGAGCACCGGCAGAGCGCGAAGCTCCCGCCGTGGGAGATCGTGGGGCTCGAAGTGATCGACCGCGACACATACCACCAGCGGATCGCCGAGGGGTACGGCCCGCTGCCCGCGACCCCGGTGGGCGTGCACCCTTTTTGAGCCGTCGTGGGCACCGTGGTCTCGGCTGCTGAAACAGCGGGTGGACCGCGGCCCCTCCCCATTACGCTGCGGGCATGACGTCCCTCACGCCTCCGTTCTCGGGCTTGCCTTACGACAACCTCTCGCCCGTCGCCCAGGCCGCCTACCGCGCCCGTGGCGCCGCGGCGACGCTCGCCCCGCTGCCGCGCGCGGCCAAGGACGACGCGCTCCTGGCGATCGCCGACGCCCTCGAGGTGCGCACCGCCGAGATCATCGAGGCCAACGGCAAGGACACCGCCCGCGCCCGCGAGGCCGGGACGAGCGAGTCCGTCGTCGACCGTCTGACGCTCACCCCCGAGCGGGTCCGCGCCATCGCCGCCGACGTGCGCGACGTGGCCGCGCTGCCCGACCCCGTCGGCGAGGTCGTCCGCGGCTCGACCCTGCCCAACGGCATCGACCTGCGCCAGGTCCGCGTCCCCCTCGGCGTCGTCGGGATCATCTACGAGGCCCGTCCGAACGTCACCGTGGACGCCGCCGCCCTCTGCCTGAAGTCCGGCAACGCGGTGCTCCTGCGGGGCTCGTCATCGGCGTACGAATCGAACTCTGCGCTCGTGCGGGTCCTTCGCGACGCCGTCCACGGAGCGGGCCTGCCCGCCGACGCCATCCAGCTCGTACCGGGCGAGAACCGCGAATCCGTGCGCGAGCTGATGCGCGCCCGCGGCCTGGTCGACGTCCTCATCCCGCGCGGCGGCGCCTCGCTGATCAAGACCGTCGTCGAGGAGTCCACCGTCCCGGTCATCGAGACCGGCACCGGCAACTGCCACGTGTACGTGGACGCCGAGGCCGACCTGGACATGGCCGTCGACATCCTCATCAACTCCAAGGCCCAGCGTCCCAGCGTCTGCAACGCCGCCGAGACGCTCCTGGTGCACGCGGACATCGCCGACGCCTTCCTGCCGCGCGCCCTGGACGCCCTCGCCGAGGCCGGGGTCACTGTGCACGCCGACGAGCGGGTCATCCCGTACGCCGACGGATCGAAGGCCACCGTCGTCCCCGCGACCACGGAGGACTGGGAGACCGAGTACCTCTCGTACGACATCGCGGCGGGCGTCGTCGACTCCCTGGAGCAGGCCGTCGAGCACATCCGCCTGTGGACCTCCGGACACACCGAGGCGATCGTCACCACCTCGCAGCGGGCCGCGCGCCGCTTCACCCAGCTCGTGGACTCCACGACGGTCGCCGTGAACGCCTCCACGCGCTTCACGGACGGCGGCCAGTTCGGCTTCGGCGCCGAGATCGGCATCTCCACGCAGAAGCTGCACGCCCGGGGGCCGATGGGGCTTCCCGAGCTGACGTCGACGAAGTACATCGTCACCGGCGACGGCCACATCCGCTGAATTATCGCACGGGCCCAATTCCCGTACCGTCTGCCCAGATTGCCCCTTCCGGGTCTACGCTGGAAGGGTGCCGGAGGACGTGGGGGGCACGCCGTCGTTCCCTGACGGCTGGGAGCCCGACGACGACCACGACCGCGGGGGTGCGGACGAAGAGTTCGCCTCCGTGGTCTTCGACGAGGACTTCGTCAAGTCCGCCAAGATCCATGAACCCACCGCGGTGGAGCGGCTGTTGGCCGCCGCCCAGGCGCGCGCCGAGGCCTCCGAGGCCGAGAACCGCCGGGCCCGCACCCGCGGTCCGGGCCGTGACTCGCCGGAGGACGACCTCTACGACGAAGGCTTCGGACCGGACGACGGCGGCGAGTTCGGCCACGACCCGGACCTCGACGACGTGTACGAACGCGAGTTCACCGACGACGGGTACGGCAGGCGCGGGGGCTACGGAGGCCACAGCCGCTGGCACCGCCCCGTCGCCTGGATGCTCGCCCTCCTGATGGGCGTCGGCATGGTCGCGCTCGCCTTCACCGCGGTCTACCGAGGCGCGTCGTCGGGCCGTCAGGACCCGATACCGCCACCGGTGTCCACGGAGCCGTCGGCCTCCGCCGAGTACGGCCCGCCGGCGGTGTCAGCGACGCCCCGCGTCCCGTGAGAAGTTGTCAGAAGTTGTCGTGTACCAGGGCGTTTACCAAACGGCGCTGAGACCTACCCTGAAGGTATGGGCGGGCCAGGAGAACCACCCGAGGGGACGCCTGAGGGGACACCCGAGGGCGCTCCGGTCGGTGGTGAGGACGAGTACCGATCCGTCGTCTTCGACGAGTCGTTCGTCCGCGCCGCCCGGCTGCAGGAGTACTCCGCGCAGGAGCGCATGAGCGATCACACGCATGCGGTGCGCCGCAGGCCCGCACGCCACCGGCACTTCTCCAAACAGGCCGTGATCCTCGTCCTGCTGATCGCCGTCGCCTTCGGCACCGCGATCTACATGGGCGTACGCCATCCGTACCAGACCCCGGCCGCCCAGCGCCCCGAGCCGCTGCGGATGACGGTCATACCGCTGGCCCCGCCGGGACCCGTGCCCGGCGCCGAGAAGCCGGCCGAGCTGTACGCGCACAGCCCGGCCGCGCAGTTCCGGGTGGGCGCTTCGGGCATCAACCTCCCGGCGGCGCACCGCACTTCGCACTTCTCGGACGGCCAGGTGATGACCGCGCTGACCACCGCCAAGGACTACCTCGTCGAGTCCTCGCTCGACCCGGACGTCCTCACCGGCGGCGCCGTGCGCTCCGCGCGGGTCCTGCTCGACCCGCAGCAGCTCGACCAGTTCGACCGGAGCTTCGCGCACCCCGCCGCCGACGGGCGTCACGCGCCCACCGGCTGGCTGGTGCGCTTCGACCCGACGAAGACGGCCCTGGCGACGCCCGGCATCCGGGTCCACGGCACGCTGCACGTCACCGAGACGGACAAGAACACCATCGAGGTGACCTCGGACCACACCTTCGTCTACGCGCTGCGACCGGCCGGTCAGGGGGAGCACACCAAGGCCTCGCTGTTCACCGTCCGCCGCGAGCTGCAGTTCCGCTTCGACCGCGACGACCTGCGGATGCGCCAGGCCGAGCTGCTCGTGTCGTACATGCAGGCAGGACCGCTCGCCTGCTCCGCCGACGCGGCCAACCAGCTGCGGCCGCTGCTCGCGGGGCAGAAGGCGAAGGCGGGCGGCCCCGCGGGCACCGACCCGTACGCGACGGGGGATGCCACGGCGCTGTGCGGCTCGCTCTCGGCGACCGCCCAGCCTTCGCTCTGAGGGTTCTGAGGGCTCTTAGGGCTCTTAGGGTTACTTCTCCCCGGCTGCTTCTCCCCGGCTACTTCTCTTCGGTGGGGCCGCTGTCCTGGCCGCCCTGCCGGCCGTTCTGCCCGGTGAACTTGCCGCGCAGCTTGCCGCCCAGGTCGCCCGCGCCGCCCGCGATGTCGTTGACCAGCTTCATCAGCGGGTCCTTGCTGCTGCGCATGTCGTCCGCGTAGCTGGACGCCGACTGGCGGAAGGAGTCCGACACCGAGGTGTCACCGTCCTCGTCGCGGCGCGGGTAGTGGCCGTCCATGATCCGCTGGTAGTCGCGGCTCTCGGCCCACTTCTTCAGCTCGGCGGCGCGCACGGTGGTGAAGGGGTGGGTGCGCGGCAGCATGTTCATGATCTTCAGGACGGAGTCGCGCAGGTCGCCCCCGGCCTCGTACTCCTCGGCCTGCTCCAGGAACGCGTCCACGTTCATCTCGTGCAGGTGGTTGCCGCCCGCGATCTTCATCAGGCCGCGCATCGACGCCTTGAGGTCCTGGCCCACCAGGAGCCCGGCCCGGTCCGCCGACAGCTCGGACTTGCGGAACCACTCGCGCAGCGCCGTCACGATCGCCATGATCGCCAGGTTGCCGAGCGGGATCCAGGCGACCTTGAGCGCGAGGTTCGTCAGGAAGAGCAATATCGTGCGGTACACCGCGTGGCCGGAGAGCGCGTGGCCCACCTCGTGGCCGACGACCGCCCGCATCTCCTCCTCGTCGAGCAGCTCGACGAGCCCCGTGGTCACCACGATGATCGGCTCGTCCAGGCCGATGCACATCGCGTTCGGGTTCGGGTCCATGGTCACGTACATCGGCGGGACCTTCTCCAGGTCCAGGATGTAACAGGCGTCCCGCAGCATGGTGTTGAGGTGCGCGAACTGTGCGTCGGAGACCCGTACGGAGTCGGAGAGGAACAGTAGCCGCAGGCTCCGCTCCGGGAGCAGGCCGCTGAGCGCCTTGAAGACGGTGTCGAAGCCGCTGAGCTTGCGCAGGGCCACCAGGGCCGAACGGTCCGCCGGGTGTTCGTACGCCCGTGACGAGATGCCGGGGAAGCGCCTGCGCTGCCTGCTCGGCACGTTCTCGTGGCCGCCGTTCTCGTGGCCACCGTCCCGCCGGCCGTGGTCGTTGTCGTCGGTCATGCCCCATCCCCCATGCTCGTCCAGTCATGCCCCCGAGGTGGGTCCCAGCCTAGGCGGAGATACCGTGACAGGGCAGCACAGCGAATGGAGTCGCCCGTCATGGCCGTCATGGAGCACAGCGCCGCAGCCCACCACTGGGTCACGGAGGCGGCCGGTCTGGCCGCCAAGGAGCAGGGGGCGGGCAATCTGCTCCGCGTCGTGCTGATCGTCATGGTCGTCGGCTGCGTGCTCGTCGCGTGGTTCCTGCTGCGCGGCTACCGGCAGGGCGCCGACGCCGAGCGGGAGAACGCTGCCGCCGAGCGCCCCGGCGGGGGCGAACAGGACGACCGCGCGGACTCCAACAGCTGAGTCGGCGTGAGCTCTGCCGGTGCCCCCGCATACGATGGCCCGGACGTCTTTGTCCCGCCCACCTCCGGATAGGTCCTGCCGACGATGAGCCTCCACAGCACCGCCGCCCAGCTGGTCACTCTCGCCTCCGAGGGTGAGCACGGCGGCGAGCACGAAAGCCTCAGTCCTCTCCTCACCGGTGGTGGCGCGTTCGTCGCGCTGCTGCTGCTCCTCTGGATCACCACGCGCTTCAACCGGGACCGCTGAGCCGCACCGCTGGGCCGTCCCGCCGAACGCCCCGTTGAACGTCCCGCTGAACGGACACGGAAACAGCGCCCGTCGACCGGGCCGGTAGGGTCTGCACGCATGGGAGAGCAGGACATGCCTACCGGTCCCGGTACCGGCCCGGCCAGCAAGGGCAAGCGCCGCCTCGGAGTCATGGGCGGCACGTTCGACCCGATCCACCACGGACACCTGGTGGCGGCCCAGGAGGTCGCCGCGCAGTTCCACCTCGACGAGGTGGTGTTCGTGCCGACCGGGCAGCCGTGGCAGAAGAGCGACAAGACGGTGTCCCCGGCCGAGGACCGTTATCTGATGACGGTGATCGCGACGGCCGAGAACCCACAGTTCTCGGTGAGCCGCATCGACATCGACCGCGGCGGGCCGACCTACACGACGGACACGCTGCGCGATCTGCGCACGCTCAATCCCGACACGGACCTCTTCTTCATCACGGGTGCCGACGCGCTCGGCCAGATCCTCACCTGGCGCTACACCGAAGAGCTGTTCTCCCTGGCGCACTTCATCGGGGTCACCCGGCCCGGCCATACGCTGGCCGACCCGGGTCTCCCCGAGGGCGGTGTCTCGCTCGTGGAGGTCCCGGCCCTCGCCATCTCGTCCACGGACTGCCGTGCGCGGGTCTCCAAGGGGGATCCCGTCTGGTATCTGGTGCCGGACGGTGTGGTGCGTTATATCGACAAGCGCGAGCTGTACCGCGGCGATTGAGCCGAGAGGGGCACCGGTGAACGACCGACAGTACGACCCGTATGCGGGCGGCGACCCGTATGCGGGCGAGTACGCGGCTGATCAGTACCAGGTCGTCGGGTACGACGAGTATGGCCAGCCGGTGTACCAGCAGGTGCAGCCCTCGGCTTCGTACGACCAGTACGGGGCTCAGGCACAGCAGCAGGCCGCCCAGCACCAACAGGCCCAGCAGCCTCAGCAGCAGCAGCCGTCGCAGGGCTACGGCTACGACCCGTACGCCACGGGCACGGGGCAGCAGGCTCCTGTGCCGCCGTACGACTCCTCGTACGACGCTTCGTACGGCTCCGGTTCCTACGGGACGTACGACCAGCAGCCCCAGTCCCAGTCCCAGCCCCAGCCCCAGCCCCAGCAGCAGTACCAGCAGCAGGCCGCCCAGCAGACGCAGACCGGCTGGATCCCGCAGCAGTCGCGGCAGCCGGAACCGGAGGCGGAGCCGGAGCCGGAACCCGGGCCCCGGCGGCAGCAGGAGCGCGATCCCGCGTACGAGACGCAGCAGTTCTCCTTCATCGAGGAGCCGGACGAAGAGTCCGAAGACGTCATCGACTGGCTGAAGTTCACCGAGAGCCGCACCGAGCGGCGCGAGGAGGCCAAGCGGCGCGGGCGTTCCCGGGTCGTCGCGCTCGTCGTGGTGCTCGCCCTCGTGATCGCGGGCGGCGTCGGCTACCTCTGGTACGCGGGCAAGCTGCCCGGCCTCTCGGACGACGCGTCCGGCGACGCCGCCGCGGCGGCCGGACCGCAGAACCGCGACGTGATCGTCGTCCACCTGCACAACACCAAGGGCGGCGGCACCTCCACGGCGCTCCTGGTCAACAACACCACGACCAAGCGCGGCACCACCGTCCTGCTGCCCAACTCCCTCTCCGTGACGGACGACGACGGCGCGGGAACGACGCTGGGCAAGTCCGTCGACGACGACGGTTCGACCGGCACCCGGGAGTCGATCGACGGCCTGCTCGGCACCCAGGTCGAGGGCACCTGGCGGCTCGACACCCCGTACCTGAACAACCTCGTCGAGCTGGTCGGCAACATCGACGTCGACACGGACGCCGATGTGCCGGACCCCAAGGCCAAGAAGGGCCAGGCGCCCCTCGTGAAGAAGGGCGAGCAGCAGACCCTGAGCGGTCCGATGGCCGTCGCGTACGCCACCTACCGCGCGTCCGGCGAGTCCGAGACCGCGCAGCTCAACCGGTTCGGCCAGGTCATGCAGGGCGTCCTGCGCAAGCTGTCGTCCGACCCGCAGGCCGCGACGACCACCGTCCAGTCGCTCGCCCAGATCCTGGACCCCTCGCTCAAGGAGAAGGACCTCGGCGCCTTCCTCGCCAAGCTCGCCGACCGCGCGAAGGGCGGCGACTACTCCACGGAGCGGCTCCCGGTGCGGCAGGACGGCACGCTCTCGGAGCAGGCGGGCGCGAACGTGGTCAAGGAGGTCCTCGGCGGCGCGGTCAAGAACCCGGAGAAGGGCGCGGCCGTACGGGTCGGCGTCAAGAACGCCTCCGGGAGCAAGGGCGCGGGACAGGACGCGCGGATCTCGCTGGTCAACGGCGGCTACACCTTCGTGGACGGCGGCGCGGGCTCCACGGCCCAGGCCGCTTCCCAGGTCACGTACGCGGACGCGGCCAAGAAGACACAGGCCACCGAGGTCGCCAAGACCCTGGGGCTGCCGGACGGCGCGGTCCGCAAGGGCAAGACCGCACCGAACGCGGATGTGTCGGTCGTCCTCGGCCAGGACTACGACGCGGGATGACGCCGGGGTGACGCCACGGACCCGGCCGGGAGCCTTCCCGGCCGGGTCCTGCGGGGCTTTATCGGCGGGGTGACGCAGCAGACAGGGTGATCGAGCGATCGCCGGGAGTGCTGTCGGCGGTCCGTGAGACCCTTGGGGTGTCTTGACCACCTGAAGGAAAGCTCACTTGTGACCGCCACGGACCGCTCCATCGAGCTCATCAAGGCAGCCGCGCAGTCGGCCGCCGACAAGCTCGCGCACGACATCATCGCGTACGACGTCAGTGACGTGCTGTCGATCACCGACGCCTTCCTGCTCGCCTCCGCGCCCAACGACCGCCAGGTCAAGTCGATCGTCGACGAGATCGAGGAGCGGCTCAACAAGGAGCTCGGCGTCAAGCCGGTGCGCCGTGAGGGCGACCGCGAAGCCCGCTGGGTCCTCCTGGACTACGTGGACATCGTGGTGCACGTCCAGCACAGCGAGGAGCGTGTTTTCTACGCCCTTGAGCGCCTGTGGAAGGACTGCCCCGAGATCGACCTCCCCGCCGACGCCGTCGCGACCCGCGGCAAGGCCGCCGAGCACGCCGAACAGCGCGCTGCGGAGGAGGCGGCCGACCTGGACGGTGAGCTTCGGTGACCAACCGCGGCTGCCGGATCATCCTGTGGCGGCACGGCCAGACGGCCTGGAACCTGGAGCGACGCTTCCAGGGCTCCACGGACATCGAGCTGACCGACACCGGAATCTCGCAGGCCAGGCGCGCCGCCCGGCTGCTCGCCTCGCTGAAGCCGGACGCCATCGTGGCCTCCGACCTCAAGCGGGCGGCGGCCACCGCGAGTGAGCTCGCCGCCCTCACCGGCCTGGAGGTCACGCACGAGCAGGGCCTCCAGGAGACGTACGCCGGTGAGTGGCAGGGCCTGACGCACGACGAGATCATCACGCGCTTCGGCGACCAGTACACCGCGTGGAAGCGCGGCGAATCGGTGCGCCGCGGTGGTGGCGAGCTCGAGACCGAGGTCGCCGACCGGGCCGCGCCGATCGTGCTCGCCCACGCCGAGAAGCTGCCGGAGAACGGCACGCTCGTGGTGGTCAGCCACGGCGGCACGATCCGTACGACCATCGGCCGCCTCCTCGGCCTGGAGTCCCACCACTGGGAGGGCCTCGGCGGGCTCTCCAACTGCTGCTGGTCCGTGCTCGGCCAGGGCGCGCGGGGCTGGCGCCTGCTCGAGCACAACGCGGGCACGCTGCCGGAGCCGGTGCTCGGCGACGACGATTAGCCCTGGACGGGGCGGGTCGGGCAGCGGGCAGGAGAGCCGCTGGTCGGAGGGCCTGGGAGGGCCCGTCACCCGGATTTCACATTCCGGCTCGTCGCAGGCTAAAGTTCTTCTTGTTCGCCCGCCGAGCGGGACAGAACACACGCGGCTCAGCCGCGTGGCACGAGGGGCTATAGCTCAGTTGGTAGAGCGCCTGCATGGCATGCAGGAGGTCAGGAGTTCAATTCTCCTTAGCTCCACAATCGGGATCCCGTCCTCATCAGAGGGCGGGATTCCTGCGTTTCCGGGGGCCTGAGCGCACGGAGCTCGGCCGCCCTGCCGCGGCTCTCCTCGTCGTCCGGTGTGTACGCGACGATCCGGCACTCCGGCAGGCCGTTGATGGACAGCGAGACCGACGTCATCCGCAGCTCGCCGACCGCCTCGTGCCGGAACGTCTTCACGCGCGGCCCCGGCGGCGCCACGTCCCCGCTCTCCCACAGCTCGGCGAAGTGCGCGCTCGCGCCCGACAGGCGGCGTATGAAGCCCTCCCAGGCGGGCTCGCCGACGTGCCGTCCGTACGAACTGCGCAGTGTCGCCACCATCACCGGCAGCTCCTCGTCGCGGAAGACCAGCGGGCAGACGGGATCGGGCGCGATGAACAGGGTCCACAGCACGTTCGGAACGCCGAACGCCTCTATCTGCGGGACGAAGAAGAGATCCCGGTAGGCGGGGTTGGTGGCGAGGATGTCGTACCGCGCGTTGTAGACCACCGCCGGATGCGGGTCGAGGGCGTCGATGATGCCCTGGATCTCCGGGCCGACGGCCTCGGGGGAAGAGGTCTTGTGGTCCGGGGCGAACGGAACGTCGGCCAGGTGGTACAGATGCTCGCGCTCCACCCTGTCGAGGCGGAGCGTGCGCGCCACGGCGTCCAGGACCTGCGCCGACGCGTTGATGGGGCGGCCCTGCTCGAGCCACGTGTACCAGGTGACGCCGACCCCGGAGAGCTGGGCGACCTCCTCGCGGCGCAGGCCCGGTGTGCGGCGGCGCAGGCCCGGCGGCATGCCCACGTCGGCCGGCGTCACCCTGGCCCTGCGGCTGCGCAGGAAGGTGGCGAGCTCCGGCCTGCGTCGCTGAGTCGTCCCCATCGTCGTCACATCCCCCATCGTCGGTGCACGCCCCGAGCCGTGCCAGGTGCTGGCAGTACCAGCATCAGCGGGCTCTCGTTACCCGTACCAACTCGCCGTCACGCTCGGTGCCATGACAACGACCACCCCGTCCACCGCAGCGGATCCCGCTGGTTCAAGTCCTGTGTCCAGTAAAGCCCCCGGCACCGACAATCGCTCCGGGCGGCTCCTCGCGGTCGTCATCGCCGCACAGTTCATGGCGCTGCTCGACGTCTTCATCGTCAACGTCGCCGCACCCACCATCCGCGTCGAACTGGGCGCGTCGGGCGCCGGGTTGCAGCTGATCATCGCCGGATACACCATCACGTACGCCGTGCTCCTGATCACCGGAGCGCGGCTCGGCGACCGCATCGGCCACCGTCGCGTCTACCTCATCGGCCTCATGGTCTTCACCGCCGCCTCGCTGGCCTGCGGACTCAGCCGGGGGACGGGCGAGTTGATCGCCTTCCGGCTGCTGCAGGGCGCGGGCTCGGCGCTTCTCATCCCGCAGGTGCTCAGCCTGATCCAGCGCAACTTCACCGGAGAGGCCCGGACGAAGGCCCTCGGCGCGTACGCGGCCGTGCTCGCCGTCGGGGCCGCCGCGGGGCAGGTGCTGGGCGGAGTCCTGGTCAGCGCCGATCTGTTCGGCACGGGCTGGCGTCCGGTGTTCCTGGTGAACGTGCCGGTCGGGGTGGTCCTGCTGATCATGGCGCGGCGGGTGCTGCCGCGCGACGTCGTCCGCAAGGCGGGTCATGGGCAGCGGGGGCGTGGACTCGATCTGCCGGGGCTCGTGCTGCTGGGCGCGGCCGTGTCGCTGCTCACCGTGCCGCTCGTGCTCGGCCAGCAGGAGGGCTGGCCGCTGTGGTCCTGGCTCTCCCTGGGCTCGGCCGTGGCCGTCTTCGCGCTCTTCTGCGCGTACGAGTCCCGGCTCGCCCGCGGTGGCGGGGCGCCGCTGATCGCGCCGCGGGTCCTGCGCATCCCCGGCATGGGCCTCGCGGTCTTCCGGATCACCGCCGTGATGGCGGTCAACGCGGGCTTCCTGTTCGTGCTCACGCTGCACGTCCAGGGCGGCCTCGGCTACAGCGCGCTGCGCGCCGGCCTGACGTTCGCACCGACCGCGGTGGTCTTCGGCGCGGTCGGCCTGACCTGGCGCCGCTGGCCGGCGGCGGTCCAACGGGCACTCATCCCGGGCGGGTTCGTGCTCACCGCGGTGTCGGCGGTCGCGGTGGGGCTGCTGCTGCGGGACGGCGGGGAGGGCGGGCCGTGGCTGTATGCGGCCTTCGTGGGGATCGGCGCGGGTCTCTCCCTCGGGTTCAGCCCGACGCTCACCCGGGCGCTCTCCACGGTGCGGCCCGAGGACGCCGCGGACGCCAGCGGGCTCCTCTCGACGGTCGCTCAGCTCGGCCAGCTGATCGGTGTCGCGTGTTATGGCGCACTTTTCCTCAACCGGCTTGAGTCACAAGGGGCTCCGGGGGCGTATTCATCCGCGGACGCGCTGCTGGTGTGTGCTTATGCCCTGGCCGGGGCGGCCGCGCTGGGCGCCGTGTCCGGACTGGTACGACTGCGTCGCTGACCGGGTCGCTCAGGGCGTGGCAGAATCGGACAGCCGGAAGGGGACCGCACCAGATCACCGATTGTGACCCGACGGGAGGGAGAGCGATGCCTGCGAGCATCCCCGATGGGGCCGACCGCCCCGTCGCAGTGGCCGCGCCGTGCCGCGCTGCCGCTCCCTCCGCAGCGATCTCCCTCCTGTTCCGTCCGTCCTGCGGTTCGTCCCATGTCGCCCAGATGCTGGGTGACAACGGCGGTGTCTCGTACGTGTGCACGGCCTGCGGCCGCAGCTGGAGCTGATTGATGGGTGCACACAGGCGGAAGTGCGACTGGTGCGGCAGTGGTACGCCGATCGTCCGCGACATGGAACCGGTCAACCAGGACTACCAGTACTGGTGCGAGGAGTGCGCGCGGGCGCTGATCATAAAGGGCGACCCCATCGAGACGTACCGCGAGCTCGAAGGGGAGCCGATCTATGGCCGGCTGCTCGACGAACACTGCACGCTCAAGCGCTTCTACTCCTTCGCCACGGCCTGATCCCGTGTGACCCACGGGCGGGGCAGTCCTTGCAGGAGGAACGCGAAAGCGGTCCCCACGTAGAGGGCGGACAGCGTCATCTCGCCATAATTCTGGCCGAGTTCAAGCCGTCCCACGCCGTGCGGGACCCACCACAGGGCGTACGAACAGAAGACGAGGACGACGGAGCCGGTGCCCGCCCACCGGGCCCGGCCGCCCCGGCGCGCCGCGTCCGTCCACACGAGCAGCGCCATCGGCACGCACCACACCCAGTGGTGCGACCACGACACCGGGCTGACCAGGAGCGCCGTCGCCGCGCAGCTCACCGCGGCTCGGCCACGCTCCCCGCGCAGGGCCGCGCGCACCGCGACCGTGAGCCCGAGCACACCGGCCGCCGCCGCGGCCAGCGCCCACCAGATGCCGGGCTCGGCGGTGTGCAGGAGCCGGGCGAGAACCCCGCGCAGCGACTGGTTCGCGGTGTCTTCGGGGAGCCCGACCCGGCCCGCCTCGAAGACCATCCGGGTCCAGAAGCGCCGGGAGTCGTAGGGCAGGGCAACAGCCGCGAGCAGCGTCGCACCGGCGAACGAGACGGCCGCCACGCACGCGTGGCGCGTGGGTGCGCGCCAAGGCCCGCGCCGCGCGGCCTCGGCGGCGCCGGTGAGCAGCAGGAACACCACGAAGAGCGCGGGCGTGAGCTTGATCGCCGCCGCGATGCCGATGCCCAGGCCCGCCCAGCGGTGGCCGGGGCGCCGTGACAGGTCCCACAGGACCAGGACGGCGAGCAGCAGATTGATCTGGCCGTAGCGAAGGGTCGTCCACACCGGCTCGGCCCAGACCGCGAGGGCGGACACCCACAGGGCGCTCTCCACGCGCGCGTGCCCGACGGCCCAGAGGGGTCCGACGCCCGGGACGGGACCGACGAGCCGGAGAGCGAGGTGCGTGAAGGACACCAGGAGGAGCAGGTTCCCCAGCGTCGCCAGCGTGCGCATGTCCGCCGTGTCCAGGAGCGTCAGCGGCGTGAACAGCAGGGCGGCGAACGGCGGGTAGGTGGTGGGCAGATGGGCCTCGGTGGTGCGAAGCGCGTAGAGATCGCCGCCCGCGCGCACGGTCTCGCCCTCGGCGCGGTAGACCATCAGGTCGATCATCGAGACGTCCGCGGCACGCTGCGCGAACCAGAAGGCCGTGAAGGAGAGCAGGCACACCCCGGCGGCGAGGGGCACGCGGCGGCGGGCGCCGACAAGCGCGATCACGGTCACGAAGGCTGACAGTACCGGCCGTATCCGTACAGACCGGAAACGATTTGGTGGAGCACGGGGAGGACCGTGTAATGTTGGCGGAGCCGCCGGGGAAACCGGGCGGACAGGCAAGGGGCTATAGCTCAGTTGGTAGAGCGCCTGCATGGCATGCAGGAGGTCAGGAGTTCAATTCTCCTTAGCTCCACAGCAGATGAGAGCGGGCCACCCGGATCGGGTGGCCCGCTTTCGTGTGTCTTCTTGTGGGTTACTGCCGTCCGCTGCCGAGCGCCCTGCGGCCACGGCCGCGCCCCGGCGGGAGCGCGAGCGGCAGCGCCGTACGCGGGGAGGGCGCCGACGGGTCCTCCTCGATGCGCAGCGCGAGCGCGGGGCAGCGGCGTACGGCACGCTCGGCGCGCGCTTCGGAGTAGCGCGGTACGGACGCCTCCGCCACCCCGGGGAAGCCGTCCGGGCCCAGCTGGATCAGCTCGGGGATGATGTCCGCGCACAGCCCGTGGCCCTGGCAGAGCGTCCAGTCGACGGCGAGCCTGCGGCCGCTGGGGGCCTCGGCCGAGGAGACCTCCGCCTGCAGCGGCAGGACGCCCTCGACGGGGCGGCCGCAGCCGCCGCCGAGTACGTGCGCGGCGAGGTCGTCCGTGAACGCCGAGATCGTGGAGTCGATGAAGGCCGCCGTGCCGTCGGGGTGTTTGCAGGCGCCGCGTCGCTTCACGGCCCGTGTCACCTCGCGCAGCGCCTCCAACGCGGTGGGGCCGCCGCCGTCCAGGACGTCCGCGAGGCCGCGGGCCGCCGCCGGGAGGCCCAGATAGCAGGGGCCGCACTGCCCGGCGCTCTCGGAGGCCAGCCAGTTCGCCACGTGCAGCGCCTCCCCGAGCGGGCAGGTGCCGGGGCCGATCGGCAGGATCGCGCCCGCGCCGAGCGCGCCTCCACAGGCCTCCAGGGAGGCGCGTGAGACGACCGCGTCGTGCGCGGTGACCGCGTCGAGCCACTTGCCGTGATAGCCGCCCGTCAGGACGCCCTGGGGGAGCGGCGGGGCGCCGGCGAGCTGAAGGACGTACCGCAGGGGCACTCCTGTGGGCACCTCGACCACCATCGGCCGGGCGACGGCTCCGGAGACGGTGAGCAGGACCGTACCGGGCTCCTCGCGCAGGCCGGTGCGGCAGTAGCGGTCGGCGCCGATCCGGGCGGCGACCGCGAGCTGGGCGAAGGTCTCCGCGTTGGACAGCAGGGTGGGCGCCCCGCCCACTCCGGAGTCGGAGGTGCGCACCTTGCGCCCCGGCGGCACAGGGGGGCCGCCGTCCGCCGAGCGCACCAGGGCCGACGATTCGCCGGTCACCATGCGCACCGGATTGCGCTGCACGCGCGCGCGGATGCTCGATCCGCGCCGGTTGGTCAGGCCGCGCTCGGCGAGCGCCGCGAGCATCGAGGACTCGGTGGAGTCCCGGGTCACGCCCACGACGAGGGTGCGGGCGCCCAGGGCCTCGGCGGCAAGGAGAGCGCCGTCGAGGATGAGGTGCGGGGCGCGGTTGATCAGGACGGTGTCCTTGCGGCAGGCGGGCTCGTCCTCGCTGCCGTTGACGACGACCACGGGGCGCACGCCGCGACGTATCGCCGCGTCGGCGACCGCGCGCAGCTTCTTGGCGAAGGGGAAGCCTGCGCCGCCCCGGCCGCGCAGCGAGATGGCCTCGGAGAGGGAGGCGAGGGACTCGCCCGCCATGGGTTCGAGCGGGCCGTGCACCTTGAGGTGCATCGCCAGATCGAGGCGCTCGACCAGGTCGAAGCCGGAAGTCAGGAGGGGAAGCCCGACGACGCGTACTTCGGGGACGTCGGGCAGCGACGCGTTCACTTGTTGCCTCCGGTGGCGGCGTTCCAGGGTTCGCCCGAGCTCGGCGCCTGAAAGGTGTGGGGCAGCGGCTCGGTGGCGGGGCCGTTGTCGTACGGGGCTTGGTACGGCGCCTCGTACGGGGGGTGGTGGGCCGCTTCGTACGGCGGGTCGTACGGCGGCTCGTAGGCGGTGTCGTGGGAGCGGTAGGGGGTGTCCTCGGAGCCGTACGCCTGGGAATGGGTGTCGTACGGGGGGTCGTAGGGGATGTGCGGGGCCTCGGCCGGGGGCGGCGGGGACGGGGAGGGCCAGCGCGGTGGCGGAGGGTCGGTGATCGGCAGGACCTCCGTGGGCCTGCTGGTGGAGCCCAGGACGCGGTAGGCGGCGGCGATGCCGACCACCGGCGGCGGGTCGGAGGCGGCTTCGGGGCCGCGGCCGGGAGCGGCGGTCGTGCCGGGGAGCGGGGACTCGGCGGTGTCCCGGCGGACGGCCTCCCGGTTGCGGGCCCTGCCCTCAGGTTCGAGCAGGGCCAGGATCCGGGCGGCGACCTTCCGCTTGATCGGCAGCGGGGCCGCGCGCAACGCGACCGCGCCGGCGACGGCGAACAGGCAGAGGCAGTACAGGGCGATCACCCACGGCTTGGGCGCGCGTCCCGCGTACAGACCGTGGATCAGCGCCGAGCACCAGGCGGGGTAGGCGAGCATGTGCAGCGCACGCCATCGGGACGCGACCTGGGCGGGCGAGGCGAAGGCGCTGCGCAGGGCCCCGGTGACGGCCGTGACCACCATGAGGAGCCCGGCGAGCGAGCCGAGGCCGATGAGCCCGTCGCTGCCCGAGAAGCCGAGCCCGAAGGGGATGAGGGCGCCGACCGGCGACACGTGGTCGAGCGCGAGTTTGACGGTGACGTGCAGCAGAAGGAAGCCGATGGAGGCGACGGCTGTGGCCCGGTGCACGGCCTGGGCGAGCAGTCGCTGACGGGAGTGCAGGAAGAGCCGGTCGGTGGCGACCAGGCCCCAGACGACGGCGGCGGTCAGGGAGACCAGGGACAGGACGCCGGTGGTGAAGTCGAGGGCGGCGCGGAAGGCGTCGCTGCCGACTATGACGAGCAGGGGTATCAGCAGAAGTGCGGCGGTGGTCAGGACTCCGCGCGTGGTTCTGCTCGGTTCGGGGAAGGCTGCGAACGAACGGCTCTTGCGGCTTGAACGGTTGGAGCGGTTGGTGCGGCTCTGACGATGCGGATTCAGAGGGTTCATGGGGGCGACTCCGAAATGGCTCGATCGCCGCATGCTAAGTGGCCTCATACCAGTGAGTACGAGGTTTGAGTTATTGCGTCGTTATCTAAAAGCGATGCGATCTTGGTGTTGCCCCGATAGAGGTCGGTACGCGGGGTAACCCTTGGCCAAAGGTCGGGTTCCGGGCCTCCGCGCGACTCCGGAGCGGCCGTGGTCGGCGCGGTGGAACCTCGTCGCGGGTCACGGGGGCGCTGCGGTACCCTGACGCCATGCGTGCCGTACGCCTTCTGCTTAGCGGGCCGCGCTGATCAGTCCCGACCGCCGGAAAATCGCGGTCGGCATCGGCGCGGCGTCCCCTCCTGTGTGAGGGGCTTTTTCATTTGGCCGGGACGGTCATTTCCGCAGGCAGAGACGATCGATGGAGCTTTGAGGATCATGAGCGAGACGAATTCTGCTGCCGCCTCCGAGGTGGCCGCACCGCACCGCTATACGGCCGCCCTGGCCGCCGACATCGAGGCACGCTGGCAGGACTTCTGGGACGCGAACGGCACGTACGAAGCGCCGAACCCGAGCGGTGACCTGGCCGCGGACGGGGACGCGCAGGCCGCGCTGGTCGCCAAGCCCAAGCGGTTCATCATGGACATGTTCCCCTACCCCTCCGGCGCGGGCCTGCACGTCGGCCACCCGCTGGGGTACATCGCCACGGACGTCTACGCGCGCTTCCAGCGCATGACGGGCCACAACGTCCTGCACACCCTGGGCTTCGACGCCTTCGGCCTGCCCGCCGAGCAGTACGCCGTGCAGACGGGCACCCACCCCCGGGTCTCCACCGAGGCCAACATCGAGAACATGAAGTCGCAGCTGCGCGGTCTGGGCCTGGGCCACGACAAGCGCCGCTCCTTCGCGACGATCGACCCGGACTACTACAAGTGGACCCAGTGGATCTTCGTACAGATCTTCAACTCCTGGTACGACGCGGAGGCCGGCAAGGCCCGCCCGATCGCCGACCTGGTCGCCAAGTTCGACAGCGGTGAGCGTGCCGTACCGGGCACCACGCGCGCGTGGAGCGAACTGGACGCCACGGAGCGCGCCGAGGCCCTGAGCGAGTACCGCCTGGCGTACGCGTCGGACGCGCCCGTCAACTGGTGCCCCGGCCTGGGCACCGTCCTGGCGAACGAGGAGGTCACCGCCGACGGACGCTCCGAGCGCGGCAACTTCCCCGTCTTCAAGGCCAAGCTGCGCCAGTGGAACATGCGCATCACCGCGTACGCGGACCGCCTGCTGGACGACCTGGACGCGCTGGACTGGCCCGAGGCCATCAAGCTGCAGCAGCGCAACTGGATCGGCCGCTCCGAAGGCGCCCGCGTCGCCTTCCCCGTCGGCTCCGAGGACGGCGACGCGATCACCGTCTTCACCACCCGCCAGGACACCCTGTTCGGCGCCACCTACATGGTCCTGGCGCCCGAGCACGAGCTGGTCGACAAGGTCGTCCCCGACGCCTGGCCCCAGGGCACCCACGAGACGTGGACCGGCGGGCACGCCACCCCGGCCGAGGCCATCGCCAAGTACCGCGCGTTCGCCGCGTCCAAGTCCGACGTCGAGCGCCAGGCCGACGCCAAGGAGAAGACCGGCGTCTTCACCGGCGTCTACGCCACCAACCCGGTCAGCGGCGAGCAGGTCCCGGTCTTCATCGCCGACTACGTACTGATGGGGTACGGCACCGGCGCGATCATGGCCGTCCCGGCGCACGACAGCCGCGACTTCGCCTTCGCGCGCGCCTTCCACCTGCCGATGCGCTGTGTGGTGGAGCCGTCCGATGACCGCGGCACCGACACCTCGGCGTGGGACGAGGCCTTCTCCTCGTACGAGGCGAAGCTGATCAACTCCTCGAACCCGGAGATCTCCCTGGACGGCCTGGGCGTCGTCGACGCCAAGGCGCGCATCACCGGCTGGCTGGCCACCCGGGGCATCGGCGAGGGCACCGTCAACTTCCGCCTGCGCGACTGGCTGTTCAGCCGCCAGCGCTACTGGGGCGAGCCCTTCCCGATCGTCTACGACGAGGACGGCGTCGCCCACTCGCTGCCCGAGTCGATGCTGCCCCTGGAGCTGCCGGAGGTCGAGGACTACTCCCCGCGCACCTTCGAGCCGGACGACGCGGACACCTCTCCGGAGACGCCGCTGTCCCGCAACGAGGACTGGGTCAACGTCACGCTGGACCTGGGCGACGGGTCTGGTCTGCGAAATTACCGCCGCGAGACCAACACCATGCCCAACTGGGCCGGTTCGTGCTGGTACGAGCTGCGCTACCTGGACCCGCACAACGACCAGAAGCTGGTCGACCCGGCCATCGAGCAGTACTGGATGGGCCCGCGCGAGGGCCGGCCGACGGGCGGCGTCGACCTGTACGTCGGCGGCGCCGAGCACGCGGTGCTGCACCTGCTGTACGCCCGCTTCTGGTCGAAGGTCCTGTTCGACCTGGGGCACATCTCGTCCGCCGAGCCGTTCCACAAGCTGTTCAACCAGGGCATGATCCAGGCCTACGTGTACCGCGACAGCCGTGGCTTCCCGGTCCAGGCCACCGAGGTCGAGGAGCGCGACGGCCAGTACTTCTTCGAGGGCGAGCCGGTCAAGCGCGAGCTGGGCAAGATGGGCAAGTCCCTGAAGAACGCGGTCACCCCGGACGAGATCTGCGAGGAGTACGGCGCGGACACCCTGCGTCTGTACGAGATGGCGATGGGGCCGCTGGACGTCTCGCGCCCGTGGGACACGCGCGCGGTCGTCGGCCAGTACCGCCTGCTGCAGCGCATGTGGCGTCTGATCGTCGACGAGTCCACCGGTGAGGTCACCGTCACGGACGTCGCGGAGTCCGACGTCGCCGAGGGCACGCTGCGCGCCCTGCACAAGGCGATCGACGGCGTGCGCCAGGACCTGGACGGCATGCGGTTCAACACCGCCATCGCCAAGATCACCGAGCTGAACAACTACCTGACCAAGGAGGGCGGCGCGCTGCCGCGCCCGGTCGCCGAGCGCCTGGTGCTGCTGATCGCTCCGCTGGCCCCGCACGTCGGCGAGGAGCTGTGGCGCAAGCTGGGCCACGGCGACTCGGTCGTCCACCAGGACTTCCCCGTGGCAGACCCGGCGTACGTCGTGGACGAGACCGTGACCTGCGTCGTGCAGATCAAGGGCAAGGTCAGGGCGCGCCTGGAGGTCCCCCCGTCGATCTCGGACGAGGAGCTGGAGAAGGTGGCCCTGGGCGACGAGAGGGTGCTGGCGGCGCTGGACGGCGCCGGGATCCGCAAGGTCATCGTGCGGGCGCCGAAGCTGGTGAACATCGTTCCGGCCTGAGTTCGGCCCCTGGCCGGCCCGAGTCGCGCGAGGGGGCATGAGGGTAGTCCCCTACGGGCAGGTTGGGGGTTCCGCTGGAACCCTCGGCCTGCCCTTTGCGTTTACCGTTGAGGAGTCGGTGCGGACCCGCCGCAGGACCTGGAAGGAGCGTCATGGAAGCCGTGGGCGTGATCGTGGCGCTACTCGTCCTGCTGTTCGTGGTCTTTGGTGCGTACATGACGGTGAAGGCGATCGGTGCCGCCAAGCGCGGCGTGGACCGCACGATCTCGCAGGCACGCCGTTCGGTGGAGGACACGACGCTTCGCGCGAAGAGCTTCGCGCAGGTGGGTTCGTCCGCCGAACTGGCCCAGCTGCGGCTCTCTTTGCGTACGTCGATGCGGGCCACGCAGGACGCCCTGCACGCGGGTGTGGCCGAGGACGCCTCGCTGAAGGAGTCCCTGGGGCTCTTCGAGCGGCTCAGCGCGCACGGCCACGAGCTGGACGAGGAGCTCCGGCGCCTCGAGCGGGACCCGGACAAGGTCTCCCTGGCCCAGCGACTCCCCGCGCTGCGGGAGCGTACGACCCAGATCACGAAGTCGGCGGACTCGCTGCGGTGGGCGGTGCGCGAGAGGGCCCACCGTTTCGCGGACGACGACCTGGAGTCGCTGAGCTCGCAGATCGACCTGGAGACGGGCGCGCTGCGGCACTGGACGAAGGAGCCGGCGCCCACCCAGACCCCGGCCGCCTGGCCGGAGCCCGAGCAGGCGCCCGACGCGGGCAGGAGCGCGGAACAGACCTGGACGGAGCCGTCGGGTCAGCCGGGCCGGCCGGAGCAGTCGAGGCCGTCCGCATCGGCTGAGGAGTCCGAGCGGCCCGCCATCACGCCGCCGACGCCGCGGCCCTCCTACCCCTGGGAGAAGCAGGCCAGGCCCGAAAGCACGACGTGAGCGCACGGGTGACGTGGCACGGCCGGGAGCACGGCTGGCACACTGACCCGCGAGGGGTCGGGCTGCCGCCTTCGGGCCCAGGCAGGTAATCTCCACCGCATGTCCCGTCATGTCGCGATCGTCACGGATTCAACGGCCTATCTGCCGCAGCGGACGATGGAGCGGCACGGCATCACGTCGGTACCCCTGACCGTGGTCCTCGGTGACCAGGCGCTCGAAGAGGGCACGGAGATCTCCGCCCGCTCCCTGGCCCTGGCGCTGCAGAAGCGGCGCTCCGTCACCACATCGCGGCCCAGCCCGGAACTCTTCGCCGAGACCTATCGCAGGGTCGCCGATGCGGGCGCGAAGGCCATCGTCTCGCTGCATCTGTCCGCCGAGTTCTCGGGCACGTACGACGCTGCCGTCCTCGCGGCGAAGGACGCGCCGGTGCCGGTGCGGGTGGTGGACACCGGAATGGTCGCGATGGCCCTGGGCTTCTGCGCGCTCTCGGCGGCGGAGGCCGCCGAGTCCGGGGGCTCAGTGGACGAGGCGGTCACCGCGGCGGAGAAGCGGGCCGCGAACACGTCCGCGTACTTCTACGTCGACACCCTGGACTACCTGCGCCGGGGCGGCCGGATCGGCGCCGCGCAGGCACTGTTGGGTTCGGCGCTCGCCGTGAAGCCGCTGCTCCAGCTGGACGGCGGGCGGATCGAGATGCTGGAGAAGGTGCGGACGGCGTCCAAGGCGATCGCGAGGCTCGAGGAGATCGTGGTCGAGCGGGCCGGGGCCGACCCCGTCGACATCGCGGTCCATCACCTGGCGGCGCCGGAACGGGCGTCGACCCTCGCGGACCGGCTCAGGGACCGGGTGCCGGGCCTTGCGGAGCTGCACGTCAGCGAGGTCGGGGCGGTGATCGGGGCGCATACGGGGCCCGGGTTGTTGGGGGCTGTGATTTCGCCTCGGTGAGGTGTGGGTGAGGCGTGTCCGTGGGCGTGGGCGCCGGTGGTGGATGAGGGCGGCGGGGTGCTTGTGGGTGGCGGAGTTATCCACAACCGCTGGGTAATCCACGGGAATTGACCAAGATCAACATGATTTCGCCGGGGTCCCTAGCGTCGTCGGCATGGCACTTCGATCACTTTCACGGACACCTGCCGCGACGAGCGGACCGGGGCGAGGCCCCGCGTCGGACGGCCGCGCTTCCGATGGCCGCGCTTCCGGTGGACGCGTTTCCGACGGCCGCGCTTCCGGTGGACGCACCACTGATGACCGCGCTCCCGGCGGCCCTGCTCCGGACGGCCGCGAGCGATACGGGCACGCCCGCAGGCGGGCGGCCCGGCGCAGACATGCCTCGGCGGAGGCGCGGGCGCAGGCGTTGCGGCAGCGCGCGGAGTCGCTCTTCGCCGAGCCTGAACGGGAGGGTGCCGGTGGGGGGTTGAGGTCGGGGGCGCCGCCGGAGCCGGGTGTGTTGGGAGTGGGGGTGCCGCCGGGTCCGGGTGGGTCGGAGGTGGGGCGCGGGCGGGCGGTTCGGGGGCCTCGGGGCGTGCCGGTGCGGGGGGCGCAGGGGGTGCCGGTGCCTCTGTCGCAGCCGCGGGTTGTGTCGCCGTCTCGGCCTGGGGTGCCGTCCTGGGTCCAGCCGCAGGTCGTGTCGTCTCCTCGGCCGGTGTTGCCGTCTCGGGGCGAGTCCCAGGCTGTGCCGCAGTCGGTGGTGCCGTCTCGGGACCGGGTGGAGCCCAAGCTTCGGCAGCCTGTGTCGGTTCTGGCCGAGGGTGTGTCGGCGCCGACGCTGTGGGGGCGGGTGGGGCTTGCTGTGCGGGAGCGGTTGCCGGTGTGGCTGCAACTGCGGTGTGGTCTTGAGCGACGGAGCATCGTCGCGCTCGCGGTGGTTCTCGTCATCGCCGCGGTGTTCGCCGCCCAGCACTTCTGGGCGGGGCGGACGCAGCCGGTGCGGGCTCCGGACGTGGTCGGGGCGGCGCCTGATCGGGGCGCGGAGCCGTCTCCGTCCCCGGGGGCTCCGCCTCCTGCGGAGGGTGGTGGCCGGGCGACGGCCGGAGCGAGCGGTGCGCCCGGTGCGGGCGGCGGTGGGGTCGTGGTGGACGTCAGCGGGAAGGTCCGCAGCCCCGGAATTCTGCGGCTGCCCGCGGGTTCCCGGGTCGCCGACGCACTGAAGGCCGCGGGCGGGGTTCGCCCCGGCGCGGACACGGGAGGGCTCAACCGCGCCCGCCTGCTCATCGACGGCGAACAGGTGGTGGTGGGCGCCCCGGCTGCTCCATCGGCTCCATCGGATCCAGTGGCTCCGGCGGTGCCTGGTGCGGGGGCGGCCGCCGGGTCGACGGGAGCGGGTCCAGCCGCTCCGGTCGGCCTCAACACGGCCACGCCCGAGCAGCTCGACGAACTGCCGGGTGTCGGCCCCGTGCTGGCCCAGCACATCATCGACTACCGCACCGAACACGGCGGCTTCCGCTCGGTGGAGGAGTTGCGCGAGGTCAACGGAATCGGCGACAAGCGCTATGCCGACCTGCAGAATCTCGTGCGGCCATGAGGTCGAGAAGTCAGGCGGCCGTGGTCCCCGGAGCCTCGACGGGCCCGCCCGACAACACAGTTGGCGCCGCGTCCGGGCGTCGACTCGGCGACGCCCACCCCCGCCAGGAGGGCCCGCTGGACCTTCGCCTGGTGCCGCCCGCCCTCGCGGCCTGGGGGACGGCGGCCCTGGCACTGGACGCCCCGCCCCGGTGGGTGATCGCAGCCGTGGTGGTGGGTGTGGCGGTGGCCGGCGTTCTGTTGGTGACGTGGACGGTGCGGGCGCACCCGGAAGGGGCGGTGCGGGCGCGCCCGGCGGGTGGTGTGCGGGATGGTGCGCCGGGGGTGGATGCGGTCCCGGCGCGGCGGCAGCCCTGGCGGCGGGTGTCGGTGGCGGCAGTCCTCCTCTGTGCCGCGGCGGCCGCCGGCTCCGCGGCGCTGCACGGGGCCGACCTGCACCGGGGGCCGGTTCCTGCCTTGGCTCGGCACTATGCCGAAGCGGAGGTCGAGTTGGAGATCACCTCCGACCCTCGGCTCACCAGGCCCCGCGTCACGGGAGCCCATGCCATGCCGCCCTCCGTCATGCTCAACGCGGAGATCGTCCGGGTCAGGGCGGCGGACGGCTCGACCTCCGTGACACGGACCCCGGTCCTGGTCTTTGCCGGGGACGGACACCGGAGCAAGGGCGGGGCAGGCGGCGAGGACTCCGCCGGTCCCTGGTCCAAGGCGCGCTGGCTCAAGCTGCTGCCGTCGACCAAGCTGCGCGTCCAGGCGAGCCTCGCGCCTCCTCTGCCGGAGGGCGACCGTGTCGCGGCGGTGCTCCGGGTGGACGAAGAGCGGACACCGCTGGTGATCGAGGCGCCGTCCGGGCCGCAGCGCCTGGCGGGGCGGTTGCGGGGCGGGTTGCGGGAGGCCACGGACGGGTTGGCGCCCGATGCCAGGGCGCTGCTGCCCGGGCTGGTGGTGGGGGACACCTCCCGCGTGCCGCCCGAGCTGGATGAGGCGTTCAGGGCGACCGATCTGACGCACCTCCTCGCCGTCAGCGGGGCCAATCTCACCATCGTCCTCGCCCTGCTCATCGGCCCGCCCGGCCTCGCTCAGCGTGCCGAACGGCGTGGCCTCGCCCCACGGCTGGGGATTCCGCTGCGGGCGACCGCGCTGCTCGGCGGCGCTCTCACCCTCTGCTTCGTCATCGTCTGCCGACCGGACCCGAGCGTGCTGCGGGCCGCGGCCTGCGGGCTGATCGCGCTGCTGGCCATCGGCACCGGTCGGCGCCGGTCGCTGATCCCGGCCCTCGCCGCGGCGGTACTGCTGCTCGTCCTGTACGACCCATGGCTGGCCCGCAGCCCTGGCTTTCTGCTCTCCGTGCTCGCCACCGGCGCCCTTCTCACCCTGGCGCCGAGGTGGAGCGCCGCCCTGCAAAGGCGCCGGGTTCCCCCACGTCCGGCGGAGGCACTGGCCGCCGCGGCTGCCGCGCAGGCGGTGTGCGCGCCCGTCGTCGCCGTCCTCGCGGCGCGGGTGAGCCTGGTGGCGATCCCCTGCAATCTCCTCGCGGAGGTGGCCGTCGCCCCCGCGACGGTCCTCGGCTTCGCCACGCTCGCGGCGGCGCCGTTGGCGATGCCGGTCGCCAAGGGGCTCGCCTGGTGCGCGAGCTGGCCCGCCTCATGGATCGCGGACATCGCCCGCACGGGTGCGGCCCTGCCCGGCAGCGGTGTCGACTGGCCCGGCGGCTGGCGTGGCGGTCTGCTGCTCGCCCTCGCCACGGTCGGCGTGGTCCTGGTCGGCCGCAGGCTCGTCCGGCATGCCTGGCTCAGCGCGCTCTGTGCCCTGCTGCTTGTCCTGGCGATCGTGCAACCCCCGCCCCTCACCCGGGTGATCGCGGGCTGGCCGCCGCCGGGGTGGCGGTTCGCGATGTGTGACGTGGGCCAGGGGGATGCCACCGTGCTGGCCGCGGGGGACGGGGCGGGGGTGGTGGTGGATGCCGGGCCGGACCCGGTGCTCGTGGACCGCTGTCTGAGTTCGCTCGGCGTGACCCGTGTGCCACTCGTCCTGTTGACCCACTTCCATGCGGATCATGTGGCGGGGCTGCCGGGCGTGCTGCGGGGGCGTTCGGTCGGGGCGATCCAGACGACGGGGTATCAAGAGCCTCCCGAACAGGCACGGTTCGTGCGCGAACAGGCGGCTGCCCACCGGATTCCCGTGAGCGACGCGGCGGCGGGAGAGCGGCGCCGTGCGGGCGTTGGCCTCCTCGACTGGCAAGTGCTCTGGCCGATGCCGATGCCGATGCCGACCCAGCCGCAGCCGCCGCCGCAGCAGCCGCAGCCGCCGCCGCAGTCGCCGATGTCGACGGCGCCGGGGCCAGCTCCGGGAGCGGGGCAGGTGCCGACTCCCGAAGGGCCGAACGATGCCAGTGTCACCCTGCTCGTGCGCGCCCAAGGGGTGACCCTGCTCCTGCTCGGCGATCTCGAACCGCCCGCCCAGCGGGCCCTGGCCCGCACGCCTGCCGTGGCGGCGCTGCCACCCGTGGACGTCCTCAAGGTCGCCCACCACGGCTCGGCCTACCAAGACCCCGGGCTCCTGCGGCGGACCGCGCCACGCCTCGCACTCATCTCCTGCGGCAAGGACAACTCGTACGGACACCCGGCACCTCGTACGGTCGCGGCGCTGCGGGCCGGGGGAGCGGAGGTGTTCCGGACGGACACGAGCGGCTCGATCGCGGTCATCGGGCCCAAGGGCGGAACGGAGGCCGGGTCGGTGGACGGGGCGGCTCCGGCCCTGAAGGTGGCCACTCGCCCGCCCTAGCCCGCCCTAGCCCACCCTGCGGAAGCCCCAGCATCGCGGCTCGGTCGCTCGCAGGGGCCAATTCGGGCTACTCGTGACAGTTCAAGCTCTAGCGCAGCATTACTGCGAAGTGGGTTCGTGTTGCATCGAATGCCGCAACGGTGATCGAATGCCTCTTCGTGACAGGAGTTGTCAAGGTGCGTGGGGGTGTGTCGCAAGTGTTCGGCCGTTGGCTGGGAGACCGTACGAACCGAGTCGATCGGACGAACCGAGTCGATCGGACGAACCGAGCCGGTGGGGCAGGGCGAGTCGGGGGAGTGGGGCGGGCCGGTGGGGCAGGGCGGGCCGGGGGGCCCTTGTCCGCCGTGGCGGTTCCGCCCCGTGCGGGAGTGCTCAGCTGCCGGGTGCTCGACCCCGTCAACGAGCCCGTGCGGCACGCGGAGTTCGCGGTCAGCGATGCCATGGGGCGCAAGGTCGTCGGTGGGGGTCTTGATCCGTTCGGTTCGTTCGTCGCGACCGTTCCGGCCGGGGACTACCGCCTGGCGGTCTCGGCGGAAGGATTCACTCCCTACCGGGCGAACGCCACGGTCGGGGAGAGCGCGCACGCCTCGCTCGGTGACGTCATGCTCCAGATCGCGCAGCCCCCGGCGCTCCCGGAGGCCGGTGACTGGGAGATCGACCCCCTGCATTCCTCGGTCGCCTTCACCGCGCGGCACATCGGGCTTGCCCGTATCCACGGCCGGTTCAACAGTTTCGCGGGAGCCATACGGCTGGGCGAGCAGATGGAGGAGTCCGCGATGCACGTCGTCATCGACGCCGCCTCCATCGACACCGCGGTGAAGATGCGCGACGACCACCTGCGGTCCGGCGACTTCCTGGACGTGGAGCGCTTCCCGACGGTGGAGTTCTACAGCGACCGCTTCGTGCACAAGGGCGGCAGCCGCTGGGTGCTGACCGGCGGTCTGACGCTGCACGGCGTGACGCGCACGGTCACGCTCGAGACGGAGTACCTCGGGGTGGGCCAGGGGCTTGAAGGGGAGACCCGCGTCGCCTGCCGCGCCTCCACCGAGCTGCACCGCGACGACTTCACGATCAACTGGCAGACGATGCTCGCCCGCGGCATCGCGGCCATCGGGCCCAGCATCACGATCGACCTCGACATCCAGGTCCTGCGCAAGGGCTGAACCGCACAGCTGCGTGAGGCCGGTCAGCCGGTCAGCCGGTCAGGGAGCTTCGAGCCAGCCCTCGTGCTCCGCCGCCAGTTCGTCCAGGGCCGCGCGGTCGAGGCGCCGGTCGGGGTCCTCGACCACGACCAGCCACTGGGCGTCCTCGGCGTCGTCCTCGCCCGCCAGGGCGTCACGGACGAGCTGGGGCTGCTCGCGCACGCCGAAACGGTCGGGGAGCTCTTCGGCCACTTCCTCCGCGGCATCGCGGTCGGGCAGCACCAGGACATGTCGTACGTCGGTCACCTGCCCATTCTGGCAGCAGCGCGAGACAGGGCGGGCGGCACGGGACCGGCAGTACGGGACGGGCTGTCAGTGCCTCGTGGGATGCTTACCGCGATGGCCAGGAAGACAGATACCGCCGACCCGCTGACTCCTCTCACGCTCGCCGTGGGCCAGGAGGACCTCCTCCTCGACCGCGCCGTGCAGCAGGTGGTCGCCGCCGCCCGTGCCGCCGACGCGGACACGGACGTGCGCGACCTCACGTCCGACCAGTTGCAGCCCGGCACGCTCGCCGAGCTGACAAGCCCGTCGCTCTTCGCCGAGCGCAAGGTCGTGATCGTCCGCAACGCGCAGGATCTGTCGGCCGACACGGTCAAGGACGTGAAGGCGTATCTCGGGTCGCCGGCCGAGGAGATCACCCTCGTCCTGCTGCACGCGGGCGGGGTCAAGGGCAAGGGCCTGCTCGACGCGGCACGCAAGGCGGGCGCCCGTGAGGTCGCCTGCCCCAAGATGACCAAGGCCGCGGACCGGCTCTCGTTCGTGCGGAGCGAGTTCCGCGCCCTGGGCCGTTCGGCCACGCCCGAGGCATGCCAGGCGCTGGTGGACTCGATCGGCAGCGATCTGCGGGAGCTCGCTTCGGCGGTGTCCCAGCTGGTGGCGGACGTCGAGGGCACGATCGACGAGGCGGTCGTCGGCCGCTATTACACGGGCCGGGCCGAGGCCTCCAGCTTCACCGTGGCCGACCGTGCCGTGGAGGGGCGGGCCGCCGAAGCGCTCGAAGCGTTGCGCTGGTCCCTGTCGACCGGTGTCGCCCCCGTCCTGATCACCAGCGCCCTCGCCCAGGCCGTGCGGGCGATCGGCAAGCTCTCCTCCGCGCGGGGCGGGCGTCCCGCCGACCTCGCCCGTGAGCTGGGCATGCCGCCCTGGAAGATCGACCGGGTCCGCCAGCAGATGCGGGGGTGGACGCCGGACGGAGTGGCCGCCGCGCTGACCGCCGTCGCTGCGGCTGATGCGGGGGTCAAGGGCGGCGGGGACGACCCCGAGTACGCACTGGAGAAGGCGGTCGTCGCCATCGCCCGCGCGGCCAGGTTCCGCCGCGGCTGAACCCGTCCACGGGCGCCCCCCCCGCGCCCCCCACCTCGCGCAAGCCCCACCCAGCGCGACGCGAACCGGCTCGGCTCAGACCCCGGAGTAGGCGTGCTTGCCGCCGAAGAGGAAGTTCACGCCGTAGTAGTTGAACAGGTAGCAGCTGAAGGCGATCAGGGCGAGTGAGGCGGCCTTGCGGCCCTTCCAGCCCGCGGTCGCGCGTGCGTGCAGGTAGCAGGCGTAGGCGACCCAGGTGATGAAGGACCAGACCTCCTTGGGGTCCCAGCCCCAGTAGCGGCCCCACGCGTCGCCCGCCCAGATCGCGCCCGCGACGATCGCGAACGTCCACAGCGGGAAGACCGCGGCGTTCACGCGGTAGGCGAAGCGGTCGAGGTTGACCGCGGCGGGCAGCCGCTCCATGACGGAGGTCGCGAACCGGCCGGGCGTGCCGCCCTTGGCGAGCTTGCTCTCGTACGAGTCGCGGAAGAGGAAGACGAGGTTGGACACCGCGCCGAGGTAGAGGACCGCGCCGCAGAAGATGGCCGTGGAGACGTGGATCCACAGCCAGTAGGAGTGCAGGGCGGGGACCAGGGGGGCGCTGTCGGTGTAGAGCCAGGTGACCGCGATACCCAGGTCGAGCAGGACGGTGGTGACCAGCGGCAGACCGATCCACCGCACGTCCTTCTTCGTCAGGAGCAGCACGAGGTAGACGGCGACGGCCACCGTGGAGAACGTGAGGCTGAACTCGTACATGTTGCCCCACGGCGCCCGCCGCACCGAGAGGGCGCGGCTGAGCACGCCACCGGCCTCGGTGAGGAAGGCGAGCACGGTGAGGGACACGGCGATCCGGCCGTAGAGGTCGCCCTTCTCGTCGCCGCCGTGCGCACCGGGGCCGTCCTTGACGTCGCGTGCGTCGGCCGTGGAGCGGCCGATCACCTTCGGCCGGTCGAGTACCGCCGTCCCGCCGCTCGCCTGTGCCGTGCCCGCCCCCGCGGTCGCACTCCCGGCCCCCGCATCGCCGTCGGCGACGAGCGCCGCGGCCGTACGGCCGACCTTGCTGCGGCTGCCGAAAATCCATTCGGTGATATGGGCGAGGAAGGCCAACGTGTAGACAGCCATTGACGAATAGATCAGCACATTGCTGATGTGCGCCAAGTTCTCGTTGGCGGCGGCCAGATTCACTTCTCTGCCCCTTTGAAGGATTCAGACTGCGATCCGGGCGCGGTCCACGCCCGGGATCAGCCTAGCCTCCGCGCCCTTCCCGACGGCATCCGGGGCCCGCGTGTGCAAAGAGCAATGCCGGGCCACCTTGGGCCAGTTGGCGCACCGCCGCCATCGGGTCCGCCGGGCCGGGAAGCGGTGGGCGGGGAACTCGGGGGAGCGGTGCGCGACTTGTGGCGGAACTCAGGGAGTTGCCCCGACGCCCTTGATTAGAGGGGAGGTTGACGGCCACTCAGGCACCATGATTGAATCGATCAAGTTGTGTTTCGTGCCCATTGATTTCCGCCTGTCTCCGCTGGATCTGCTCTTGATTCCCGTGTGATGCAAGCCACTTTCACGGGTGCCATTCGCAGGGAACCCTCAAAGCGGGGGCCGGGGTTCCGTGTTCACATGGTGAGAAGCAGGGGGCCTCCGTTCTGTCTCGGAGGGGATTCGGCCGCGTACGGCCGGCACTTTATGCACGCAGAACTGAGTCTCATCGATCTGCATACGTCTCTCGATTCGCCGGTCATCGAATCGATGAACTTTCTCAATGAGGTCGCACAGCGTTTTCCGGACGCGCTCTCGCTCGCCGCGGGGCGGCCGTACGAAGGATTCTTCGACACCGCGGACATGCATCGCCATCTCCGCGTCTTCGAGGGCCATCTCCTTTCGGAGCACGACGGGGACGTGGCCCGGACGCGCCGAACTCTTCTGCAGTACGGCAGGACCAAGGGGATCATTCACGGCCTGATCGCCAAGAATCTCTCCGTCGACGAGAACATCGACGTCGATCCCGAGAGCGTGGTCGTCACGGTCGGCTGCCAGGAGGCGCTCTTCCTCGCCCTGCGCGCGCTGCGCCGGACCGAGGAAGACGTGCTGCTCGCCCCGATGCCCTGTTACGTGGGGGCGACGGGTGCTGCCGAACTGGCGGATATGCGGGTACTTCCCGTCAAAGAGAGCGCCGACGGCATCGACCTGGACGATCTCGCACGGGTGGCCGGGGAGGCGAAGGCGGCCGGACTGCGCCCGCGCGCCTGCTACGTCGTGGCTGATTTCGCCAATCCTTCGGGCGCCAGTCTCAGCCGTGAATCCAGGGAATCCCTGCTCCGGCTGGCCGGCGAGCACGACTTCCTCATCCTTGAGGACAACCCTTACGGGATCTTTCAGGCCACCGGCATCGAACCGCTCCCGACGCTCAAGTCCCTCGACCGGGACAGGCGCGTCGTTTACCTCGGTTCGTACGCCAAGACCGGCCTCCCGGGTGCGCGGATCGGATTTGTGGTCGCCGACCAGCAGGTGGCGACGGCGGACGGCGGGACCGAACTCTTCGCCGACCAACTGGCGAAGATCAAGAGCATGCTCACGGTGAACACCCCACCGGTCGCCCAGGCGGTGATCGGCGGAAAGCTCCTGGAGAACGACTACAGCCTGCGCGCGGCGAACGTACGGGAAACGGAGCTGTACCAGGGAAACCTCCGGCATCTGCTCAAGGAACTCGAGCGGAACTTCCCCGCGGGAAGCCGTCCCGAGGTGACCTGGAATACGCCGGCGGGCGGATTCTTCGTCGTCATCACGGTCCCCTTCCCGGTCGACGACGAACTGCTCGAGCATTCCGCGCGCCGGCACCGGGTCCTGTGGACCCCCATGCACCACTTCTACGGCGACGGACGGCCGCGACAGCAGATCCGGCTGTCCTTCAGCTATCTGTCCCCGGACGACATCACGATCGGCGTCGACCGTCTCGCGGAGTTCATTCGCGAGCAATGCGGTGTCTGACACACAAAATCCCCGCCCGGTGTTCAGCATCCGTTAGTAGCACCGCTGCATCTGGAATCCGCGGACAGGATTCCCCTGCCCGAAAACTGTTGTTCGGCCTGCATGAAGAAGGAAGAAGAAAATGAGTCCCTTTGATGAACTCGGAATCGACCACGTCGGCTTCTCCGTGGGCGACCTCGACGCCGCCACCGCATTCTTCACGGAGAGCTACGGCCTGAGCGTTTATGCCCGCTCGGTGGCGACCACGGACGCCGCGCAAGCAGGCGAGGCCCGTGCCGCCGTCGGCAGATCCGGCATCCGGTTCGTGCTGACCGACGCCCGGGGCGCCGACCACGCGGCAGCCGCCTATGCGGAGCGCCATGGTGACGGTGTGTCGGACATCGCGCTGAGCACGCCGGACGCCGCTGCCGCCTACGAAGAGGCGGTGCGCCGGGGCGCCCGCCCGGTCGCAGCGCCGCAGGACCACGACGGCGTCGTCACCGCGTCCATAGCCGCGTTCGGCGACGTGACCCACACGTTCGTGCAGCGCCCGGCGGGCACGGGAGCCCAGGCGCTGCCCGGCCTGACGCCGGTGACCGACGAGGGCGCGACCGCGTCCACGGACGGATCCGTGGACGCGCCCGCCGCGGGGCTGCACACGATCGACCACTTCGCCGTGTGCCTGGAGGCCGGCCAACTGTCGCCCACGGTCGCGTTCTACGAGAGCGTCCTCGACTTCGAGATGGTCTTCACCGAGCGCATCGTCGTCGGCGGCCAGGCCATGGACTCCAAGGTGGTCCAGAGCCGCTCCGGCACGGTGACGCTCACCCTGATCGAGCCGGACACGTCCCGTGAGCCGGGCCAGATCGACAAGTTCGTCAAGGAGCACGGCGGGGCGGGCGTCCAGCACATCGCGTTCGCCACGGACGACATCGTGCGGGACGTGACCCTTCTCGGCGGCGGCGGTCTCGCCTTCCTCAAGACACCCTCGGCGTACTACGACCTCGTACCGGAGCGCCTCAGCCTGCTGCGGCACTCGGTCGACCAGCTCCGCGCGCTCAACATCCTGGTGGACGAGGACCAGGACGGCCAGCTGCTGCAGATCTTCACGAAGTCGGTCCACCCGCGCGGCACCCTGTTCTTCGAGGTCATCGAGCGCCTGGGCGCACGCACGTTCGGCAGCGGCAACATCAAGGCGCTCTACACCGCGGTCGAGATGGAGATGGAGCGGGCGCAGCAGGACGGCGGCCGGTGACCCCGCTCTGCATCGCCGACGTGGCCCGCGTCGCGGGCGAACGACTGCCGCACGACGTACGGGACTTCGTCGACGGCGGCAGCGGCGACGAGTCCACCCAGGCCGCCAACAGGACCGCGCTCGACCGGGTCCGGCTGCTGCCCCGCGTCCTGGGCGGCACCGGCGAGGCCGACACGACCGCGAAACTGCTCGCCACCACGGCGGGGATGCCGGTGGCCGTGGCCCCGATGGCGTACCAGAGGCTGCTGCACGCGGACGGGGAACTCGCGGCGGCACGCGCCGCCCGGGACGCCCAAGTGCCCTTCATCATCAGTACGTTGAGCAGCTTCACCCTGGAGGAGATCGCCTCGGTCGGCGGTCCCGTCTGGTTCCAGCTGTACTGGGTGCACGACCGTGACGTGGTGCTCGACCTGGTCCGCAGGGCCGAGGACGCGGGGTGCGAGGCCCTGGTCGTCACGGTCGACGTGCCCCACATGGGCCGCAGGCTGCGCGACGTGCGCAACGGATTCTCGCTGCCCTCCGACGTGGTGGCGGCGAACCTCGGTCCCGCCCCGGTCTCCGCCGCGCACACGCGGCAGGCCGGAAGTTCGGCGGTGGCCACCCACACCGCCGCGGCCTTCGACCCGGCGATCGGCTGGGACGACCTGGCCTGGCTGCGCGGACGGACGAGGCTCCCGCTGGTCCTCAAGGGAATCCTGGATCCGCGGGACGCCGAACGCGCCGTGGACCTGGGCGCCGACGGGGTGATCGTCTCCAACCACGGCGGCCGGCAGTTCGCCGCCGCCGTGCCGAGCGTCACCGCGCTGCCGGAGGTCCTCGACGCGGTCGGCGGCCGGTGCTCGGTGCTGTTCGACAGCGGCGTACGCACCGGTATGGACGTCCTGCGTGCCGTGGCACTGGGCGCCGACGGGGTGCTGTGCGGCCGTCCGGTGCTCTGGGGCCTTGCCGCGGACGGCGAGGCCGGGGTGCGGCTCGTGCTCGAACTGCTGCACACCGAACTGCGCGAGGCGCTCCTGCTGTCCGGCTGTCCCGACCTCGCGGCCGCGGGCGATCTGCGCACGGTCCACCTCTGACCCGGTCCGGAGGTCATGCCCGCGGCGGCCGTAGCGGCCCGCGGGCATGACCCCCGGTCGGGGCGAGCGCCCCCGAGTGGCACCCGAGCGCGGCCTCAGGCCGCCGTGATCAGCGGGAAGAGCCCCATGTCCGCCGCCGCCTTGAGGTAATCGGCACCCGCCGTGCCGCCGGTGCCGGGCACCCGCCCGATGATCTTCATCGTGACGCCCCAGTGCGTGCGCT
This sequence comes from Streptomyces sp. NPDC057302, assembly GCF_042667685.1. Lineage (NCBI taxonomy): Bacteria > Bacillati > Actinomycetota > Actinomycetes > Kitasatosporales > Streptomycetaceae > Streptomyces > Streptomyces sp. NPDC057302. Next base: position 93,633 of record NZ_JBHUZJ010000006.1, on the reverse strand, counting down.
TCATCCCGCGCCAGTTGGTGTCGAGCCGGTGCATGGCGTCCTGCAGACGACGCGCGTCCCGCGTCGACCAGCCCGCGGCCCGCTGCAGGAACTGCTCCTGCAGCGTGGCGTCGAAGGTGAACAGCGGGCCCTTCTCCGGCCGGTGCGTCCCGCCCTCGCGCTTGGCGCTCACCGTCTCGACCAGCTGATAGGGCCTCGACTGGATGGCGCTCGCGCCATGGGTGTGGTCCCGGATCACCGCGAACGACTCCGGCGGCATCGTGGTCAGCACCCGGTAGAGCGGCCCCGTGGAGCCGGAGAGCCGGCTCGCCGCCGTCTCCAGCACGGCCGCCGCGTCGGCCGGGCGGTCCGCGCGGACCGCCTCGACCGCCGTGGTCAGCGCCCGCGCCGTCAGCGTGAACAGCCGCTCGAACAGCTGGATGGAGCGGATGAACATCCGCTCGTCGTGCAGCGTCGTGACCGGAAGCAGCGCCATCTCCACGGCCCTCGGAAGCGCGGGCGGCGCCTCGGCCAGGACGGCGGCCACCGCTGCCCGCGCGGCGTCCGCCGCGGCCTCCTCGTCGGGGCCGCCGAGCGCCCCGCGCAGCGTGTCAAGCGGCGCGGTGTCGGTCAGGCCCGTGGGGGCGTAGTCGGCGAGGCGGGCCAGGGCCTGCCAGACGGCCGTGGTGCGGGTGCGCTGACGGGGGTCGCTCCCGTCGGCCGCCAGCGCCTCGGTCTCGCGCGTCACGACATCGGCGAGCAGCACCGCCATCAGCCGGTCGTCGGCCAGGTCGGCGGCTTCCGGTGTGCCGTCCGCCGTCCACTGGGCCACTCCCAGTACGTCGTTCCCGGCGTACGAGACGTAGTTCATGGGCCGGTCGGTGAAGGTCAGGGGAAGCCAGCTGTCGAACACCCAGGCGTCCGGCGACGACCAGGGGCGGGCACGCCCCGAGCACTCGACGCCGAGCCGGGCCCCGCGCAGGGCGGCGACCAACTCGGTGGAGACGGCGAGCTTGCCCACCCGCTGGTAGTAGTCGACGACCTCGCGGTACGGGAAACCGCGGAAATCGGTGTGGCCCGGCCCCAGTGCCCGATGCGTCCAGGCGGTCACCGCGTCATGGGCCTGCCGCAGCGCCCGGTTGTGGTCGCGGACGGTGCCGCGGCCCAGGGCCGCCCCGCCGACGCCGGTCTTCTCCTGCTCGAGGTGCTCAGCGGATCCCCCCACCGACGCCTTCTCGGTCATATACACGCTCTCACCAATTCCCCGAGTCGCTAGACCCGTTCGGCGTTCTTGGAGTTCATGGCATCGACCAGGCTCTTGGGACGCATGTCCGTCCAGTTCCGCTCGATGTGGTCCAGGCAGGCCTGGCGGGTGTCCTCGCCGTGCACCCGCTCCCAGCCGGCCGGTACGTCGGCGAAGGCCGGCCACAGGGAGTGCTGGCCCTCGGCGTTGGCCAGGACCAGGTAGCTGCCGTTGTCGTCCTCGAAGGGGTTGGTCGTCATGGTGTTGCCTCTCCTTGTCGTGGACCGGACATCCGGTCGTTGAGTACCCGAGTGATCACGTCCAGCGCGGCCGGGGTGGTCATCTCAAGGTGCGTGCAGTCCACTTCGTACTCATGGATCTCACCCGTCACGTGGGAGTCCCACGCCTTGACGGCGTACGGGTGCGACCCCTCGGCCCGCCCTGAACGGAAGGCCAGGACGTCGCCCCGGAACACGCCGGGCTCGAACTCCCCGGCGATACGGCGGTTGTTGGTGGCGACACGGTTGAACGCCGCGATCCCGGCCTCCCCGATACCGGCCAGCGGGCTGTCCTGCTCGCGCAGCAGCCCGGCGATCTCCGCAGCCGACAGGGGCTTGTCCCGGTCGTCCGCCGCCGGGCCGAGCGCCGCCGCGAGGACGGCGAGGATCTCCTGCTCCAGATCGCCCTGCGGATCGCCTTCGGGGGCGAACGACTCCTCGGCCCGTGCGGGGTAGGAGTCCAGCAGCGCGAGCAGTTCGACCCCGGCGCCCTCGCTCTGCAGCCGGGTGGCGATCTCGTGGGCCACCAGGCCGCCGAACGACCAGCCGGCCAGGCGGTAGGGGCCCGTCGGCCGGACCGCGCGGATCTGGGCCACATAGTCCGCGGCCATCTCCGCGAGATCGGCCGCGCACTCCTCACCGGCGTTCAGGCCGCGGGCCTGAAGGGCGTAGACGGGGGTGTCCTGGCCCAGGCGCGTGATGAACCCGGAGTAGCACCAGCCGATGCCGACCACCGGGTGGATCAGGAAGTACGGGGTGCTGTCCCGCTTACCCGCCCGCAGCCGCAGCGGGGTGGCGAACGGGTCGTCGTCCTGGTGCAGCCGCCGGGAGAGCCCGGCGACCGTCGGCGCCTCGAAGATGCTGCGGATCGAGGTGCCGGTGCCCAGCTCGGCGCGGACGCGGTTGACGAGACGGGTGGCGAGCAGCGAGTGGCCGCCGAGATCGAAGAAGTCGTCGTCGATGCCGACCGATGCGAGGCCGAGCACCTCCGCGAAGAGCCCGCACAGCAGCTCTTCCCGCGGGGTGCGCGGCGCCCGCCCGCCGGTGCCGCGGCCCGCCGTGACGTCGGGCGCCGGGAGCGCCCTGCGGTCCAGCTTGCCGTTGGGCGTGAGCGGCAGGGCGGGCAGCGTGACGACGACCGAGGGGACCATGTACTCCGGGAGGCGGTCGCGGACGTGCGCCCGCAGGGCTTCGGACAGGTTCTCGGAGACAGCATCGGAGGCACCAGGGCCAGGGGCCGGGGAGTCTCCCGCGGAAGCGGCCACCACATACCCGACGACCCGCTTGTCGCCGGGGCGGTCCTCGCGGACCACCACCGCGGCCTGTGTCACCCGGGCGTCGGCGACGAGCGCCGTCTCGATCTCGCCCAGCTCGATGCGGTGTCCTCGCACCTTCACCTGGTGGTCGGTGCGGCTGAGGTACTCCAGCTCGCCGTCCGGGGTCCAGCGCGCCAGGTCACCCGTGCGGTACATCCGCGACCCCGGGGCCCCGTGCGGGTCCGCCACGAAACGCCCCGAAGTGAGCGCGGGACGGCCCAGATAGCCCCGGGCCAGCCCTTCGCCCGCCAGGTACAGCTCTCCGGCCACACCGGGAAGGACCGGGCGCAGGGCGCCGTCGAGCACGTAGGCGCGGGTGTTGAGGATCGGACGGCCGATGGTGGGCGCGGGCCCTTCGATCGTGACCGACGTCGACCACACCGTCGTCTCCGTCGGCCCGTAGAGGTTGGTGACCTCCGCGCCCGTCTCCCGCATCCGGGCGGCCAGCGTGGCGGGCAGCGCCTCGCCGCCCACCAGCATCCGCAGGCCCTCCGCGGCGGACGCCTGCTCGGCCAGCAGCGAGTGCCAGAGCGTGGGCGTCGCCTGCATGACCGTCGCCCCGCTGCGGCGGATCAGGTCGCCCAGGGCCGCGGGGTCGAGCACCGCGTCCCGCTCGGCCACGACCACGCTCGCCCCGGTGAGCAGCGGCAGTTGCAGCTCGAGCGCGTGGATGTCGAAGGCGACCGTGGTCACCGCGAGCATCCGGTCCGCCGTGCCCAGCGGGAACGTGCCGCCCATCGCGGTCAGGAAGTTGAGCAGCGCCCGGTGGGGCACCACGACCCCCTTGGGCGCGCCCGTGGAACCCGAGGTGAAGATCGCGTAGGCCGGGTGATCGGGCCGCAGCGCGGCGGTGCGGTCCGCGTCGGTCAGGTCGTGCCCGTCCCGCTCCGCCAGGTCCGCACGCAGCTCCGGGTCGTCGAGGCAGAGCGTCACCTGGCCCTCGGGCAGCAGGTGGCGGTCCTCCAGAGTGGTCAGGGCCACCGGCGGCCCGGCCTCGGCGAGGATGGCCGCGACACGCTCGCGCGGATGCCCCAGGTCCACCGGAAGGTAGGCGGCGCCCGCCTTCTGGACGGCCAGCAGCGCGACGACCAGTTGCGGGGAGCGGGGCAGTGCGAGGGCGACGAGCGTCTCGGGCCCGGCGCCGCGGGTCACCAGAAGGCGTGCGAGACGGTTGGCCTCGGCGTTCAGCGCGGCGTACGTGATGATGTCGCCGTCCCGCCACAGTGCCACGGCCTCAGGGGTGCGCGGCGCCTGCTCCTCGAAGAGCTGGAACCAGCACTGCTCCGAGAGCCCGGCCGCGGTGTCGTTCCACTCCTCAAGGACGCGCCGCCGCTCCCCGGAGTCAAGGACGTCCACCCGCGCGACCGGAAGCCCGGGGTCGGCCACGGCGGCCCGCAGCACCCGGCGCAGCCGCTCGGCCCAGCCGAGGACCGTCTCGCGGGTGAACAGGTCGGGCCGGTAGGTGAGCCGGAACCGGAGCCGCGGGCCGGGCAGCACCGTGAGCGTCAGGGGGTAGTGGGCGGCGCCCTGGCCCTCCGTGCCCGCGATCTCCAGGCCCTGGTAGGCGGGCTTGCCGTCACCGGAAGGGGCGGGGTAGTTCTCGAAGACGTAGAGCGTGTCGAAGAGTTCACCGCCCGTCCCGGCCAGCTGCTGGATCTCCCCGAGGCCGACGTACTCGTACGCAGCGAGGGACGAGCGCTCGCTCTGGAGCTGCGCCATCGTGTCCGCGACGGACCGGGCCGGGTCGAGGCGGAGCCGCACCGGGACGGTGTTGGCGAAGAGACCGATCATCGACTCGACGCCGGGAAGCTCCGGCGGCCGCCCCGAGACCGTCGCGCCGAAGACGACGTCGTCGCTGCCGGTGAGCGCGCCGAGCACCTGCGCCCACGCGCCCTGGACCACCGTGTTCAGGGTGAGGCCGCCGCGCCGGGCGAACTCCGCTATGCCCGCGGTCAGTTCCGCGTCGAGCTCGGCTTCGGCCTCATCGGGCAGCACGGTCTCGCGGCCCGCGCCGGGCGGGCCGAGCAGGGTCGGACCCTCCAGGCCCGCGAGGTGCCGCTGCCAGGCATCGGTGGCTTCCGTGCGGTCGCGCCCCGCCAGCCAGCGCAGGTAGTCGCGGTAGGGGTGGACGGGAGGCAGCGTGTGGTCGCTGCCTCCCTGCGCGTACATGGTGAAGAGCTCGTGCAGCAGCAGGGGCACCGACCAGCCGTCGAGCAGGATGTGATGACTCGTCAGCACGAAGCGGTACTCGGCCTCGGCGAGCCGGATCAGCCGGCAGCGGACGAGCGGCGGCTTCTTGAGGTCGAACCGGGTCGCACGGTCGTCGGCCAGCGCGTCGGCGAGCCGCTGCGCACGCTCGGTCGCGGGGAGCGCCGAGAGGTCGAGCTCGATCCACGGAACCCGTACGCGTTCCAGGACGACCTGCACCGATTCGCCGTTACGGCGCTGGCGGAACGCTCCCCGCAGGTTGCTGTGCCGCCGCAGCAGCCCGTCGGCCGCCCGGCGCAGGGCCAGGGGGTCCAGGTCCCCGCGCAGGTCGAAGACGAACTGCAAGTGGTAGACGTCCGCGCCCTGTTCGTCGTACATCGAGTGGAACAGGAAGCCCTCCTGGAGGGCCGTCGGCGGCAGCACGTCCTCAATGCGTGCCGGAGCGCGCCTCGCGCCCGATTCGCGCTTCATCCCTGGTCCCCGTCCTTGTCCTCGTCCTCGTCGAACTGGTCGTACTCGTCGAGATCGCCGAAATCGCCGAAATCATCGAGGGCGAACTCGTCCTCGAACGCCTCGATCTCGCCCTGGTCAAGGCTGACCAGGTCGAAGTCCGATGCCGTCGCGCCACCGGCGTCGGTCCGCTCCACGTGCCGGGCCATCACGGTCAGCGCACGCACCCAGGTGTCCGCGATCGCGGACACCCGCGCCTCGCTCAGCAGGCCGTCCGGCCACGTCCACACGGCGCGCAGCTCGGGGCCGTCCGGTCCCGGCCGCGTCATGGCGTTGACCGCGAGCGGGTTGCGCAGCGGCATCGCGGTGCCCGGCGGGATCCCCGCGCCGTCGTCCCGCGTGGCCTCGGGGGCCAGGCCCCAGTCGGCCGGCTGCCCCGAACCGTCGAACCGGCCCAGGTAGTTGAAGCCGATCTGCGGGACGGGCAGGGCGGCGAGCGCCGGGGCGGTCTCCGCGTTGAGGTACCTCAGCAGGCCGTGGCCCAGGCCCTGTCCCGGCACGGTCCGCAGCTGCTCCTTGGTGCGCTTGAGCACCTCGGAGACCGTGGGCCCCGCCTGCCACAGATCGTCCCAGTCGACGCCGCCCGGCTCGATGCGCACGGGGTGGACGCTCGTGAACCAGCCGAGGGTGCGGGACAGGTCGAGCCCCTCCACCAGGTCCTCGTGCCTGCCGTGGCCCTCGACCTCCACGAGCACCGGGCCGTCGTCGGGCTCGTCGCGGCCGGCCAGCGACGCCAGGGCGAGCGCGGTGAGCAGCACGTCGTTGACGCCCGCGTTGTAGGCGGCGGGCACCCGGGACAGCACGGCGTCCGTCACCGCCGCGGGCAGCGCGACCGTGAGCGAGCGTGCCGTGGCGGTGGTGTCCCGTGCCGGGTCGAGTTCCCGTACGCCGATGGGCCGCTCGGGCCGCTCGTGCAGGGCGGTCCAGTAGGCGAGTTCGGCCGTACGGGAGGGCCGCGCGGCCTCCTCGGTCAGAAGCTCCGACCAGCGCCGGAAGGACGTGCCCACCCTTTCGAGCCGGGGCGCGGACCCCGCGGCGACGGCGCTCCAGGCCGTGCTCAGGTCGTGCAGCAGGACGCGCCAGGACACCCCGTCCACCGCCAGGTGATGGATCGTCAGGAGCAGCCTGCCGGGAGTGTTCGTACCCGCGTCGAACCAGACGGCCTGGAACAGCACGCCGTCGCGCGGCGAGAGGCGCTCGCCCGCGGCGGTCGCCTCCTTGGCCATCAGCGCGCGGGCCGACTCCGTGTCCATGCCCGCCGTGTCGACGCGGCGCAGCTGCTCGGCGGCGGACACCGTGCCGGTGGCCCGCACCCGCAGGCGCCAGTCGTCGCCCACGACCTCGTCGTCCGTGACTTCGAGGCGCAGGACGTCGTGCTGGTCCACGGCCGCCTGAAGCGTCGCGGCGAGCCCCGTCTCGGTGAGGTCGGCGGGGACCTGGAGGAGCACCGCCTGGAGCAGTCCGTCCAGACTGCCGCCGCGTGCGCGCAGATCGTGCATGACCGGCGTCAGCGGTACGTCACCCACACCGTCATCGGCGGCGAGCGTCACGTCGGATGCCGTCAACTCACCGGCGACCGAAGCCAGTTCGGCGAGTGTGCGGGTGCGGAAGACGTCCTTCGGGGCGAGCGCGAGGCCGGCCGCGCGGGCCCGGCTCGCCAGCTGGATCGAGCCGATGCTGTCCCCGCCGAGCTCGAAGAAGTTGTCCTGCACGCCCACCTGCTCCAGGCCGAGCACCTCGGCGACCAGACGGCACAGCAGTACCTCCCGCTCGGTGCGGGGCGCGGCGGCGGATCCGGTGCGGTAGACGGGAGCGGGCAGCGCGGCCCGGTCCAGCTTGCCGTTGGGGGTCAGCGGCAGCTCGTCCAAGGTGACCACGGCCGACGGGACCATGTAGTCGGGCAGCAAGCCGCCGACATGGGCCCGCAGTTGGGACGCGTCGAAGTCGGGTATGTTCCCCCGGCCCGCATCCGCGGCGGCGACGACGTAGGCGACGAGACGCTTGTCGCCGGGACGGTCCTCGCGGACGACGACCGCGCTCTGCGCGACCGAGGGATGGCGGGTGAGCGCCGCCTCGACCTCGCCCGGCTCGATGCGGAAGCCGCGCACCTTGACCTGGTCGTCGGCCCGCCCCGCGAACTCCAGCGTGCCGTCGTGCAGCCAGCGCGCCAGGTCACCCGTGCGGTACATGCGGGAACCCGCGGGGCCGTACGGATCGGCGACGAACCGCTCACCCGTGAGCGCGGCCCGGTCCAGATAGCCGCGCGCCAGCCCCGCGCCCGCGATGTACAGCTCGCCGACGGCGCCCACCGGCGCCGGCGCGAGCGCGGCATCGAGCACGTACGTCCGCGTATTGGCCATCGGCCTGCCGATCGGCAGCCGGTCGCCGAGGGCGTCAGCGGCGGTGACGAGGTGCGTCGTGGCGCACAGGGTGATCTCGGTCGGCCCGTACAGGTGGCGGACGGCCACGTGCGGAGCGGCGCGCAGCACGCTCTCGACCGCCGCGACCGACACCACGTCGCCGCCGGTGAGGATCTCCCTGACGCCGCCGAGCGCGTCCCCCAGGTCGTCCGCGACGACGCGGAACAGCCCCGCCGTGAAGTGGACGCCGGTGATGCCCTCCTCGACGATCAGCCGCTTGAGCTCGGCGATGTCCGGCTCGCCGGGGGGCGCGAGCACGACCCGCGCGCCGGAGAGCAGCGGAACCCACAGCTCGTAGTCGGAGATGTCGAAGGCGTACGGGGCGTGCATCAGCACATGCTCATGGCGGCCCCCCTCCGCCCAGGACGGGTCGAGAGCGAGCTCCAGGAGCGAGCGGTGGGAGATCGCGATGCCCTTGGGCTCCCCGGTCGAACCGGAGGTGTGCATGACGTACGCGAGAGCATCCGAAAGCCCCGGAACCAGCGGCGCGTTCTCCGCGACCCCGCCCTCATCGGCGAGGACGACCGTCGCGGCGTTCTCCGGCACGCCCCGCTCGCGCCAGGCGAGGTCGGTGACCAGGACCCGGGCGCCGGAACCGCTCAGCACGTCCCGCATGCGTTCGTCCGGGTAGCTCTCGTGCAGCGGAGCGTAGGCCGCGCCGGCCTTGAGGACGGCGAGCAGGGCGACCACGAGGTCCGCCGACCGCTCCATCAGCACGGCGACCCGGTCCTCGGGACGCACACCGAGACCGACCAGCCGGTGGGCCAGCCCGTTGGCCCTGCGGTCCAGTTCGCCGTACGTCAGATGCCGGGAGCCGGAGGTGACGGCCACGGCGTCCGGCCGCAGCCGCGCCTGCTCCGCGAACGTCTCGTGCGCCGTCGAACCGAGCCCGGGAACGGCCACGCCCGTGTCGTTCCACTCGACCAGGGTCCGGTGCCGCTCGTCCGGTCCGAGCACGTCGAGCAGGCCGACCGGAAGGTCCGGATCGGTGACGACGGCGCGCAGCAGCCGCTTCAGGCGGTCCGCGATCAGGGCGGCGCTCTCGGGGTCGAAGAGATCGGTGCTGTATTCGAGCATGCCGCGGATCCCGGCGGCGCTCTGCCCGTCCGTGTCCTCCCGCAGGCTCAGCGACAGGTCGAACTTGGCGACGCCGACGTCGACCGGCTCGGCTCCGATGGTGAGGCCGGGCAGTTCGAGGGCGGTCTCCGGGTTGTTCTGGAAGGCCAGCAGGATCTGGAAGAGGGGGTGTCGTGCGCGGGATCGGGTCGGGTTGACGAGTTCGACGAGGCGCTCGAAGGGGATGTCCTGGTGGGCGTAGGCGTCGAGGTCGGTGGACCGGACGCGGGAGACCAGCTCACGGAAGGTGGGCTGCCCGGAGACATCGGTACGCAGGACCAGGGTGTTGGTGAAGAAGCCGATGAGGTCGTCGAGCGCTTCGTCGGTGCGTCCGGCGATGGGGCTGCCGATGGGGATGTCGTCCCCGGCACCCAGCCGGTTCAGCAGGGCCGCGAGGGCGGCCTGCACGACCATGAAGACGGACGAGGACGACTCACGGGCGAACGCCACGAGCCGCTGGTGCAGTTCGGCGTCCCACTCCACGGCGACACGGCCACCACGGTGGCTCGCCTCCGCCGGACGCGGCCGGTCGGTGGGCAGCTCCAGTTCCTCGGGTAGAGCGCCGAGTTGCCGGCGCCAGTAGCCGAGCTGGGCGTGCGCGACGCTGTCCGACTCGGCTTCGTCGCCCAGGAGTTGACGCTGCCAGAGGGCGTAGTCGGCGTACTGGACCGGCAGAGGCTGCCAGCCGGGGGTCTCGCCCTTCAGGCGGGCCGCGTAGGCCGTGCCGAGGTCATTGGCGAGGGGGCCCATGGACCAGCCGTCGCCCGCGATGTGGTGCAGCGAGAGGAGCAGTACGTGATCGGTCTCGTCCAGCGTGAACAGGCCTGCCCGCACCGGTATCTGGGACGACAGGTCGAAGCCCGCCCCCGCTGCCGCGCTCAGCAGCCCCGGCAGCTCCCGCTCGTCGGTCCGCGTGACGGACAGGGCGAAGGCGGCCTGGGCCGGGGCGAGGATCCGCTGCTCGGCGTGCCCGTCGGTCTCGGTGAAGACGGTGCGCAGCGACTCGTGCCGGGCGATGACGTCGCCGAGCGCGCTCTGGAGGGCCTCGCGGTCCACGGTGCCGGTGAGGCGCAGCACCACAGGCATGTTGTAGAGGGCGTCCGCGTCGTGCAGACGGCTCAGCATCCACAGGCGGTGCTGGGCGAAGGACAGCGGCAACGGCTCAGGACGCGTCTGCCGCGCCAGCGCCGGGCGGGCCGCTTCGGCGCCGGTCGACACGGCGGCCAGTCCCACCACCGTCGGGGCCTCGAACAGGGTGGCGAGCGGCAGCTCGATCCCGAGGACCGACCGGACCCGGCTGACCAGGCGGGTGGCGAGCAGTGAATGCCCGCCCAGATCGAAGAAGTTGTCGTCGATGCCGACCCTGGTGAGGCCGAGGACCTCGGCGAACAGGCCGCAGAGGACCTCCTCGCGCGGGGTGCGCGGGGCACGCCCCGAGATCGCCGCGTCGTAGTCCGGGGCGGGCAGCGCCTCGCGGTGCACCTTGCCGGTGGGGGAGAGCGGGATCGCGTCCATGGTGACGACGGCGGCCGGGACCATGTATTCGGGGAGTGAGGCGGCGACGTGGGCGCGCAGTTCCGCCGCGTCCGCCTCCTGGCCGGGGTTCGCGGGGACGACGTACGCGACGAGGCGTTTGTCGCCGGGTCGGTCTTCGCGTACGACGACTGCGGAGTGGGCGATGGTGGGGTGGCGATCCAGGACGGCGGCGATCTCGCCGGGTTCGATGCGGAAGCCGCGGACCTTGACCTGGTCGTCCGCGCGCCCGAGGTATTCCAGCTCTCCGGCCGCGTTCCAGCGGACGAGGTCCCCGGTGCGGTACATGCGCTCGCCGGGCTCCCCGAACGGGCAGGGCACGAAGCGCTCACCGGTCAGACCCGGACGCCCCAGATAACCCCGCGCCACACCGCGTCCGGCGACATACAGCTCTCCGGGTACTCCGGCCGGGACAGGCATGAGCCCCGAACCGAGCACGTAGAGATGGGTGTTGGACAGCGGGCGGCCGATCGGCAGCGCTCCGGAATCCGGGCCCGTGCCGGGAGCGATCCGGTGCTCCGAGCAGCTGACGGTCGTCTCGGTCGGACCGTAGACGTTCCGCACGGTCACCCCGGGGTGGGCGGAACGCCAGCTCTCCAGCGCCTCGACGGACAGCGCCTCGCCCGCGAGCAGCAGGTCGCCGGACGGTGACGCGTGCCCGGGAAGGGCTTCGAGCAGCGGCAGATGGCTGGGTGTGCCCTTGAGCAGGGTCGGTGCGGCAGCAGGGAGCCCGGCCTCGTCGAGGCTGCCCACGCACACGGAGCCGCCGACGGTCAGCGGCGTCAACAGTGCGGTGACCGTCATGTCGAAGGACACCGAGGAGTGCAGGAGCGCGGAACCGCCCGCGCTCGGGTAGCTCCGACCCGCCCACTCCAGGTAGTCGACGAGGTTGCGCTGCTCCACGACGACGCCCTTGGGGACGCCGGTGGAACCCGAGGTGTAGATGACGTACGCAGGGTGGTGCGGCAGCAGCGGACGGGTCCGCCGCTCGTCGTCCGGGTTCTCGGCGACGGGCGGTACGCGGTCACCGAAGAGCCGCGGCAGCCCGGACGGCCCCCCGACGCTGTCACCGTCGCCGGGGCTGATGCCGTCGAACTCCGCCCGCCCGGCGACCGTCTCCTCCGTGGTCAGGAGCAGCGCGGGCGCCGAGTCCCGCAGCATGTGCGCGATGCGGTCGGCCGGATAATCGCAGTCCACCGGCAGATAGGCGGCACCGGCCTTGAGTACGCCGAGCAGCGCGGCGAGCAGCCGCGGCGACGGCCGCATGGCCACCGCCACCAGGTCCTCGGGGCCCACGCCACGCTCGGTCAGCTGCCGCGCCACACCGTTGGCGAGCGTGTTGAGCTCGGCGTAGCTGAGGGTGGTGCCGTCGTGGATGACGGCGTCGGTGTCCGGGGTGCGGGCGGCCTGGGTCTCGAAGAGGGCGGGCAGGGTGTCGTGCAGGACCGGGACCGCGGTGTCGTTCCAGTCGGTCAGGATGCGCCGGCGCTCGTCCGCGCCGAGCAGCTCCACTCGGCTGACCGGGAGGTCCGGGTCCGCCAGGAGGGCACGCAGGGTGTGGGTGAGGCGCGCGGTGAGCCCGGCCGCGGTGTCGTGGTCGAAGAGGTCGCCGTTGTACTCCAGCGTGCCGCCGATCCCCGCGGGGCCCTGATTCCCGTGCCGCTCCTGGACGTTGATCGACAGGTCGAACTTGGCGACACCGATGCCGACCGGCTCGATCCCGACGGTGAGACCGGGCAGTTCGAGGGACGCCTCAGGGGTGTTCTGGAAGGCGAGGAGCACCTGGAAGAGGGGGTGGCGTGCGCGGGAGCGGGAGGGGTTGACGAGTTCGACGAGGCGCTCGAAGGGGATGTCCTGGTGGGCGTAGGCGTCGAGGTCGGTGGTGCGTACGCGGGTGAGCAGCTCGCGGAAGGTGGGCTGCCCGGAGACGTCGGTGCGCAGGACCAGGGTGTTGGTGAAGAAGCCGATGAGGTCGTCGAGTGCTTCGTCGGTGCGTCCGGCGATGGGGCTGCCGATGGGGATGTCGTCCCCGGCACCGAGCCGGTTCAGCAGCGTCGCGAGGGCGGCCTGCACGACCATGAAGACCGACGAGGACGACTCACGGGCGAACTCCACGAGCCGCTGGTGCAGTTCGGCGTCCCACTCCACGGCGACACGGCCACCACGGTGGCTTCCCTCGGCGGGCCGCGGCCGGTCCGACGGAAGGTTCAGTTCGTCCGGGAGCCCCGCCAGTGTCTCGCGCCAGTAGTCGAGCTGGGCGTGCGCGATGCTGTCCGACTCGGTTTCGTCGCCGAGGAGTTGACGCTGCCAGAGGGCGTAGTCGGCGTACTGGACCGGCAGGGGCTGCCAGTTCGGGGCGGCGCCTTCGACGCGCGCCGCGTAGGCCGTGCCGAGGTCGTTGGCGAGAGGCCCCATGGACCAGCCGTCGCCCGCGATGTGGTGCAGGACCAGCGAGAGCACGTGCTCGGTGGCACCGAGCTTGAACAGGCCCGCCCGCACCGGTATCTGGGTCGAAAGGTCGAAGCCCGCCCCCACTGCCGCGCTCAGCAGCCCGGGAAGCTCCCGCTCGTCGGTCTCGGTGATGGGCAGCGGCACGGAGGAAGCGGCCAGCACGCTCTGGTGGGCTTCGCCGTCGGTGTCGGGGAAGACGGTGCGCAGTGATTCGTGCCGGGCGATGACGTCGCCGAGCGCGGCCTGGAGTGCCTCGCGGTCGAGGGTGCCGTTGAGGCGCAGGGCGAGCGGCATGTTGTAGAGGGCGCCCGCGCTCTCCAGGCGGTTGAGGAACCACAGGCGGCGCTGCGAGAAAGACAGCGGTACCGCGTCCGGTCGCGATTGCCTCGTCAGCGCGGGCCGGGCCGTGTCGGTTTCGGCGGAAGCGGTGGCGGCTGCGAGTCCGGCCACCGTAGGCGTCTCGAAGAGTGCGCTCAGGGGCAGTTCGATGCCCAGAACCGACCGGACCCGGCTGACCAGGCGCGTTGCGAGCAGTGAGTGTCCGCCGAGGTTGAAGAAGTTGTCGTCGATGCCGACCTGCTGGGCGCCGAGGACTTCGGCGAAGAGGCCGCAGAGGACTTCTTCGCGCGGGGTGCGCGGGGCGCGGCCTGCCACGACGGCGGTGAAGTCGGGTGCGGGCAGGGCGCGTCGGTCCAGCTTGCCGTTCGGGGTCAGGGGCAGGACGTCCATGGTGACGACGGCGGCCGGGACCATGTACTCCGGCAGCGAGGCGGCGACGTGGGCGCGCAGTTCCGCCGCGTCCGCCTCCTGGCCAGGGTCCGCCGGAACGACGTACGCAACGAGCTGACCGGGGCGGTCGGCCCGCGTGTCCACGACCGCCTGGGCGACCGTCGGATGAGCCGTGAGGACGGACTCGATCTCGCCGAGTTCGATGCGATGGCCGCGGACCTTGACCTGGTCGTCCGCGCGCCCGAGGTATTCCATCTCCCCGGCCGCGTTCCAGCGGACGAGGTCCCCGGAGCGGTACATGCGCTCGCCGGGCTCCCCGAACGGGCAGGGCACGAAGCGCTCACCGGTCAGACCCGGACGCCCCAGATAACCGCGCGCCACACCGTCACCCGCCAGATACAGCTCACCCACGACACCGACCGGCACCGGGCGCAGCCGCGCGTCGAGGACGTAGGCCCGCATGTTGGTGACCGGCCGGCCGATCGGCGGCTTGGCGTCGCCGGAGAGCGGCCCGCTCATCGTGGCGCAGACGGTGATCTCCGTCGGACCGTAGGCATTGATCATCCGGCGGCCGGGCGACCAGCGGCCCACCAGCTCGCCGGACGACGCCTCGCCCCCCACGAGGAGCGTGCGCACCGTGGGCAGGTCCGACGGCGCGAGGACGTCGAGCACGGACGGCGGAAGGAGCAGATGGGTCACCTCGTGCTCGGCGGCGAGCGCGACCAGCGGGGCTCCGGGCCGCAGCCGGTCGGGCGAGGCGAGGACCAGGGTGGCGCCGGACAGCAGCGCCATGGACAGCTCCCAGAACGCCGCGTCGAAGCTGAGCGAGGCGAACTGGAGCACCCGGTCGCCGGGGCCCAGGTCGAGGAGATTGCCCCGGGCGTCGAGCAGGCTCGCGACGCCGGTGTGGGTGCAGACCACTCCCTTGGGGCGGCCGCTGGATCCCGAGGTGTAGATGATGTAGGCCGCGTGGGAGAGCGTGAGCGGGCCGAGCCGCTCGGCGTCCGTCACGTTCGCGTCGCAGAAGCCGGGACCGGCGCCGACGCCAGGATCAGCGCCATGGCCGGCGCCGCCCCCGCAGAACTCCTCCGCCGTCCAATACGCCGTCCCCGCGGGCAGCCCACCCGCGAGAGCGTCCGTCGTGAGCGTGAGCCGGGGCGCCCCGTCGGTGAGCAGGTACGCGATGCGGTCGGCGGGGTAGGCCGGGTCGACGGGCAGATACGCGGCACCGGCCTTGAGCACGGCGAGCACCGCGACGACCAGCTCCGCCGAGCGCGGCAGCATCAGGGCCACCGTGTCCTCGGGACCGATGCCGCGCGCGATCAGCGCGCGGGCAAGGCGGTTGGCGCGCCGGTTCAGCTCCCCGTACGACAGGCTGGTGCCGTCAGAGGGACTGGTGCCGTCGAAGGGACCGGTGCCGTCGAAGACGACGGCGGGTGCGTCCGGCGACCCGGCGGCCCGTGCCTCGAAGAGCGCGGGCACGGTCAGCCGCGGCACGTCCCGCCGGGTGTCGTTGAAGTCGGCGGCCAGCTGGGCGTGTTCGCCTGCCGTGAGCAGCTCGATGTCGCCGATGCCCCGCTCGGGCGTGGCCGCCGCGGCGCTCAGCAGCCGCCCCAGGCGGGCCACCATCAGCTCCACGGTGCCCTGGTCGAACAGGTCGGTGCTGTACTCGATGAAGCCTTCGAGCCCGGCGGGCGCGCCCTCGGCGTCCCGGGTCTCGGTCAGGCTCAGCGAGAGGTCGAACTTGGACCCGCCGGGATGCACGGCGTACCGGTCGAGGTCGAGGCCGGGCAGCTCAAGGCCGGCCTCCGGGGTGTTCTGGAGCGCGAGCAGGATCTGCACCAGCGGCTGCCTGCCCGCGGAACGCGCCGGGTTGAGCACCTCGACGAGCCGGTCGAACGGCAGGTCCTGATGGGCGTAGGCCGCCAGGTCGGTGGACCTGACACGGTCCACGAGCTCGCCGAAGCCGGGATTGCCCGAGGTGTCGGTGCGCAGCACCAGGGTGTTGACGAAGAACCCGACGAGGTCGTCGAGCGCCTCGTCCGTACGGCCCGCGACAGGGCTGCCGATGGGGATGTCCTCGCCCGCGCCCAACCGGCTGAGCAGCGTCGCGAGCCCGGCCTGGAGCACCATGTACAGCGTGGCCCCGCGGCCCGCCGCCAGCGCCGCGAGCGCCCGGTGCAGCTCCGCGTCGAAGGCCACCGGCAGCGCGGCGCCCTCGTGGCCCGACACCGCGGGGCGCGGCCGGTCCGTCGGCAGGTCGAGCTCCTGCGGCAGCGCGGCGAGCGTCTCGCGCCAGTACGCGAGCTGCTGGTGGGCGAGGCTTTCGGGCTCGCTCTCGTCGCCGAGAAGCCGGCGCTGCCACAGGCTGTAGTCGGCGTACTGGACGGGCAGCGGCTGCCAGCCAGGCTCGCCGCCCTCAAGGCGGGCCGCGTACGCGGTGCCGAGGTCGCGGGCCAGCGGGGCCATCGACCACTCGTCGCCCGCGATGTGGTGCAGCACCAGCGCCAGTACGTGGTCCCGCTCGCCGAGGCTGAACAGGGTGGCGCGCAGCGGTATCTCGCGGGACAGGTCGAAGTCCGTGCGCGCCGCGTCGCTCAGCAGGCCGGGCAGGCGCACCTCGTCGGTCTCGGTCACCGGCAGCGGCACGGTGGGGGAGGCGAGCACGGTCTGGCGCGCGGCGCCGTCGGTCTCCGGGAAGACGGTGCGCAGCGACTCGTGCCGGGCGACGACGTCACCGAGCGCGGCGCGCAGCGCCTCGCGGTCAAGGCCGCCCCGCAGCCGCAGGGCCAGCGGCATGTTGTACGTCGATCCGACGCCCTCGACCTGGTGCAGGAACCACAGCCGCCGCTGGGCGAAGGAGAGCGGGACCGCGTCGGGCCTGGCCATCGCCACCAGCGCGGGACGGACGGCGGCGCCCGCCGCGGGGCCTGCGGCGAGCGCGGCGGCGAGGCCCGCCACGGTCGGCGACTCGAAGAGGGTGCTCAGCTGGATCTCGGCACCGAGCTCGGCCCGCACCCGCACGGCGAGGCGGGTGGCGAGCAGCGAGTGGCCGCCGAGCTCGAAGAAGTTGTCGTCGATGCCGAGCTGCTCCACGCCGAGGACCTCGGCGAAGAGGTCGCGCAGGATCTCCTCGTGCGCGGTGCGCGGCGCACGCCCGAAGGAAGCGCCGTCGAACCGCGGCGCGGGCAGCGCACGCTGGTTGAGCTTCCCGTTCGGCGTCAGCGGCAGGAAGTCCACGGTGACCACGGCCGAGGGCACCATGTACGAGGGGACGGACTCACCCGCGTACGAACGGAGCTCGGACGGGTCGACGCCGCCGTCGCGCGGCACCACGTAGGCGACGAGGCGCTTGTCGCCCGGCCGGTCCTCGCGTGCCACGACCGCGACCTGGGCGACCCGCGGATGGTGGGAGAGCGCCGCTTCGATCTCGCCGAGCTCGATCCGGAAGCCGCGGATCTTCACCTGGTGGTCGGCGCGCCCCTCGTGGACCAGCAGACCGCCGGACGTCCAGTGGGCCAGGTCGCCGGTGCGGTACATCCGGGCGCCCGCCGGGCCGAAGGGGCAGGCGACGAACCGGTCGGCGGTGAGCCCCGGGCGGCCGAGGTAGCCGCGGGCGAGCCCGGCACCGGCCACGTACAGCTCACCGACGGCGCCCGGCGGCACCGGCCGCAGCGCGGCGTCCAGGACGTAGGCACGCAGGTCCGGCAGTGCGGGGCCGACGGTGCTTCCGCTGTCGGCGGCGGCCGACTCGCGGGTGAGGGCGTGCTGGGTGACGTGCACGGTGGTCTCGGTGATGCCGTACATGTTGACGAGCGTGGGGCGGTCGTCGGGGTGGCGGTCGAACCACTCGCCGAGCCTGCCCGGGGCCAGCGCCTCACCGCCGAAGACGACGTAGCGCAGGGCGAGGCGGGTGTCGGGGCGCCGCTGGTCGGCCTCGATCAGCTGGTAGAACGCCGACGGGGTCTGGTTGAGCACCGTGACCCGCTCGTCGGCGAGCAGTTCGAGGAAGGCCTCGGGCGAGCGCGAGACGGCGTGCGGCACGACGACCAGACGGCCCCCGTACAGCAGCGCGCCCCACAGCTCCCACACCGAGAAGTCGAAGGCGTAGGAGTGGAAGAGCGTCCAGACGTCCCGCTCGCCGAAGCCGTACTGCTCCTCGGTGGCCGAGAGCAGCCGGGTGACGTTGCGGTGGGAGATCACCACGCCCTTGGGCTTGCCCGTCGAACCGGACGTGAAGATCACGTACGCCGGGTGGTCGGCCCGCAGCGCCGCGGTCCGGTCGGCGTCGGTGAGGTCGCTCGCGGGGTACCCGTCCACGTCCCGTACGGACTCGACGCCGTCGATCATGACGACGGGCCGGGCCTCGGAGACGATGGCCTCGATCCGGGCGGCCGGCGCGTCCGGGTCGATCGGCAGATATCCGGCGCCGGACTTGAGTACGGCGATGACGGCGACGACCAGTTCGACGGAGCGCGGCAGGAGGAGCCCGACGAGCCGCTCGGGCCCGGCGCCCCGGGAGACAAGGCGGTGGGCGAGCCGGTTGGCCCGCGCGTTCAGCTCGCGGTAGGTCAGCCGCTCGCCCGCGTGGACCAGGGCGGTGGCGTCGGGGGTGCGCAGGGCCTGCGCCTCGAACCAGGCGGGGAGCGTCCCGGCGGCCAGGTCGCGCGCGGTGCCGTTCCACTCCTCCAGGACCCGGCCGCGCTCGTTTGGCGCCATGACGTCGAGGGTGCCGATGGGCCGTGCGGGGTCGGCGGTCAGCGCCCGCAGATACGCGACGAAGCGCTGTCCGTGGGCGGTGATGGCGTCGGCGTCGTACGCGGCGACGTTGCCCGTGACGCGGACGCCGATGCCGTCGTCGCCGGAGCCGCCCTCGAAGATGATGACGAGGTCGTCCACGGGCCCGCTGGGCATGCCGTGGACGGAGGCCAGGCAGGGGCCGAACGGCAGGCCCTCCTCCAGCGGGAGGAAGTTGATGGAGGGGCCGAACATGCGGCGGGAGAGGCCGCCGAGGCCGAGGTCCTTGCGGAGGTCCTCGCCGCGGTAGCGCTGGTGGCGCAGCAGGCCGCGCATCTCCTGGCCGACGTGCCGTTGCAGGTCGGCGAAGGACATGCCGGGCCGCACGGCGATCCGCAGCGGCAGCACGTTCGAGGCCATGCCGGGGGTCTCCCGGGTGACCGGCGTGAGGCGGCCGGTGACCGGAAAACCGAGTACGACGTCCTCGGTGCGGGTGAAGTGGCGCAGATAGGCCGCGGCGGCGGCGGTCAGGGTGACCTGCCAGGTCGACCGCGCCTCACGCGCCAGCCGTTTGATTTCCGCGAAGTAATCGGATTCCAGCCACGAGCCGTGGCTCTTCGACTCGGCCCACAGCCCGGTGGCACGGTCGGGAAGGTTCAGAATGTCGGGGTCGTCGCCGTACTTTTCCAGCCAGTACTCACGGTCCCTGGCACTTCGCTCGCCTTCGGCGTACTTCATGTCCTCGTCGAGGAAGTCGGCGAGCGGCGAGAAAGGCGTCGCGGGCATCTCCTGGCCGTCGTCCGTGAGCGCGGAGTAGCACGCGGAAACGCGCTGCACGAGGAGATTGAAGGCATAGGCGTCGCACACGATGTGGTGCGTCCGCATGTACCAGAAGAACCGGTCGGGACCCACCTTGAAGAGCATCTGCTTGAACAGTGGACCATTCAGCAGATCAATGGGCCGTTCGAGGTCCGACTGCATGGCCGCGAATGCCGTGGCCCGGGGATCGTCGTCCGCGGTGAGGTCGATGCGGGGGAGCGGCCAGTCGCGTCCGGACCACAGGGACTGCCGGGGGACGCCGTCCGCCTCGCCGAAGGTGACGTGCAGGGCCTCGGCCTCGTCGACCGCCTGGCGCAGCGCTTTCTCGAACAGCGCCTCGTCGAGAGCGCCGCGAATCTCCACGTAGCCGTTGACGTTGTAGAGAAGGCTCTCCGGAGCCAGCTCCTGAGCGAACCAGACGCGCTCCTGTGCCACCGACAAAGGTTTGCTTGCGGACTGCGGCCCGTCGAACACTCTGAGATTCCCCCACGCGTCAGCAGGGGGCGAATCTCCTCTGGCCCCCCGGTGTGCGGGAGTTCACCCCGTCCGCACACACATTCCAAAGTCGAACAAGATCGAAGGCTAGCACCATGCGACGACACGTCAGTTTCGTGGTCGGCATTACCGCGGTGTTCTGTCGCCTTCATCACAGGGGTTTGCGCGAGAGGGGGGAAGCGGTTCGGATTCCCGGTGAGCGGAATGCAGAATTCCACCTTGCTGGAATGTGGACGGTCCGCGTCCGTGGCCCGAAATCACATGCCGAAAGCCCCGCACCGCCGTCCTGGGGAAGGACGGGATACGGGGCTTTCGGTTCAAGCTCTGGAAGGATCCGCACCCGCGTGGCGAACGCAGGTCGCGTGCGGATCCGAGGTGCCGGTCAGGAGTGGGAGAGAGGGCCCACTGGGTCCCTTCCGGCGGTCAAATCAAGTGAGCGGCCGCAGGGCGGCGCTCAGACAGGGTTTCAGCCCTGGAGGGACGCGACCTTCGAAGCAAGCGCCGACTTCTTGTTGGCGGCCTGGTTCTTGTGGATGACACCCTTGGAGACAGCCTTGTCGAGCTGACGCGAAGCCTCACGCGTCGCCTCGACGGCCTTCTGGGAGTCACCAGCGGCAACGGCCTCGCGGGCCTTGCGGATCGCGGTCTTCAGCGAAGACTTGACCGCCTTGTTGCGCTGACGCGCCTTCTCGTTGGTCTTGATCCGCTTGATCTGGGACTTGATGTTCGCCACGAAAGAGCCTTTTCAGGTTCAGGTACTGCAGAGGTACTGCAGATGAGTTTCTTTGACACGCGCCTCAGGACCGAAGGGCCGGTGGGGCCCATAGGTCCAGGAGACACAGCTGCCCAGATTACCAGCAGCCCCATCGCCGACCCAATCCGGGCCTCTCCGGGCCGCTCCCCCCGCCCTGACCTGCCCGATCCGGGGCCACTGCCCCACCCGTGGGACCATGGAACCTACGTATAGATCCGACCCGAGGCGACAGGCGCCTCAAGAGACAGGACCCTGCGTGCCCGCGACCCCTAAAAATGTGCCCGAGCCGAGCCGTACCGACCCGGCTCTGATCCGTAATTTCTGCATCATCGCGCACATCGACCACGGCAAGTCCACGCTCGCCGACCGCATGCTCCAGCTGACCGGTGTGGTCGACCAGCGGCAGATGCGCGCCCAGTACCTCGACCGCATGGACATCGAGCGTGAGCGCGGCATCACGATCAAGTCCCAGGCGGTGCGTCTGCCCTGGGCCCCCACGGAGGGCCCGGGCGCCGAGCAGACCAAGACCCATATCCTCAACATGATCGACACCCCGGGTCACGTGGACTTCACGTACGAGGTGTCCCGCTCTCTCGCGGCCTGTGAGGGCACGGTCCTCCTCGTCGATGCCGCGCAGGGCATCGAGGCGCAGACTCTCGCCAACCTCTACCTGGCGATGGAGAACGACCTCAAGATCGTTCCGGTGCTCAACAAGATCGACCTGCCGGCCGCCCAGCCGGAGAAGTTCTCCGAGGAGCTCGCCAACCTCATCGGCTGCGACCCCGACGACGTGCTGAAGGTCTCCGCGAAGACCGGCATGGGCGTCGAGGCGCTGCTGGACAAGGTCGTCGCCGAGGTCCCGCCGCCGGTCGGCGTCGCCGACGCGCCCGCGCGCGCGATGATCTTCGACTCGGTGTACGACTCCTACCGGGGCGTCGTGACGTACGTCCGTGTGGTCGACGGCCAGCTCAACAAGCGTGAGCGGATCCGGATGATGTCCACCGGCGCCACCCACGAGCTCCTCGAGATCGGTGTCTCCTCCCCCGAGATGACCCCGGCCGACGGCATCGGCGTCGGCGAGGTGGGCTACATCATCACCGGCGTGAAGGACGTCCGTCAGTCCAAGGTCGGTGACACGATCACCTCCCTGCACAAGGGCGCGACCGAGGCTCTGGGCGGTTACAAGGACCCCAAGCCGATGGTGTTCTCGGGTCTCTATCCGCTGGACGGCTCGGAGTACCCCGACCTGCGCGAGGCCCTGGACAAGCTGCAGCTCAACGACGCCGCTCTCGTCTACGAGCCGGAGACCTCCGCCGCGCTCGGCTTCGGCTTCCGCGTCGGCTTCCTGGGCCTGCTGCACCTCGACGTGATCCGTGAGCGCCTGGAGCGCGAGTTCGGCCTCGACCTGATCGCCACCGCCCCCAACGTGGTCTACCGCGTGGACATGGAGGACGGCGCCGAGCACACGGTCACCAACCCGAGCGAGTTCCCCGAGGGCAAGATCGACAAGGTCTTCGAGCCCGTCGTACGCGCCACGATCCTCGCGCCCAGCGAGTTCATCGGCTCGATCATGGAGCTCTGCCAGACCCGCCGCGGCACCCTCCTCGGCATGGACTACCTCTCCGAGGACCGGGTGGAGATCCGCTACACCCTCCCCCTCGCCGAGATCGTCTTCGACTTCTTCGACCAGCTGAAGTCCAAGACCCGTGGTTACGCGTCCCTGGACTACGAGCCCACCGGCGAGCAGTCCGCCGACCTGGTGAAGGTCGACATCCTGCTGCACGGCGACCGGGTCGACGCGTTCTCCGCCGTCACCCACAAGGACGCCGCGTACGCGTACGGCGTACGCCTCGTGGCCAAGCTGCGGGAGCTCATCCCGCGCCAGGCCTTCGAGATCCCCGTCCAGGCCGCCATCGGCTCCCGGGTCATCTCCCGCGAGACCATCCGCGCCATCCGCAAGGACGTGCTCGCCAAGTGCTACGGAGGAGACATCTCCCGTAAGCGCAAGCTGCTCGAGAAGCAGAAGGAGGGCAAGAAGCGCATGAAGATGGTCGGCTCCGTCGAGGTGCCGCAGGAAGCCTTCATCGCGGTGCTCTCCAGCGACGACAGCGGTCCTGGCAAGGCGAAGAAGTAACTCTGGCCCCGTCCGGCACGGGGTTCACGGAGGCAGCTCAGCGGGTCCGTCGCGCTCTTGCGCGGCGGACCCGTTCTTGTATGAAGTGACAGGCAGAAGCCCCTTACGCGGCGGGCCTCAGCGCTCTACTCTGATCACTGCTCGTAGGTTACTCGCAAGTTAAACAAGACCAGCAGCCGCCAGCCAGTCGCCGCCATGTCGCGGGTCCGGAGGATGTCGTGAGCGACACACAGACCTTGATCGAGAACCGTCCGCCCTCCGTGGCGCATCTCTTCCTGGAGCGGGTGGCGGCCACGCCCGATGCCGAGGCCTACCGCTATCCCGTGCCATCAACCTCGGGCGATGGCCCCGACGAATGGAAGTCGCTGAGCTGGGGGCAGGCCGCCGAGCGCGTCTACGCCATCGCCGCGGGCCTCATCGAGCTCGGCCTCGCCCCCGAGGACCGGGTGGCGCTCGCCTCGTCCACCCGGGTCGAGTGGATCCTCGCCGACCTCGGCATCCTCTGCGCGGGCGCGGCCACCACCACGGTGTATCCGCAGACCAACGCCGAGGAGTCCACCTACATCCTCTCCGACTCCAGCAGCCGGGTCCTGATCGCCGAGGACGCGGCGCAGCTCGCCAAGGCGCGCGAGAAGCGCGCCGAGCTGCCCGAGCTCCGGCATGTCGTGGTGATCGACGCCGAGGGCGCCGGACCTGTCGAGGGCGACCCCGACGGCTGGGTGCTCACCCTCGCCGACCTGGAGGCGCGCGGCGCCGCCCACCTGGAGAAGAACCCCGAGGCCGTCAAGGAGCGGATCGCGGCGATCACCAAGGACCAGCTCGCCACGATCATCTACACCTCCGGCACCACGGGTAAGCCCAAGGGCGTGCGCCTGCCGCAGGACAACTGGTCGTACATGGCGAAGGCCATCGCGTCGACCGGCCTCCTGGGCCCGGACGACGTGCAGTACCTCTGGCTGCCCCTCGCGCACGTCTTCGGCAAGGTGCTGACCTCCGGGCAGATCGAGCTCGGGCACGTCACCGCGGTCGACGGCCGCGTCGACAAGATCATCGAGAACCTCCCGGTGGTGCAGCCGACGTACATGGCCGCCGTGCCGCGCATCTTCGAGAAGGTCTACAACGGGGTCGCGGCCAAGGCGCGGGCCGGTGGCGGCGCCAAGTACAAGATCTTCCTGTGGGCGGCCGAGGTCTCCCGCGAGTACGCGAAGGTCAGCCAGGACAACTTCCGCAGGACCGGAAACGCCTCGGTGCCCTTCGGCCTCGGCGCCAAGCACAAGGTCGCCGACGCGCTCGTCTACTCCAAGCTGCGCGAGGCCTTCGGCGGCCGGCTGCGCGCCGCCGTCTCCGGTTCGGCCGCGCTGGCACCCGACATCGGCTACTTCTTCGCCGGCGCGGGCATCCACATCCTGGAGGGCTACGGCCTCACCGAGTCCTCCGCGGCCTCCTTCGTCAACCCCGGCGAGGCCTACCGCACCGGCACGGTCGGCAAGCCGCTGCCCGGCACGGAGGTCCGGATCGCGGACGACGGCGAGATCCTGCTGCGCGGCCCCGGCATCATGGAGGGCTACCACGGCCTCGAAGCGAAGACCGCCGAGGTCCTGGAGTCCGACGGGTGGTTCCACACCGGGGACATCGGCGAGCTCTCCGCGGACGGCTACCTGCGGATCACCGACCGCAAGAAGGACCTGATCAAGACGTCCGGCGGCAAGTACATCGCGCCCGCCGAGGTCGAGGGCCAGTTCAAGGCCGTCTGCCCGTACGTCTCGAACATCCTCGTGCACGGCGCCGACCGGAACTTCTGCACCGCCCTGATCGCGCTCGACGAGCCGGCCATCCTGGCCTGGGCCAAGGACAACGGCCTCGACGGCAAGAGCTACGCGGACGTGGTCGCCGCCCCGGCGACGGTCGCGCTCGTCGAGGGCTACGTGAAGCAGCTCAACGAAGGCCTCCAGCGCTGGCAGACCGTCAAGAAGTTCAAGCTGCTTCCCCGCGACCTGGACATCGAGCACGGCGAACTGACGCCCAGCCTGAAGCTGAAGCGCCCGGTCGTCGAGCGCGAGTACCAGCACCTGATCGACGAGATGTACGCGGGATCGCGCGAGGCCTGAGCCTCGGGCACCGCACGCGGGCGGGACGTCGGGCGCGCAGCGTCAGGCGCTCCGCCCGCGCCGCATCTCCCGCACCAGCTCCTCCATGTGCGTCACGTGGTGGCGCAGTTCGAGCACGTCCCCCAGGCTGCTGGCGGCCATGTGCGCCTCGATCGCCGAGAGGCGGACCGCCAGATCGTCGAACTGCTGCTGCTCGCGCGCCAGGATCTTCTCCAACTGCTGGTTCTTTCTGTGCAGTTCGAGGAAGACGGTGACCTTGGCGCGCAGCACCCACGGGTCGAACGGCTTGGTGAGGTAGTCCGCGGCGCCCGTCGCATAACCGCGGAAGGCGTAGCCCGCGTCGTTGTCGGTGCCCGTCAGGAAGATGATGGGCACGTCCTTGGTCTGGTCGAGCCGCTTGATGTTCGACGCGGTCTCGAACCCGTCCATCCCCGGCATGCGTACGTCCAGAAGGATCACGGCGAATCGTTGCCTCAGCAGCGCCTTCATCGCCTCCTCGCCCGAACGGGCGCGTACCAGCGGTTCGTTGAGTGACCCCAGGACGGCTTCGAGAGCCATCAGATTGTCCTCCATGTCATCGACAAGGAGGATGCTCGCGCGATTGTCGGTCATGACCTCAGTGCTCATGGTGACAGTGCCTCACTCGGTCGTCGGCGGAACGGCGGACTCCCCGTGAGTGCCTGCCGGTTCCGGAGCAACGGTGTTCTCTTCTGCGGTGGAGGTGTCGTGCTCTGCCGGGCTGTCGCCCTCAGGGGCCAGGAGGGCGCAGGCGACGGTGAGCAGCTGGTCCACGTCCACGGGTTTGGGTACGTAATCGTTGGCGCCCTGCTCGATGGCCTTCTCGCGATCGCCCGGCATGGCCTTGGCGGTCAGCGCGATGATGGGAAGGCCGGTCCAGCGCGGGGAGCGGCGGATCGCGGTGATGGTTTCGTAGCCGTCCATCTCCGGCATCATGATGTCCATCAGGATGAGATCGGTGTCGGGGTTGCGCTCCAGGGTCTCGATGCCTTCGCGGCCGTTCTCCGCGTAGAGGACGGGCATGCCCACGCGGCTCAGCACATGGGTGAGCGCGAAGACGTTGCGGATGTCGTCGTCCACGATCAGGACGCGACGCCCCCGCAATATGCGGCCCGCCGGCCCCTCGCGGTACTCCTCCAGCTTGGTCGGTGTCGGCCAGCTGTCGTTCTGTTCGTGGAAGGTGTGCGGGGTCATCGTGACCCGCTCGTCGTGCGGCTCCGGCGTCGTGAGGGACCTCGTCGCCGCGTACGCCGCCGCCGCGGGGCCGTGGCCGGGGTGCACCACGGGGACGTACAGCGTGAAGGTGGAGCCCTGCCCGGGGCTGCTCTCCGCGGTGATGCGGCCGCCGAGGAGCCCGGCGATCTCGCGGCTGATGGAGAGGCCGAGGCCGGTGCCGCCGTACTTGCGGTTGGTGGTGCCGTCCGCCTGCTGGAACGCCTCGAAGATGGCGGGCAGCTGATCGGCGGGGATGCCGATGCCGGTGTCCGTGACGGCGAAGCAGAGCCGGTCGCCGCCGTCGTGCAGCCGCCGCTCGCCGGTGTTCTTGACCCGGCTCACCCGCAGCTCGACCCGGCCGCTCGCGGTGAACTTGACCGCGTTCGACAGGAGGTTGCGCAGGATCTGCTGGAGCCGCTGCTCGTCCGAGAACATCTCGCGCGGCACGTCCTCGCCGACCGACACCTCGAAGGCGAGCCCGCGGTCGAGGGTGAGCGGACGGAACGTCGCGTGCACGTAGTCGAGGACCTTGATGAGGGGGAGCTTCTTGGGCCGTACGTCCATCCGGCCCGCCTCGATCTTCGACAGGTCGAGGATGTCGTTGATGAGCTGGAGGAGATCGGACCCGGAGCGGTGGATCGTGGTCGCGAACTGCACCTCCTGGTCCGAGAGATGGCTGTCGGGGTTGTCGGAGAGCAGCCGGGCCAGGATGAGCAGGGAGTTCAGCGGGGTGCGCAGCTCGTGCGACATGTTCGCGAGGAACTCGGACTTGTACTGCGAGGACGTGGCGAGCAGCGCCGCCTTCTCCTCCAGCTCCGCGTTCGAGCGCTGCAACTCCGCCTGCTGGAGCTGGAGTTCGTCCGAGCGGTCCTGCAGCTGCGTGGCGAGCCGCTGGGACTCGCTGAGCAGTGATTCCGTACGGGAGTTGGCGATGATCGTGTTGATCGCGACGCCGATGGTGCTCACGAACTGGTCGAAGAACGCGAGGTGCACGTCCGAGAAGCGCGAGAACGTGGCCAGCTCGATCACGCCGAGGAGCTTGTCCTCGAAGAGGATCGGGATGATCACCAGGCTGGCGGGGACGGCGTCCCCGAGCCCCGACGTGATCTTGATGTAGTCGGGCGGCACCTCGTCGACGAGGATGCGCTTCTTCTCCAGGGCCGCCTGGCGCACCAGACCGTGCGCGGGCATCGCGCCCGTGTCGACGACCGAGCCCTGCGCGGAGCCGTACCCGGCGATGAAGGCGAGCCCCTTGACCGGGGGAGTCTGCAGCGTCGTCGCCTCGCCGGCATCCGGGTCGGCCAGGAAGAAGGCGCCGTACTGCGCGTTCACCAGCGGGGTCAGCTCGCGCAGGATCAGGTCGGCGACCTCCATCAGGTCGCGGTGGCCCTGCATCAGACCCGCGAGACGGGCGAGGTTCGACTCCAGCCAGTCCTTGGCGCGGGTGGTCTCACGGAGGTTGGAGACCATGACGTTGATGTTGTTCTTGAGCTCGGAGACCTCGCCCCGCGTCTCGACGGTGATGGAGCGGGTCATGTCGCCCTGCGCCACCGCCGACGCGACCTCGGCGATCGCGCGGACCTGCGTGGTGAGGTTCAGGGCGAGTTCGTTCACGTTCGTCGTCAGGCGCTTCCACGTGCCGTAGACGCCCTCGACCCGCGCCTGGCCGCCGAGCTGGCCCTCGGAGCCGACCTCGCGGGCCACGCGGGTGACCTCGGAGGAGAAGGAGGACAGCGTGTCCACCATGGTGTTGATGGTGGTCTTCAGCTCCAGGATCTCGCCGCGCGCGTCCACGTCGATCTTCTTGGAGAGGTCGCCCTGGGCCACCGCCGTCGCGACCTGCGCGATGTTGCGGACCTGACCGGTGAGGTTGTCCGCCATGTAGTTGACGTTGTCCGTGAGGTCCTTCCAGACGCCCGATACGCCGAGCACCTGGGCACGGCCGCCGAGCCGGCCGTCCGTGCCGACCTCGCGGGCCACGCGGGTCACCTCGTCGGCGAAGGCACGCAGCTGCTCCACCATCGTGTTGACGGTGTCCTTCAGCTCCAGGATCTCGCCGCGCGCCGTCACCGTGATCATCTTGGACAGGTCGCCGTTGGCGACGGCCGTGGTGACCTGGGCGATGTTCCTCACCTGGGAGGTGAGGTTCAGCGCCATGAAGTTGACGTTGTCGGTGAGGTCCTTCCATACGCCGGACACCCCACGCACCTGGGCCTGACCGCCGAGGTTGCCTTCCGTGCCGACCTCGCGGGCGACGCGGGTGACCTCGTCGGCGAAGGCCGAGAGCTGGTCCACCATCGTGTTGATGGTCGACTTCAGTTCGAGGATCTCGCCCTTCGCCTCGACCGTGATCTTCTTGCCGAGGTCGCCCTGCGCGACGGCCGTCGACACGAGGGCGATGTTGCGCACCTGGGAGGTGAGGTTGTCCGCCATGAAGTTGACGTTGTCCGTGAGGTCCTTCCAGACCCCCGACACCCCACGCACCTGAGCGCGACCGCCCAGGTTGCCTTCCGTACCCACCTCGCGGGCGACGCGGGTGACCTCGTCGGCGAAGGCCGAGAGCTGGTCCACCATCGTGTTGACCGTCGACTTCAGCTCCAGGATCTCGCCCCGGGCGTCGACGGTGATCTTCTGGCTCAGGTCTCCGTTGGCGACGGCCGTGGTGACCTGGGCGATGTTCCTCACCTGAGAGGTGAGGTTCGACGCCATGAAGTTGACGTTGTCCGTCAGGTCCTTCCAGACCCCCGAGACACCGCGCGCCTGCGCCCTGCCGCCCAACTGCCCTTCCGTGCCGACCTCGCGGGCCACGCGGGTCACCTCGGCCGCGAACGCCGAGAGCTGCTCGACCATCGTGTTGACGGTCAGCTTCAGTTCGAGCAGCTCGCCCGTCGCCTCGACCGTCACCGTCCGTGTCAGGTCGCCCTGCGCCACCGCCGTCGTCACCAGGGCGATGTCACGCACCTGGGCGGTGAGCCGCGCCGCCATCGTGTTGACGGCCTCCGTCACGTCACGCCAACTGCCCGAGAGACCCCGCACCTTGGCACGGCCGCCGAGCCGCCCCTCCGTGCCCACCTCACGGGCGACCCGGGTGACCTCGCCCGTGAAGAGCGAGAGCTGGTCGACCATCGTGTTGACCGCGCGGCCCAGCCGCCGCAGGTCGCCCCGCAGCTCACGGGTGCCGTCGTGCAGGTCCACGCGCTGGGTGAGGTCACCGCCCGCGACCGCGTTCAGTACGCGCGTCGCGTTGGCCGCCGGGGCGACCAGGGAGTCGAGCAGCGAGTTGGCGTCCACCACACGAGTGGCCCAGCTGCCCTGCCCGGGGCTCGCGGAGAACCGCTCGTCGAGGTGGCCGTGGCGGATGATCTCGCGCCGTACGCGGGCGAGTTCACCGTCGAAGTGGAGGGAGCGGTCGAGCATCTCGTTGAACACCGTGTGCAACTCGGCGACCAGGCCGTCGCCGGCCACCGGGATCTTGGTGAAGTCCCCGTCACGAGCCGCCCGCATGGCGGCCAGCAGGACGCGCAGGTCGGTGTTGGCTTCCGCGGTGGTCTCCGGGGTGACCTTTGGTGCCGGGTCGGGAGCCGACCCGGAGCGCGGAGCTGGTTTCGGAGCTCGTTTCGGGGCCGGAATCCGACCATGACCGAGCGCGGGCATAGCACTGTTCTCACTCATAACGGCCCACTTCAGTAACTCGGTGCTTATGGGCATGGCCAGTCTGTCACTCTGTCGGTGTCGCCTGAGGCGTATTCGACCGAACTGCTCAGGAGCCGAAACGTGGGGTCCATTCCGATGCAACGGGAGACCACTTTCCGTGCGTCCGCCCAGCCGGGGTACCAGCCCGGCCCGCCGGCGGTGGTGTGCACATCGCTGCCGGGAAACCCGATGGCGCCCGCCGCCGCGCGCAGGTTCGTGCGGGCGGCGCTCGCCGACTGGACGGAGCTCGAGGTGCCCGCGGCCGCGGGCATCACCGACCGTCTCGCGGACGACGCCGTGCTGCTGGTCAGCGAACTGGTCACGAACGCCGTCGTGCACGCGGGCACGACGGTCGAGCTGGTGTGCCGGCTCGACGAGGCGGGACTGGGGGAGAGTTGCGACACCCTGGTCATCGAGGTGTCCGACCACCACCCCGCCCGCGCGGTCCGCAGCGAGCCCACACCCCAGCCGCCCGGCACCCCCGAGTACGGCCGCGGTCTGCAGCTCGTCGCGACCCTCTCCGACTCCTGGGGCATCACCTACCGCACCGGCACCAAGGCCGTCTGGGCACGCCTCCCCGTGGGCGGCGGGCAGGCCGTCCAGGAGACGGAGCCGTACGCGAGCGAACAGGCGATGCAGCGCGGGCTGCGCACCGCCGAGATCCTCGCGCCGCTGCCCAGACGCGTCACGCACGACACGGAGTGGGTCAACCGGGGCGCGCTCACCTTCCTCGCCGAGGCCTCCGACCTGCTCGCCGGTCAGTTCGACGAGGACCTGGTGGCCGCCCTCGCCGGGCAGTTGCTCGTGCCCCGGCTCGCGGACTGGTGCGCGGTGTGGCTCGACGACGAGCCGGAGGTGGCACCGCGCGGCGCCGGGAACGGATCGCCGGGAACCCGGCTGGCCCGCGTCTGGCACACCAGCGAACTGCGCATAGACGAACTGCGCCGCAGCCTGGAGAAGGACCCGCCCCTGCTGCCCGAAGCCGTCGGCTCCGGCGCCGTCCCCGTGCCCTGGCCCGGCGAGGGACCGGCCGGCGACGCGACGGGCACGGCCCTGGCGTACCGCCTCATGGCGGGCGGGCGCGCGCTGGGCACCCTCGTCATCGGGCGGGCCGGGATGATGCGCTTCGCGGACGAAGTCACGGGCCTCATCGAGGACTTCAGCCGCCGCGTCGCCCTCGCCATCAGTGCCGCACGGCGCTATCAGCGCCAGGCCACCATCAGCCAGGTCCTCCAGCGCGGCCTGCTGCCGAGCTCCGTCGCGGAGATCCCCGGCATGCACAGCAGCGTGGTGTACGAGCCGCGCGACAAGGGCGGCCCCGGCGGCGACTTCTACGACGTGTTCCAGGCGGGCAAGGGCCGCTGGTGCTTCGCGCTCGGCGACGTACAGGGCAAGGGGGTCGAGGCGGCCGTCGTGATCGGCCTCGCCCGCCCGTGGCTGCGGCTGCTCGCCCGCGAGGGATACGAGGTCGCGGAGGTGCTCGACCGCCTCAACCAGCTCCTCCTGGACGACGCGACGGAGGCGGCGGACGCGGCGGCGGCGGTGGTCGCCGTCGCGGGCGGCCAGGGCCTGCCGCCCGACGGCGCCACGTCCCGCTTCCTCTCCCTCCTCTACGGAGAGCTGGTGCCCATGGACGACGGCGGCGTCCGCTGCACGATCGCGAGCGCCGGACACCCCCTGCCGCTGCTGCTCTCGCCCGACGGGAAAGTCCGGTCGGCAGCCGAGCCCCAGCTCCTGCTCGGGGTCGTCGACGACGCGACGTACATGAGCGAGACCTTCGAGCTGCGGACCGGCGACACACTCCTCTGCGTCACCGACGGGGTGACGGAGCGTCGCGCCGGACGGCACATGTTCGACGACGCCGACGGCCTCGCGGCGGCGTTCGCGAGCTGTGCGGGGCTCGACGCGAACCTGGTGGCGGAACGGATCAAGAGGATGGTGCACGCGTTCTCGGAGCGGCCGCCGGACGACGATCTGGCGGTGCTCGTGCTGCAGGCGCAGTAGCGGCTTCTAGCGCGGCCTCGTGCGCGGCGTCGGCTTCCTCCGCGGTGCGGGACAATCGAAGGTATGCCTTCCGCACTGCCCGATGGTGAGCCCATGCCCGAGGACGGCGCGCTGCCCGCGTCCGCCCTGCAGGGAGCGGGGGCCCGTCCGCTCGGCTTCTACCTCCACGTCCCGTACTGCGCCACGCGCTGCGGCTACTGCGACTTCAACACCTACACGGCGACCGAGCTGCGCGGCTCCGGCGGCGTGCTCGCCTCACGCGACAACTACGCGGACACCCTGATCGACGAGGTGCGCACGGCACGCAAGGTCCTGGGGGACGATCCGCGCCCCGTACGGACCGTCTTCGTCGGGGGCGGTACGCCGACACTGCTGCCCGCGGCCGACCTCGTCCGCATGCTGGGCGCTGTCCGGGAGGAGTTCGGGCTCGCGGACGACGCCGAGATCACCACGGAGGCGAACCCCGAGTCCGTCGATCCGGCCTACCTGAGCGAGCTGCGGGCCGGTGGCTTCAACCGGGTCTCCTTCGGGATGCAGAGCGCGAAGCAGCACGTACTGAAGGTGCTCGACCGTACGCACACGCCCGGCCGGCCCGAGCAGTGCGTGGCGGAGGCGCGGGCGGCGGGCTTCGAGCACGTCAACCTGGACCTCATCTACGGGACGCCGGGGGAGAGCGACGACGACTGGCGGGCCACCCTCGACGCGGCGATCGGCGCGGGCCCCGACCACGTCAGTGCCTACGCGCTGATCGTCGAGGAGGGCACGCAGCTGGCGCGGCGCATCCGGCGCGGCGAGGTGCCCATGACGGACGACGACGTCCACGCGGACCGGTACCTGATCGCCGACGAGGTCCTCGGGGCCGCGGGATTCTCCTGGTACGAGGTGTCCAACTGGGCCACGTCCGAGGCCGGGCGGTGCCTGCACAACGAGCTGTACTGGCGGGGTGCCGACTGGTGGGGGGCCGGGCCGGGGGCCCACAGCCATGTCGGGGGCGTGCGGTGGTGGAACGTCAAGCATCCCGGGGCGTACGCGGGGGCGCTGGCCGCCGGGCGCTCGCCGGGGGCCGGACGGGAGATCCTCGCCGCGGAGGACCGGCGGGTGGAGCGGATCCTGCTGGAGCTGCGGCTGCTCGAGGGGTGCCCGCTGACCCTGCTGCGGCCCGCGGGGCTTGACGCCGCGGGGCGAGCGCTCGCCGACGGGCTGCTTGAGGCGGGGCCCTACGGGGAGGGGCGGGCGGTTCTTACGCTGCGGGGGCGGTTGCTGGCGGATGCGGTGGTGCGGGACCTGGTGGACTGAGCGGCTGGGGGGGGCGGGTCGGCTGGGGTTCGGGCGGGCCCTGCGGGGCTCTCCCCAATCCCGCCCCTTCCCGAAACTGGGGCTCCGCCCCAGACCCCGGTCCTCAAACGCCGGACGGCTGGATATGGCTGCCCGGTCCGGGTGGGCAGCTGCGGGGCAATCGGGTGGGTGGGCGGGAAAGATCCGCCGCGAAGCGGTGGGCTAGGACCCGGATGCCGTGACGAAGTCGATCAGTTCCTCCACGCGGCCGAGGAGCTCCGGCTCCAGATCCCGGTAGCTGCGCACCGAGCCCAGGATCCGCTGCCACGCGGCCCCCGTGTTCGGGGGCCAGCCCAGCGCCTCGCAGACGCCCGTCTTCCAGTCCTGGCCGCGCGGGACGCGGGGCCACGCCTCGATGCCCACCGACGACGGCTTCACCGCCTCCCACACGTCGATATAGGGATGCCCCACCACCAGCGCCGAAGCGGAACCCACCTGCGCCGCGATCCTCGACTCCTTGGAGCCCGGCACCAAGTGGTCCACCAGGACGCCGAGCCGCGCGTCGGGGCCGGGGGAGAACTCCGCGACGATCGCCGGGAGGTCGTCGATGCCCTCCAGATACTCGACGACGACGCCCTCGATCCGCAGGTCGTCGCCCCACACCCGCTCCACGAGCTCCGCGTCGTGCCTGCCCTCGACGTAGATCCGCCCGGCGCGGGCGACCCGGGCCCGCGCTCCCGGCACGGCCACCGAACCCGACGCGGTACGCGTGGGACGTACCGGAGGAGCGGCGGCCGACGGGCGGACGAGCGTGACCGTCCTGCCCTCCAGGGCGAAGCCCCCGGGAGTCATCGGGAAGACGCGGTGCTTGCCGAAGCGGTCCTCCAGCGTCACCGTCGGACCCTGCGCCGTCTTCTCGCAGCGGATCACCGCCCCGCAGAAACCGGAGCCGAGCTCCTCCACCACGAGGTCCACCTCCGCGGCGACCTCCGGCACGGGCTTCGGCTTCTTCCACGGCGGGGTGAGGTCTGCGGAGTACTGGCGCATTTGGATGACGATAGGAGAAGGGGCGTACGACCGGCTACGACACGCCGAAGCGGGCCGCCAGTGTGGCGCGTTGCGCACGAACAAAAGCCGCATCCACCACCGCACCGTGCCCCGGCACGTACAGCGCGTCCTCCCCGCCGAGTTCGAGGAGCCGGTCGAGCGCCGCGGGCCACCGCGCGGGGACCGAGTCCGGGCCCGCCTGCGGTTCGCCCGACTCCTCGACCAGGTCCCCGCAGAAGACGATCTCCGGAGAGCCGTCCGTGCCGGGGACCAGGACCGCCAGGTCGTGGCCCGAGTGCCCGGGGCCCACGTTCGCGAGCAGGACCTGCACCCCGCCGCCCAGATCGAGCGTCCACTCCCCGCACACCGAGTGGTGCGGGCGGACGAGCAGATCGGCGGCCTCCGCCGCCGCGTCCGGGGCGACCCCGTGCCGGACGGCGTCGTCGCGCAGCTCGTCGCGGCCCCTCGCCAGGAGCGCGTCGAGGCCCACGGCGCCGTACACCTCCACGCCCGCGAACGCCGCGGCGCCCAGGACGTGGTCGAAGTGCGGGTGCGTCAGGGCGAGGTGGGTGACCCGCCGCCCTCCGCCGAGGATGCCGCGCGCCTGGGTGCGCAGCTCGGCCCCCTCGCGCAGGGTCGCCCCCGCCTCGATCATCAGCGCCGATTCGCCGCCGACGACCAGGCCCGCCGTACAGTCCCAGACCGGCAGGCGCCGCCGCCCCACGTGCGGCGCGAGCCGCTCCCAACCCGCCGCGTCCCATGCCAGTGCCACGTCCATAAGCCGACGCTAGCCCCGCACGGGCGGCTTGGCAGCCGCTGCCCCGCCCCTCGGACCGACATGGGAGGTCCGGCCCTTGCCGGGGCCGTACCTCACGGCCGTACACTGGGCGCGGTGGAGGCTGGCACTCGCCCCAGGTGAGTGCCAGGCGAGACATCAGGCAGACAGGATTCAGGGCAAAAGGTGGAGGTGTGCGCGGATGCTCAATGAACGCAGGCTCGAGGTGCTGCGCGCCATCGTCCACGACTATGTCGGCACCGAGGAGCCCGTCGGCTCCAAGGCGCTCACCGAGCGGCACAGCCTCGGGGTCTCACCGGCCACCGTCCGCAACGACATGGCGGCGCTTGAGGAGGAAGGGTTCATCGCCCAGCCTCATACGAGCGCGGGGCGCATCCCGACGGACAAGGGGTACCGCCTCTTCGTCGACCGGCTCGCCGGCGTCAAGCCGATGGCGGCGCCGGAGCGCAGGGCCATCCAGAACTTCCTCGACGGCGCCGTCGACCTCGACGACGTCGTGGCCCGCACGGTGCGGCTGCTCGCGCAGCTGACCCGGCAGGTCGCGGTCGTGCAGTATCCGTCCCTCACGCGTTCGACGGTGCGGCACGTGGAGCTGCTCTCGCTGGCCCCCGCCCGCCTGATGCTCGTACTGATCACGGACACCGGCCGGGTCGAGCAGCGCATGATCGACTGTCCCGCCCCGTTCGGCGAGACCTCGGTGGCGGATCTGCGGGCGCGGCTCAACAGCCGGGTCGCGGGCCGCCGCTTCGCGGACGTGCCGCAGCTGGTGCAGGACATGACGGAGTCCTTCGACGCGGAGGACCGGGGCACGGTCGCGACGGTGCTCTCCACACTCCTCGAAACCTTGGTCGAGGAGACCGAGGAGCGGCTGATGATCGGCGGAACGGCCAATCTCACCCGCTTCGGACATGACTTTCCCCTCACCATCAGGCCCGTCCTGGAGGCTCTTGAGGAGCAGGTCGTTCTGCTCAAGTTGCTTGGCGAGGCCACAGATTCGGGCATGACCGTACGGATCGGTCACGAGAACGCCCATGAGGGACTCAGCTCCACGTCCGTGGTCTCCGTCGGCTACGGTTCGGGCAGCGAGGCAGTAGCCAAACTCGGCGTGGTCGGCCCGACCCGCATGGACTATCCGGGAACGATGGGAGCAGTACGCGCAGTGGCACGTTACGTCGGACAGATCCTGGCGGAGTCGTAAGTGGCCACGGACTACTACGCCGTACTAGGCGTGCGCCGCGACGCTTCCCAGGACGAAATCAAGAAGGCCTTCAGAAGGCTGGCCCGTGAGCTTCACCCGGACGTGAATCCGGATCCGAAGACTCAGGAGCGCTTCAAGGAGATCAACGCC
Organism: Streptomyces sp. NPDC057302; assembly: GCF_042667685.1. NCBI lineage: Bacteria > Bacillati > Actinomycetota > Actinomycetes > Kitasatosporales > Streptomycetaceae > Streptomyces > Streptomyces sp. NPDC057302. The sequence goes on along the minus strand of NZ_JBHUZJ010000006.1, from coordinate 57,407 downwards.
GCGTACGAGGTGTTGTCGGACCCGCAGAAGAAGCAGGTCTACGACCTCGGCGGCGACCCGCTGTCCCAGGCGGGCGGCGGCGGTGCGGGCGGTTTCGGAGCCGGTGGCTTCGGCAACTTCTCGGACATCATGGACGCGTTCTTCGGTACGGCGTCGCAGCGTGGCCCCCGGTCGCGCACGCGCCGCGGCCAGGACGCCATGATCCGGCTCGAGATCGACCTGGACGAGGCGGCCTTCGGGACCACCAAGGACATACAGGTCGACACGGCGGTCGTCTGTACGACCTGCAGCGGTGAAGGTGCCGCGCCGGGGACATCCGCTCAAACGTGTGACATGTGCCGCGGTCGCGGCGAGGTGTCGCAGGTCACGCGGTCCTTCCTCGGTCAGGTCATGACGTCGCGCCCGTGCCCGCAGTGCCAGGGTTTCGGCACGGTCGTGCCCACCCCCTGCCCGGAGTGCGCCGGCGACGGCCGCATCCGGTCGCGGCGGACGCTCACCGTGAAGATCCCCGCGGGTGTCGACAACGGCACGCGGATCCAGCTCGCGGGCGAAGGCGAGGTCGGCCCCGGCGGCGGCCCCGCCGGCGACCTGTACGTGGAGATCCACGAGCTGCCGCACGCCGTGTTCCAGCGGCGCGGGGACGATCTGCACTGCACGGTCACCATCCCGATGACGGCAGCGGCCCTGGGCACGAAGGTGCCCCTGGAGACGCTGGACGGCCTGGAAGAGGTCGACATCCGTCCGGGCACGCAGTCCGGCCAGTCGGTTCCGCTGCACGGCAGGGGCATCACGCACCTGCGGGGCGGCGGGCGAGGCGACCTCATCGTGCACGTCGAGGTCCTCACGCCGAGCAAGCTGGACGCGGAGCAGGAGCGGGTCCTGCGGGAGCTCGCGGTGCTGCGCGGCGAGGAGCGGCCCACGGGGCAGTTCCAGCCGGGACAGCAGGGTCTGTTCTCGCGTCTGAAGGACGCGTTCAACGGGCGGTAGCGCCTTGAGCAGTGCCTCTTTGCGCCCCCGGCAGCGGATACCCGCGCCGGGGGCGCTCTGCCGTCTTCGTCCGCCGGTCGCCGGTGGTTGCTCGCGCGGTTCCCCGCGCCCCCTCACGGGGCCCCGAGGGCCCTCGCGAGGCGCGATTCGGCCCCCCGCCCAGGGCATGGCACGATGCGTTCATGTCCACCGCACTGACCGATCTCTGCCGCCTACCGATCGTGCAGGCCCCCATGGCGGGCGGCGCCTCGTGCCCCCAGCTCGCCGCGGCCGTCTCCGAGGCAGGGGGGCTCGGATATCTCGCAGCCGGGTACAAAACCGCCGACGGGATGTACCAGGAGATCAAACAGCTGCGGGGGCTCACGAGCCGCCCGTTCGGCGTGAACCTCTTCATGCCGCAGCCCGAGTACGCGGACGCCGCCGCCGTCGACGTCTACCGCAACCAGCTCGCCGGTGAGGCCGCCTGGTACGAGACGCAGCTCGGCGACCCGGACAGCGGCCGTGACGACGGCTACGACGCCAAGCTCGCGATCCTCGTCGAGGACCCGGTGCCGCTGGTGTCGTTCACCTTCGGATGCCCCACCCGCGACGTCTTCGACGCCTTCGCCCGGGTCGGCACGATCACCGTGGCGACGGTCACCACGCCCGAAGAGGCGCAGACCGCCCAGTGGTCCGGCGCCGACGCCGTGTGCGTGCAGGGCATCGAGGCGGGCGGCCACCAGGGCACGCACCGCGACAACCCCGAGACGGACGGCGCCGGGCTCGGCCTCCTCTCGCTCATCGCGCAGGTGCGCGACACCGTGCAGATCCCGATCGTCGCGGCGGGCGGCCTGATGCGCGGCTCGCAGATCGCCGCGGTGCTCGCGGCGGGCGCCGACGCCGCGCAGCTCGGCACGGCCTTCCTGGTCTGCCCCGAGTCGGGCGCGAACGTCCTGCACAAGCAGGCCATGACCAACCCGCTGTTCACCCGCACCGAACTGACCCGCGCCTTCTCCGGCCGCCCCGCGCGGGGCCTGGTCAACCGCTTCATGCGCGAGCACGGTCCGTACGCCCCCGCCGCCTATCCCCAGATCCACCACCTCACCAGCGGCCTGCGCAAGGCCGCCGCCAAGGCCGGTGACGCGCAGGGCATGGCGCTGTGGGCGGGCCAGGGACACCGCATGTCGCGGGAGCTTCCCGCCGGGCAGCTCGTGGAGGTCCTCGCGGCCGAACTGGCCGACGCCAAGGCCGCGCTGGCGGCCGAAGGACAGCAGGGGACCCAGCCCGGGAGCCAGGCGTGACCGCACCCGTCTTCGTCGTCGAGACCTTCGAGACCTTCGAGAAGACCGCCGCGGGCGGCGCGGGACGCTACGTGCTCGACGGTCCCGAAGGGCGCCACGCCGTCTCCGTGAAGCGGCTGCACGCCGGTGAGGACGTCGTCCTGACCGACGGGGCCGGGCGCTGGGCCGACTGCGTGGTCCTGGACACCGAGGGCAAGGACCGGCTGATCCTGCGGATGGACTCCGTACGGGAAGAGACGCCCCAGGAGCCCCGGATCACCGTCGTGCAGGCGCTGCCCAAGGGCGACCGCGGCGAACTCGCCGTCGAGACCATGACGGAGACCGGCGTCGACGCGATCGTGCCCTGGTCCGCGTCGCGCTGCATCACGCAGTGGAAGGGCGAGCGCGGGCTCAAGGCACTCGGCAAGTGGCGTGCCACGGCGCGCGAGGCGGGCAAGCAGTCCCGCCGGGTGCGCTTCCCCGAGGTCGCGGAGGCCGCGTCCACCAAGCAGGTCGCCGCGCTGCTCGCCGAGGCCGACTTCGCCGCCGTCCTGCACGAGGAGGGCAGCGAGCCGCTGGCCACCGCCGAGCTTCCCGCCGCCGGGCACATCGTCCTCGTCGTCGGCCCCGAAGGCGGCGTTTCCCCGGACGAGCTCGCGGCGTTCGCGGGCAGCGGCGCCAAGCCGTACCGCCTGGGGCGTAGCGTGTTGCGTACGTCGACCGCGGGGACGGCGGCGGCCGCACTGCTCCTCGGGCGCACCGGCCGCTGGTCCTGAACCCCCGCGCCGGGTAAGGGGGATGCCGTGGAACTGGCCCAAGTGCGGCTGCTCGTATCGGACTTCAGCGCCTGCTATCACTTCTACGCCGGAATCCTCGGCCTCAAGCCGCAGTCCGGGGCGGTGGACGGACCGTACGAGAAATTCAGTCCGTCGACCGGCTCCGCGGGCATCGCGCTCCAGGACCGTTCGATGATGGCCCAACTCCTCGACGAACTGGAGGAGTCGGCGACCGGACACCGCTCACTGGTGGTACTGCGGGTCGACGACCTCGACGCGTACTGCGAGAAGATCGTCGAGCGGGGCGGGACCATCGCGCAGGGCCCGGCCCCGCTGACCGGCCGTATGCGGGTCGCCCATCTCAAGGACCCGGAGGGGAACTTGGTGGAGCTGCAGGAGTGGCTGCTGCTGCGGGGCTGAGGGTGCCGCCGCTTCGGCGGACGGGCGGACGGCTCAAGGCTCGTAGCGGTTGAGCCACTTCTGGCCGTACGGCGACAAGCCGCGCCCGGAGTGGACGCAAAGGGGACTACCGTCAGGCGGCTCGCAGTGGCACTCTGCCGCCTATGGGGGCTTTGAGGCGCTTACGTGATCGTGCGGTGGACGTACGCGGACGGCGCCGACGGGTGCTGTACGCCGTCGGGTTCGCGGGGGCGGCGGTGATCGGGGCCGCCGCGTGCGATCCGGTCGACGGGGGCATGAACGCCGCGGCCATCGCGATCACCACGGACGAGATGGCGACGAAGGAGCTGGAGAGCCAGCACCTCGACGTCCTGTGGATCAGCTGTACCGCCCGCTTCGCCGGCCGGGTCACCCCCTCCAGCGGTTCGCCGGACCGCGACGCCGTCGCCACCGTCGACTGCCAGGGGCAGGCCGAGGGCAAGGGCTCGGACGACACCAGCGACATCACCGTCAAGGGCAAGGTGTGGTCGGTCGTCGACGGGCACTGCGTACGCGGGAATCTGACCGCCAAGGTCGACGGCAAGGAGTGGTTCCGGGTGGACGTGCTCGGCGACTGTTCCGGGGGCGACGACGGGAGCGGCGGCGGCGACGACCCCGGCGGCGACCGGCCGACCCAGCCGCCGGACCAGCAGCCCGGACCGACGGTCACGGTGACCGTCACGCCCGATCCGCCGCCGCGGACACCCGACCCGACCTGCTCGTGCATCAGGGGCAAGTGATCCAAAACCCTGTCCGGGGCCGCCGCGGCTGCCTAGGCTGGCTTGGTGACACTGACTGGACACCCTGCGTATCTTCGGTTTCCGCATCTGCACGGCGAGTTGGTCGCCTTCACCGCTGAGGACGACGTCTGGGTCGCTCCTCTCGACGGCGGCCGGGCATGGCGCGTCAGCGCCGACAACATGCCCGTGAACCACCCCCGCATCTCCCCGGACGGCACGACCGTCGCCTGGACGTCCACGCGTGACGGCGCCCCCGAGGTGCATGTCGCGCCGGTCGACGGCGGCTCATCCAAGCGCCTCACGCACTGGGGCAGTTCACGCACGGCGGTGCGCGGCTGGACCCCGGACGGGCGGGTCCTCGCGATCAGCACGGCCGGGCAGGCCTCGCTGCGGCGCAGCTGGGCGCGGGCCGTTCCGCTGGACGGCGGGCCCGCGGACACGCTGCCGTTCGGCATCGTGGGCGACGTGGCGCACGGGCCCGATGACGGCCAAGTCCTGCTGCTCTCCGCCCCGATGGGCCGTGAGGCCGCCTGGTGGAAGCGGTACCGCGGCGGCACGGCGGGCAAGCTCTGGATCCGGCGCGGGGAAGACGAGGACGGCGGCGAGGAGCGCTTCGTACGCGTCCATGAAGAGCTCGACGGGAACATCGAGTACCCGCTGTGGGTGGGAGAGCGCATCGCCTTCCTCTCCGACCACGAAGGCGTCGGCGCCGTCTACTCCTCGCTGGCCGACGGTTTTGATCTGCGGCGGCACACGGGTGTCGACGGCTTCTACGCCCGGCACGCCGCCACCGACGGCGTGCGCGTCGTGTACGCGTCGGCCGGTGAACTCTGGGTCCTGGACGATCTGGCGGAGGCGGAGCCACGCCGTCTCGACGTACGCCTCGGCGGTCAGCGCACCGACCTCCAGCCGTTCCCCGTCACCGCGGCGCGCTGGTTCGGCGCCGCCGCGCCCGACCACACGGGCCGGGGCAGCGCCGTCTCCGTGCGCGGCGGCGTGCACTGGGTGACCCACCGGGAGGGGCCCGCCCGCGCGCTCGCCGCCGAGCACGGGGTGCGGGCGCGGCTGCCGCGGACGTTCCGCGTCGACGGCGAGGAGCACGTGGTCTGGGTGACGGACGCGGAGGGCGACGACGCGCTCCAGTTCGCACCGGCCACGGGGCTCGCGCCGGGGGCGACGCCGCGCAGGATCGCCGGCGGGCAGCTGGGCAGGGTGCTCGGGCTCGCCGTCGCGCCCGACGGCAGCAGGGCCGCCGTCGCCTCGCACGACGGGCGGGTGCTCCTCGTGGAGCGGGAGAGCGGCGAGGTGCGCGAGGTCGACCGGGGGGAGCACGGGGACGCCACCGGGCTCGTCTTCTCGCCGGACTCGGCCTGGCTCGCCTGGTCGCACGCGGGGCCGAGTCCGCTGCGGCAGCTGAAGCTGGCGAACACGGCCGACCTGTCCGTCTCCGAGGCGACGCCGCTGCGGTTCCGTGACTACGCGCCCGCGTTCACCCTGGACGGCAAGCACCTGGCGTTCCTGTCCGCGCGGGCCTTCGACCCCGTCTACGACGAGCACGTCTTCGACCTCGCCTTCGTCGGCGGATCGCGGCCGTACCTGATCACGCTGGCGGCCACCACGCCCTCGCCCTTCGGGCCGCAGCGGCACGGGCGGCCCTTCGAGGCGCCCGACAAGGACGAGACCCCCGACAGCGAGGGCTCGCCCGTCACCCGCATCGACCTCGACGGGCTCGCGGACCGCATCGTGCCGTTCCCCGTCGAGGCGGCCCGCTACTCGACCCTGCGGGCCGCCAAGGACGGCGTCCTGTGGCTGCGGCACCCCGTGCGGGGCGTCCTCGGCGCGTCCCGTGCCACCCCGTCGGACCCCGATCCGCGGACCGAGCTCGAACGCTACGACCTCGTGCAGCAGCGCATCGAGGAACTGGCCTCGGACGCCGACCACTTCGCCGTCAGCGGTGACGGCAAGCGGGTGCTGCTGTGGGCCGACGGAAAGCTGAAGGTCGTGCCGAGCGACCGGCGGGCCTCCGGCGACGAGACCTCCGACTCGAACATCACCGTCGACCTCACACGGGTCCGCCAGACCGTCGATCCGGCCGCCGAGTGGCGGCAGATGTACGACGAGGCCGGGCGGCTGATGCGGGACAACTTCTGGCGGCCCGACCTGGGGGGTGTCGACTGGGACGGGGTGCTCGACCGCTACCGGCCGGTCCTTGACCGGGTGGCCACGCACGACGACCTCGTGGACCTGCTGTGGGAGGTCGCGGGGGAGCTCGGGACGTCGCACGCGTACGTCATGGGGGGCGGGGCCTGGGGGAGTTCGGCGGTGCGGCAGGGGCTGCTCGGGGCGGACGTCTCGCGGGGCGCGGACGGTGCGTGGCGGATCGACCGGATCCTGCCCTCCGAGACGTCGGACCCCGCCGCCCGGTCGCCGCTTGCCGCGCCCGGGGTCGCGGTGCGGGCCGGTGACGCGCTGCTGGCCGTGGCGGGGCGTCCTGTCGATCCGGTGGCGGGTCCCGGGCCGCTGCTCGTGGGTACGGCGGGCAAGCCGGTGGAGCTGACGGTGTCGCCCGCGGGCGGGGGCGATCCGCGCCACGCGGTGGTGATCCCGGTCGACGACGAGGAGCCGTTGCGCTACCACGCGTGGGTGGCGGACCGGCGTGCGTACGTCCACGGGGCTTCCGGGGGGCGGCTGGGGTATCTGCACGTGCCGGACATGCAGGCGCCCGGGTGGGCGCAGATCCACCGGGACCTGCGGGTGGAGGTGGCTCGGGACGGGCTCGTGGTGGACGTCCGTGAGAACCGTGGCGGGCACACGTCGCAACTGGTGGTGGAGAAGCTGGCCCGCAAGATCGTGGGCTGGGACCTGCCGCGGGGTTCGCAGCCCTACAGCTACCCGGCGGACGCGCCGCGCGGGCCCGTCGTCGCCGTCGCCAACGAGTTCTCCGGATCCGACGGGGACATCGTGAACGCGGCGATCAAGGCGTTGGGGATCGGGCCCGTGGTGGGGACGCGGACGTGGGGCGGGGTGATCGGCATCGACAGCCGGTACCGCTTGGTGGACGGGACGCTGGTGACGCAGCCGAAGTACGCGTACTGGCTGGAGGGGTATGGGTGGGGCGTCGAGAACTACGGGGTGGACCCGGACGTGGAGGTGGTGACGACCCCGGAGGACTACGCGGCGGGCCGGGACCCGCAACTGGACGAGGCGATCCGCCTGGCCCTGACGTCCCTGGAGACGACGCCTCCCAAGACGGCGCCGGAGTTGCCGGGGGCCTGAGGTCGCGGTGGGGCGGTGCGGTGCCGCGCCGCGAACCGTGCTCCGGGCGGACATACCGGCACGTCCCCTCGGGTTCGGTTTCGACTGCGGGCGTGCGGTGCTGGTCCGTTGGTGGGGCGGTGCCGCGCCGGTATGTCCGTCCTCGCCATCGTCCGGTGGCCGCTCTGCTACTTCGGCTGGGGAGTGCCGCGAACCGTGCTCCGGGCGGAAATACCGGCACGTCCCCTCACGAGCGCTCCCGACTGCGGGGTACCGGGTGGGCGGGTGGGAAAGCTCGTTCGTCCGGGGGCGGATGCGGGGCAATCGGGCGGGTGGGCGGGAAAGGCCTGTTCGTGCAGGGGCGGATGCGGGGTGAACGGGCGGGTGGGTGGGAGAGGCCTGTCCGGAGGGCGCGCGCCGCCGGGGGCCGAGGAGGGGGCCAGGCGTGGGCGCAGCCCGGATAGCATGCGGGGGGCACAGTGAAACTGCGAGAGGCGGAGGCGAAACATGGCGGGAGAACCGCAGGCAGACTGCTTGTTCTGCAAGATCGTCGCGGGTGACGTACCCGCGACCGTCGTCCGGGAGACAGAGACGACCGTGGCCTTCCGGGACATCAACCCGCAGGCCCCGAGCCACGTCCTGATCATCCCCAAGGCGCACTACCCGGACGCCGCCTCCCTCGCCGCCGCCGAACCCACCATCGCCGCCGACGTCCTGCGCGAGGCCGGCGAGGTCGCCCTGGAGGAGAAGGCGGAGAGCTACCGCATCGTCTTCAACACGGGCTCCGGCGCGGGCCAGACCGTCTTCCACGCGCACGCCCACGTCCTGGGCGGACGCGGCCTCCAGTGGCCTCCCGGATAACGGGGACCACTCGCCTTGTCCGTACGTGAACTGGTGGTCCTCGGCACCGCCAGCCAGGTCCCCACCCGGCACCGCAACCACAACGGGTACGTCCTGCTCTGGGACGGGCAGGGCATCCTCTTCGACCCCGGCGAGGGCACGCAGCGCCAGATGCTGCGTGCCGGGGTCGCCGCGCACGACCTGCACCGGATCTGTGTCACGCACTTCCACGGCGACCACTCGCTCGGACTGCCGGGCGTCATCCAGCGGATCAACCTGGACCGGGTCCCGCACGACGTGACCGTCCACTTTCCGCGCTCCGGCCAGCACTTCTTCGACCGGCTGCGGTACGCCACCGCCTATCGGGAGACCGTCTCGATCGTCGAGGAACCCGTCGTCGGCGACGGGCCGCTGGCCGTCACCCCCTCCTTCGCGCTCGACGCCCTCAAGCTCTCCCACCCCGTCGAGTCCTTCGGCTACCGCATCACCGAGCCCGACGGCCGGCGGATACTCCCGGAGCTGCTCGCCGCGCGCGGCATCACCGGGCCCGACGTGGGACGCCTCCAGCGGGAGGGCGTGCTGGGGGACGTCACGCTCGACGAGGTGAGCGCGGTCCGGCGGGGGCAGCGGTTCGCCTTCGTGATGGACACCCGGCTGTGCGACGGCGTCCACGCCCTCGCCGAAGGCTGCGACATGCTCGTCATCGAGTCCACCTTCCTGGACGAAGACGAGCAACTCGCCGTCGATCATGGTCACTTGACCGTGGGACAGGCCGCCCGGGTCGCCGTGGACGCCGGCGTCCGGCATCTCGTACTGACCCACTTCAGCCAGCGCTACCCCGACCCCGGCGTATTCGAGCAGCAGGCCCGGGACGCGGGATTCGACGGTGAACTGACCGTCGCCCAAGACCTGTTGCGTGTACCTCTGCCCAAACGAACCACCTGAGTGAGCCGCCGCCATGCCCCTTCCCAAAGCCGAACTCCACCTCCACATCGAGGGGACGCTCGAACCCGAGCTGGCCTTCGCCCTCGCCGCCCGCAACGGCGTCACCCTCCCGTACGCGGACACCGAAGAGCTGCGCAAGGCCTATCTCTTCGATGACCTGCAGTCCTTCCTGGATCTGTACTACGGGCTGATGGCCGTTCTGCTCACCGAGGACGACTTCGAAGAGCTCGCCGACGCCTATCTGGCGCGCGCCGCTCAGCAGGGCGTCCGGCACGCCGAGATCTTCTTCGACCCGCAGGCGCACATGGCGCGCGGCGTCGGCATCGCCACCGTGCTGGAGGGGCTCGGGCGCGCCCTGGAGCGCAGCGAGGAGCGGCACGGGATCTCGACCCGGCTGATCATGTGCTTCCTGCGGGACCAGTCCGCCGAGTCGGCCCTGGAGACCCTGGAGGCCGCCAAGCCCCATCTGCACCGCATCATCGGCGTTGGGCTCGACTCCGCCGAGGTCGGACACCCGCCCGCCAAGTTCCGCGAGGTGTACGAGGCGGCCGCCGCGCTCGGTCTGCGCCGGGTCGCGCACGCGGGCGAGGAGGGGCCGCCCGCGTACATCACCGAGGCCCTGGACGTCCTGGGCGTCGAGCGCATCGACCACGGCCTGCGCTGCATGGAGGACCCGCAGCTGGTGGAACGCCTGGTCCGCGACCGGGTGCCGCTCACCCTGTGCCCGCTCTCCAACGTCCGGCTGCGCGCCATCGACGTACTCGAAGAGCACCCGCTCGCGCGGATGATGGACGCCGGGCTGCTGTGCACGGTCAACTCCGACGACCCCGCGTACTTCGGCGGCTACGTCGACGACACCTTCCACGCCGTACGCGAAGCGCTGGCGCTCGACCAGGAGCGGCTGCGCGAGCTGGCGCGCAACTCGTTCGAGGCGTCCTTCCTCGACGGGAGCGCGCAGGACGAGGCGCTGCGGGCGCGCTACCTCGCCGAGGTCGCGGATTACACGTTCGACTAAGCGCGCCGCGGGGTGGAGTCACGGCCCGGCCAGGGGGGCTGAAACCTGCCCCTTTGGCGTCCGTCCGTTACGGTCCCTGCATGGTCGTACCCTTCAAACCCAGCATCGACCCGCTCAAGGGAGCCCGCAGAGCAGGTGATCCGCCCTGTGACGTCTTCCTGACCGGGACGGTCTTCCTCGACATCATCTTCACCGGGCTCGACTCCGCGCCCGTGCGCGGCACCGAGTCCTGGGCGCGCGGGATGGGGTCGAGCCCCGGTGGCGTGGCGAACATGGCGACCGCGCTCGCCCGGCTCGGCCTGCGCACCTCCCTCGCGGCGGCCTTCGGGGACGACCACTACGGGGAGTACTGCTGGGACGCGCTCGAACAGGGCGAGGGCATCGACCTCACGACGTCGCGCACCGTGCCCGGCTGGCACTCCCCGGTGACCGTCTCCATGGCGTACGAGGGCGAGCGGACCATGGTCAGCCACGGGCACGAGCCGCCGCCCGACGCCCAGTCCCCGGACGGCGGCACCCCGGAATGCCCGCCACGCGCGCGTGCCGCCGTGGCCTCCCTGACGCCCGGCGCGCGGGCCCCGTGGATCGCCGAGGCCGCCCGCACCGGCACGCGGATCTTCGCCGACGTGGGCTGGGACGACACCGGGCGCTGGGATCTGGCGGGACTCGCCGACCTGGCGCACTGCGAGGCGTTCCTGCCGAACGCGGAGGAGGCCATGCGCTACACGCGCACCCAGTGCCCCCGGGCCGCCGCGCGGGCGCTGACCGAACACGTACCGCTCGCCGTGGTGACACTCGGTGCCGAAGGGGCGTACGCGGTGGACGGCAGGACCGGCGAGACCGCCGAGGTTCCGGCCATCGCGGTCGAGGCCCTCGATCCCACCGGGGCCGGTGATGTCTTCGTGGCGGGCTTCGTGACCGGCACCCTCGCCGGGTGGCCCCTCGCGGACCGGCTCGCCTTCGCCGGGCTCACCGCGGCGCTCTCGGTGCAGGAGTTCGGGGGATCCCTGTCGGCGCCCGGCTGGGCGGAGATCGCCGCGTGGTGGCGGACCGTGCGGGAGGTCGACGACCAGGACCCGGTGGCACTGCGCCGCTACGGCTTCCTGGAGGGCCTGCTTCCGGAGGCCACCCGCCCGTGGCCGCTGCGACGCGCGGTGCCGACGATCGGGTTCAGGTCGGCGTAGACCGGCATAGACCGGCGTGGACCGGCGCCCGCGTTCACACGGTCGTACGTGGCCGGAGTGGAAAAGCCCTACGGCGGTGACAGTGGTGCGTCGTACTCTTGGCAGTGCAAGGCTGTCGAGCGGCCACCAAGCCCCGCATGAGGAGGATGAGCAGGCCTAAGTGCCGGCCCATGACTCAGACACCCACAGCTCGTACCCCCGCCCAGGGTCAGGCCCGAGCACACTTCACCGTCCCGGCGAACCACCCGATGGTGACGGTGCTCGGCTCCGGAGACGCCCTGTTGCGCGTGATCGAGAAGGCTTTCCCGGCGGCCGACATCCATGTCCGGGGCAATGAGATCAGCGCTGTCGGTGACGCCCATGAAGTCACCCTCATCCAGCGCCTTTTCGACCAGATGATGCTGGTGCTCCGCACCGGTCAGCCGATGACGGAGGACGCCGTGGAACGCTCGATCGCCATGCTCAGGGCGGACGAGGCGGGAGAGGGCGACGGCCCGGAGACCCCGGCCGAGGTCCTCACCCAGAACATCCTCTCGTCCCGAGGCCGCACGATCCGCCCCAAGACGCTCAACCAGAAGCGCTATGTCGACGCCATCGACAAGAACACGATCGTCTTCGGCATCGGCCCCGCCGGCACCGGCAAGACGTACCTCGCCATGGCCAAGGCCGTGCAGGCGCTGCAGGCCAAGCAGGTCAACCGCATCATCCTGACCCGCCCCGCCGTCGAGGCCGGCGAGCGCCTCGGCTTCCTGCCCGGCACGCTCTACGAGAAGATCGACCCGTACCTGCGCCCGCTGTACGACGCGCTGCACGACATGCTCGACCCGGACTCGATCCCGCGCCTGATGGCCGCGGGCACCATCGAGGTCGCGCCGCTCGCGTACATGCGGGGCCGCACGCTGAACGACGCGTTCATCATCCTGGACGAGGCGCAGAACACCAGCGTCGAGCAGATGAAGATGTTCCTCACCCGCCTCGGCTTCGAATCGAAGATCGTGATCACGGGCGACGTCACGCAGGTCGACCTGCCGAACGGCACCAAGTCCGGTCTGCGCCAGGTCCAGGACATCCTGGAGGGCATCGACGACGTGCACTTCTCGCGGCTCACGTCCCACGATGTCGTACGGCACAAGCTGGTCGGCCGTATCGTCGACGCGTACGAGAAGTACGACGACAGTCAGCAGAACAAGAAAAACGGGAAGTAGCGGAAGCCGCACCATGTCGATCGACGTCAACAACGAATCCGGAACCGAGGTCGACGAGCAGGCGATCCTCGACATCGCCCGCTACGCCCTCGCGAGGATGCGCATCCACCCGCTCTCCGAGCTCTCGGTGATCGTCGTGGACACCGACGCCATGGAGCAGCTGCACATGCAGTGGATGGACCTGCCGGGCCCCACTGATGTCATGTCGTTCCCGATGGACGAGCTGCGCCCGCCCGCCAAGGACGAGGAGGAGGCCCCGCAGGGCCTCCTCGGCGACATCGTGCTCTGCCCGGAGGTCGCGCTCAAGCAGGGCAAGGAAGCGGAGACGGAGCACTCCATGAACGAGGAGCTCCAGCTCCTCACCGTCCACGGAGTGCTCCACCTGCTCGGGTACGACCATGAGGAACCGGACGAGAAGGCCGAGATGTTCGGCCTCCAGGCGGCCATCGTCGACGGCTGGCGCGCCGAGAACGGCCTGACCGGGCCGTCTCCGGCGCCCACCGTCTCGTAACGCGATGAGCTTCCAGCTGATCGCGGGCGCCGTCGCCCTGGTCGTCGTCGCCTGGCTCGCGGCCTGCGCCGAGGCGGGCATCGCCCGCACCTCCAGCTTCCGGGCGGAGGAGGCGGTCCGCTCCGGGCGGCGCGGCAGCGCGAAGCTCGCGCAGGTCGCCGCCGACCCCACCCGCTATCTGAACGTGGCGCTGCTCGTGCGCGTCGCGTGCGAGATGGCCGCGGCGTCCCTGGTGACGTTCGCGTGCCTGAACGAATTCGACGAGACCTGGCAGGCGCTCGCCGTCGCCATCGCCGTGATGGTCCTCGTGTCGTACGTGGCCGTGGGCGTCTCGCCGCGCACCATCGGGCGCCAGCACCCGCTCAACACGGCGACCGCCGCCGCGTACGTCCTGCTGCCGCTGGCCCGCGTCATGGGCCCGATCCCGCCGCTCCTGATCCTCATCGGCAACGCGCTCACGCCCGGCAAGGGCTTCAGGCGCGGCCCGTTCGCCTCCGAGGCCGAGCTGCGGGCGATGGTCGACCTCGCCGAGAAGGAATCGCTCATCGAGGACGACGAGCGCCGCATGGTGCACTCCGTCTTCGAGCTCGGCGACACCCTCGTACGCGAAGTCATGGTGCCCCGCACGGACTTGGTCGCCATCGAGCGCTTCAAGACCATCCGCCAGGCGCTCACCCTCGCGCTGCGCTCCGGCTTCTCCCGCATCCCCGTCACGGGCGAGAGCGAGGACGACGTCGTCGGCATGGTGTATCTCAAGGACCTCGCCCGCAAGACGCACATCAACCGCGACAGCGAGTCCGACCTGGTGTCGACGGCGATGCGCCCCGCGACGTTCGTGCCCGACACGAAGAACGCGGGGGACCTGCTGCGCGAGATGCAGCAGGAGCGCAACCACGTCGCCGTCGTCATCGACGAGTACGGCGGCACGGCCGGCATCGTCACCATCGAGGACATCCTCGAAGAGATCGTCGGCGAGATCACCGACGAGTACGACCGTGAACTGCCGCCCGTCGAGCAGCTCGACGACGGCTGCTACCGCGTCACCGCGCGCCTGGACATCGGAGACCTCGGCGAGCTCTTCGGGCTCGACGAGTTCGACGACGAGGACGTCGAGACGGTCGGCGGACTGCTCGCCAAGGCGCTCGGCCGGGTGCCGATCGCCGGTGCGTCGGCGCTCGTGCCACTGCCGGACGGCCGCGAGCTGCGACTGACCGCGGAATCCGCGGCCGGGCGGCGGAACAAGATCGTGACGGTGCTCGTGGAGCCGGTCGCGCCGCAGGGCGCACAGAAGGAGAAGTCCGCGTGAACCCGCAGGAGCTGCGCGCGTTCTGCCTGTCGTTCAACGACGTGGTGGAGGAGTTCCCGTTCGGGCCCGAAGCCTCGGTCTTCAAGGTCGCGGGCAAGATGTTCGCGCTGAGCTCCCTGGACGCGAAGCCGCTCACGGTGAACCTGAAGTGCGACCCCGACATGGCGGTCCAGCTGCGTGGCGCGCACCCCGAGATCGTGCCGGGGTGGCACATGAACAAGCGGCACTGGAACACGGTCACGGTCGACGCGAAGCTCCCGGACCAGCAGGTCCGGGAGCTCGTGGAGGACTCGTACGACCTGGTGGTCGCCGGTCTTCCGAAGGCGGTTCGACTGCGGCTCGACCGGCCCTAGGCGCTGCGCCGGGTGCGCAGGCCCACGGCCACCAGGGCCGCCGCCACGAGCACCACCGCCGAGTCGGTCAGAAGCACCGTCCGCGTCCCCGCCAGAAGATCCGTGCCGGTGGTCGCGAGGGCCCCCAGGAGTGGGATGCCGATCGTGATGCCCACCTGCTGGGTGGACGTCACCAGGCCGGTGGCCAGGCCCTGCTCCTCGTCGGGGACACCCGACGTGACGGTCACGCCGTACGAGATGATCGCGCCCAGGTGGAACATGCTCGCCACCGATACGCCCGCCGTGGCGAGCCAGACCGACCGGGCGCCGTCGTCGATGCCGAGCAGCGCCGCGATGAACAGGCCCTGGCCCAGGAGCGAGACGACGAGGGTGCGGTGCGCCCCGAAGCGGCTGATGACCTTGGGCGCGTAGATCCCGGCGACCACGGAGAGCGCGCCCTGTACGCCGAAGACGAGGCCGGTCCGGAAGGCGGAGAGGTCCAGGATCTCCTGGAGGTAGAGCGTGAGGACGAAGATGACCGCCGACATCATCGAGAAGGTGACCAGGCCGCCCAGGTTGCCCCACGCCACCGTCCGCCGCCGCAGCATCGGCAGCGAGACGAGGGGGGAGGCGGCGCGCGACTCGATGCGGCCGAAGGCCGCGAGCAGCAGCACCCCCGCGACGAGCGTGACGATGACGTCCGTGCCGCCGAAGCCGCGTTCGGCGGCCGTGGAGAGCGCGTAGATCAGGGCGAGCAGACCGCCGGTGACGGTGATCGCGCCGGGAACGTCCAGGCGGGGGCGGTCCGGGGTGCGTGACTCGGGCAGCAGGCGCGGCGCGAGCGGCAGCACGAGCAGCGCGAAGAGGGTCAGCAGTCCCATCGTGGAGCGCCAGCCGAGCGTGTCGGTGAGTACGCCGCCCAGGACCATGCCGATCGTGAAGCCGAGCGAGAGCAGCGTCCCGGAGATGCCCAGGGCCCGGTCGCGCTGCGGGCCCTCGGGGAAGGTCGTGGTCAGCAGGGACATGCCGGTCGGCACGATGGCCGCCGCGCCCACACCTTGCAGCGCGCGCCCGGCGAGGAACGACGCCGGGTCCCAGGCGAAGGTCGCGAGCAGCGAGGCGAGGCCGAAGAGGGCGAGCCCGCCGAGGAACAGCCTGCGCCGCCCGAACAGGTCGCCTGCACGGCCGAAGAGCAGCAGGAAACCGCCGGAGGGAAGGGCGAACGCGGTCACCGCCCACTGCAGCGTGGACTGGCTCATGCCCAGGTCGGCGCCGAGGACGGGCAGCGCCACGTTCAGCACGGAGAAGTCGAGCGCGACCATGAACTGGGCGGCGCAGAGCACGAAGAGGACGAGCTTGTCGCGGGGGGAGAGCTTGGGGGCCTGCGGTGCGGGGAGTGTGGGGCGTGGGGTGGACGGGGGCGCGGTGGTGGAGTCGATCGCCATGGCAATGAGCTTCGGGCTTCCGGAATACGCGTGGGGAGCGGGAACTTATGCTGGTGGTCGTAACACCAGGCAGAGGGGGAGCTGCGCATGGCAGGGACGAGTGGGGCGGCGGCCGCGCGACCGCTGGACGAATCGAAGGCACGGCGGCTCGGTGAACTGCGCGAGTTCCTGATGAACCGCCGGGCCCGGGTCAGCCCCGCGGAGGCGGGACTTCCGGACGGCGGGGCGCGGCGGCGGACGCCGGGGCTGCGCCGCGAGGAGGTGGCCGTGCTCGCCGGGGTGGGCGCCTCCTGGTACCAGTGGCTTGAGCAGGGCCGCGACATCTCGGTGTCGCCGCAGGTCCTGGACTCCGTGGGCCGCGTCCTGAAGCTGTCGAGCGCCGAGCGGCGGCATCTGTACGTCCTCGCCGGGCTCAACCCGCCCGCGCCCGAGGTCGAGCAGGCCGACCAGGGCATGTGCGAGGGGTTGCAGCGGCTCATCGACACCTGGATGCCGTACCCGGCGCACATCATGGACCGCTACTACAACTGCGTCCTCTACAACAGCGCGGCCGGGATGGTCTTCGGGATGCGTCCCGAGATCACCCAGAACTGCATCGTGGACTTCTTCACCGACCCCATCTACCGCTCCCGGAGCGTGAGTTGGGAGAAGAACGCGGAGAACGTCGTCGCGCAGTTCCGGGCGTCGTGCTCGGAGACCCCGGACGACGAGGGGCTCCAGGAGGTCCTCGCCGAGCTGCGGGAATCGGCGGGCGAGGAGTTCACCGAGCTGTGGGAGCGACAGGACGTACGGCCCGCGGGAGTGGTCCACAAGGAGCTCATGCATCCACTGGTGGGGGCGCTGCACGTGGAGTCGACGGCGCTGCGGGTGCCGGCGCGGCCCGACCTGACGATCGTGCTGCACACGCCGCTGGCGGAGGCGGAGACCGCGGCGAAACTGGAGTGGCTCGCCTCGCCCGAGGGGCGGCGGGGGTCCATGTACCCGGTGGCGGTTTAGCTGCCTCTGCTCCGTATGCTCGGCGTATGACCGAGAGTGCTGCGCTTGACGCTGAGGACCGGAAGATCGTTACGCTGGCTCGTTCGGCGCGGGCGCGCAATGGGGTGGCTGAGGGGGCCGCCGTGCGGGACGAGACCGGGCGGACGTATGTCGCCGGGACCGTTTCCCTCGACTCCCTGAAGCTTTCCGCGCTGCGGACCGCGGTGGCGATGGCTGTCGCTTCGGGGGCGGAGTCCCTGGAGGCGGCGGCGGTCGTCTCCTCCGGGGAGGCGCTGTCCTCCGAGGACCTTTCCGCTGTGGCGGACCTTGGGGGAGCCGGGACGCCGGTGTTCCTGGCGGGGCCTGATGGTGAGGTCCGGGTGCGGGCTCAAGCGAACTGATTCCTTCCCCAACCCCGCCCCTTCCCACAAACCCGCTCTGGCGCGGGGGCCTTGGTGGCGGTTGATCACCGGCTTCGCCGAGTTCGTCCTCAATCGCCGGACGGGCTGGAATCCAGCCCATCCGGCGATCGAGGACAAAGGCCCCCGCGCCGAGCGGCCCGCGGCGGAGCCGCAAATGTCACAGCCGGGAAGGGGCAGGGCTGGGGGAAATTACACCGCGTCCGGGCCCCGCTCACCCGTCCGCACCCGCACCACCGTCTCCACCGGCACGGCCCACACCTTCCCGTCACCGATCTTCCCCGTGGCCGCCGCGCGCACGATCCCGTCGATCACCGCGTCGGCGTCCGCGTCGTCCACCACGACCTCGATCCGCACCTTCGGCACCAGGTCCACCTGGTACTCCGCCCCCCGGTACACCTCCGTGTGCCCCCGCTGGCGCCCGTACCCGCTCGCCTCGGTGACGGTGAGGCCCTGTACGCCCAGTTCCTGCAGCGCCGTCTTCACCTCGTCCAGGCGGAACGGCTTGATGACCGCGGTCACGAGCTTCATGTGAGAGTGCTCCCCTTCGGGTGGTGCGACACGGTGCTGCCCTTCAAGGGGCCGCCGACCAGGACGCCGTGATCGTAGGCCGTCTCCGCGTGGTGCGTCTGGTCGAGGCCCGTCAGTTCGTCCTCGGCGGACGCACGGAAGCCCATGAGCTTGTCGATCGCCTTGCCGATGCCGAACGTCACGGCGAACGTGTACGCCGCCACGACGAGCACCGCCACCGTCTGCTTGCCCAGCTGGGCGAGCCCGCCCCCGTAGAAGAGGCCCTCCGCGCCCTCCGTCATCGTGGCCGTCGCGAACAGGCCGATCAGGAGCGTGCCGACCACGCCGCCGACCAGGTGGACGCCCACGACGTCCAGCGAGTCGTCGTAGTCGAAGCGGAACTTCCACGCCACGGCGTACGAGCAGACCACGCCCGCCGCGAGACCGACCACCGCGGCGCCGAGCACCCCCACGACCCCGCACGCGGGGGTGATGGCGACCAGGCCCGCCACCGCGCCCGACGCGGCGCCGAACGTCGTCGGGTGGCCGTCGCGCCGCTGCTCCACGAAGAGCCAGCCCAGCAGGCCCGTGCACCCGGCGAGCAGGGTGTTCAGGAGGGAGGCCGCCGCGAGGCCGTTCGCGCCGAGGGCCGAGCCGCCGTTGAAGCCGAGCCAGCCGAACCAGAGCAGCCCCGCGCCCATCAGGACCATCGGCAGGTTGTGCGGGCGCATCGCGTCCTTCTTGAAGCCGATGCGCGGGCCGAGGACCAGGACGAGCGCCAGGCCGGACGCGCCGGAGGCGATCTCGACGACCAGGCCGCCCGCGAAGTCCAGGGCGCCGAGCGACGAGGAGATCCAGCCGTCCGGGCCCCAGACCCAGTGCGCCACGGGAACGTATACGAGCAGCGCCCACAGGGGCACGAAGACCAGCCACGCCGCGAACTTCGTGCGGTCCGCGATCGCGCCGCTGATCAGCGCCGTGGTGAGGATCGCGAAGGTCAGCTGGAAGGTGGTGAAGAGGAGGGTGGGGACCGTCCCCGTCAGCGTGCTCGGGCCGATGCCCGCCATGCCGAGGTGGTCGACGCCGCCGATCAGGCCCGCGAACGTGTCGTCGCCGAACGCGAGCGAGTAGCCGGCGAGCAGCCACACCACGGTGACCAGGGCGATCGACACGAAACTCATGAGGAGCATGTTGAGGACGCTCTTCGTGCGGACCATGCCGCCGTAGAAGAGCGCCAGGCCCGGCGTCATGAGGAGGACCAGGGCGGTGGCCGCGAGCAGCCAGGCGGTGTCGCCGGTGTCGGGGCCCTCGGCCGCGGCAAGGGTGGTCGTGAGTGAATACGACGCGTACGCGCTCTGCACGGGGAATCTCTCCTCCGGGTGGGGGCAGAGGGGAAGCGTCACCGCCCAGCATTTCTAAACGGGCACCCCGGCGTTTCCGCCGTGTTTCGTGTTGCCGGTGAGTTTCCGGGAGCTCACCGATGCCGTGCCGGTGCCTCATCGGTGCCCGATCGGTGCCTCGGCGTGCTGCGGCCCTCCGTCGATCAGGGAGAATGGGCGCCATGAGCGTTCGTACCGAGTCATCCGAGCCGTCCGCGGCACCCCACCGCGCCGGCTTCGCCTGCTTCGTGGGCCGCCCCAACGCGGGCAAGTCCACCCTCACGAATGCTCTGGTCGGCCAGAAGGTGGCGATCACCGCTAACCAGCCGCAGACCACGCGGCACACGGTCCGCGGCATCGTGCACCGGCCGGACGCCCAGCTGATCCTGGTGGACACCCCCGGGCTCCACAAGCCGCGCACACTGCTCGGCGAGCGGCTCAACGACGTCGTCCGTACGACGTGGGCCGAGGTCGACGTCATCGGGTTCTGCCTGCCTGCGAACGAGAAGCTCGGCCCCGGCGACCGGTTCATCGCCAAGGAACTGGCCACGATCAAGAAGACGCCGAAGATCGCGGTCGTCACCAAGACCGACCTCGTCGACAGCAAGACGCTCGCCGAGCAGCTCATCGCCATCGACCAGCTCGGCAAGGAGCTCGGCTTCGAGTGGGCGCAGATCGTGCCGGTGTCGGCGGTCGGCGACAAGCAGGTCAAGCTGCTCGCCGATCTGATCGTCCCGATGCTTCCCGAGAGCCCGCCGCTCTACCCCGAGGGTGACCTCACGGACGAGCCCGAGCAGGTCATGGTCGCCGAGCTGATCCGCGAGGCCGCGCTCGAAGGCGTACGGGACGAGCTGCCGCACTCCATCGCCGTGGTGGTGGAGGAGATGCTGCCGCGCGAGGACCGGCCCGCGGACAAGCCGATGCTCGACATCCACGCGAACGTCTACATCGAGCGCCCCAGCCAGAAGGGCATCATCATCGGCCCGAAGGGCAAGCGCCTCAAGGAGGTCGGGATCAAGTCCCGCCAGCAGATCGAGGCTCTCCTTGGGACCCCGGTCTTCCTGGACCTGCACGTGAAGGTCGCCAAGGACTGGCAGCGCGACCCCAAGCAGCTGCGCAAGCTCGGCTTCTGAGGGGCGCCGAGCCCCCGCGGGCCCCCGGCTACTCCACGCCCCTGATCCGCGTCACGAGCACCGCCCCCGCAAGCCCGATCGCGGCCGCCACCAGGTACAGCACCCGGTAGCCGCCCAGGTGCGTCACGATCGGGGCGGCGAGGGCCGGGGCGGCGACCTGGGGCAGGGAGTTGGCGATGTTGATGACGCCCATGTCCTTGCCCCGGTCCATGGCCTTGGGGAGTACGTCCGTCATCAGGGCGAAGTCCACCGACGTGAAGACGCCGAAGCCCACCCCCAGCACCGCCGCCGCGACGATCGCGCCCGGCCACGTCTGCCAGCCGGACAGCACGGCCGTCGCCACCGCCATCAGGACGCCCGACCAGAGCACGAACGGCTTGCGGCGGCCCACGCGGTCCGACCAGACGCCGCCCACGACCACCGTCGCGAGCAGCGTCACGCCGTTCACCGCCGTGAGGATCAGTACGCCCTGGTCCGGGTCGGGGTGGTCGAGGCGGTCCCGCAGGTAGTAGAGGAGATAGAGCAGGACCAGGGCGTTGCTGAGGTTGATCAGAAAGCGGGTCAGCCAGGCCCAGCCCAGGTCCGGGTGGCGGCGCGGGCTCAGCCAGAACGAGGTGGCGAACGAGCGCCACGCGAACGGCGGCCTGTCCCGCGGCGCGAGGCGCAGGTCCCGGTGGCGCAGGACGTACGGCATGACCCCCACCAGCGTGAACACCGCGCACGCCGCGTATCCCGCGCCCACGCCCCCGGCGGCCGTCGCCAGGCCCGTCCCCACCACCACGCCCAGGATCTGCGCCGCCCCGAGCCAGCCGCCCACCGCGCCCCGCTGGAGCCTCGGCACCCGGTCGGGCACCGCCGCCGTGACCGCGGCGAACGCGGCGTTCAGGGTGAGCTGGACCAGGCACCAGCCCGCCGCCATCCACCACACGGACCCCGCGGCCGAAAGCAGCAGGAGCGAGGCCGCGCCGCCCGCCGCGCCCGCCACGATCCACGGCGTGCGCCGCCCGAAGCGCGACACCGTCCGGTCCGAGAGGGCGCCGAAGAGCGGGTTCGACGCGAGGGACACCACGGCCCCCGCGCCCGCCACCCACGCGAGGACCGTCTCCTTCGACGTACCGGCCGGGGCGAGGTCCTCCGCCTGGAGGGCGAGCAGGATCTGCAGCGGGCCGTACCAGCCCACCCAGATCGCGCCGTTGGCGAGCGAGAGCGCGGACGTCCAGCTCCGCCCGACCCGCTCGGTCGGCTCCCGCAGGGCGGTGGCGGTCATGCCCGCTGCGCCCGCAGCGTCTCGCGCAGCCACGCGTACGACGCCTTCGGGGTGCGCTCAAGGGTGGTGTAGTCGACGTGGACGAGGCCGAAGCGCTGCCGGTAGCCCTCCGCCCACTCGAAGTTGTCCATCAGGGACCAGACGAAGTACCCGCGCACGTCGACGCCCTGCTCCAACGCCCGGTGCAGCGCGCGGAGATGGCCGTCGAGGTAGTCGATCCGCCGCTGGTCGTCGAGCCCCTCGTACGAGCAGCCGTTCTCGGTGATCACCAGCGGCGGCAGCCGGTCGCCGTACCGCTCGCGGAAGCCAAGCAGCAGTTCGGTGAGCGATTCCGGGACCACCGGCCAGCCGAAGTCCGTCACGGGACGCCCCTCGATCTCCCTGGGTGAGAAAGGGAGTTCGGGCGGCAGCGTCAGGCCGGAGAACTCCGTCGGCGCCGCCGCCGGGAGCGGGGCGCCCACCTTCGTCGGCTGGTAGAAGTTGATCCCGTACCAGTCGATCGGCTCCGCGATGACCTTCAGGTCCGCCTCGATGTCACCGCCCGGCATCAACTCGGCGATGCCTTCGGGGTAGTGGCCCAGGATCAGCGGGTCGGCGAAGAGGCGGTTCAGGAGTACGTCGTAGAAGTCCGCCGCCTCCGTGTCCTGTGCCGATGCCGACGCGGGCCAGGTCGGGCCGTGCGAATTGGCGATCCCGATGTCCGTGACACCGGCGGCCCGCAGCGCCCGTACCGCGAGGCCGTGCGCGAGGAGCTGGTGGTGCGCCACCGGCAGCGCGTCGAACATGAGCTGCTCGCCGGGAGCGTGCTGGCCCAGGGCGTGGCCGAGGAGGGTGTGCTCGGCGGGTTCGTTGAGGGTGATCCACTTCTTGGCGCGGTCACCGATGCGGGCGGCCACCACGGCCGCGTACTCGGCGAAGCGCTCGGCCGTGTCCCGCCGCAGCCAGCCGCCGTCGGAGGCGAGCGCGAGCGGGGTGTCCCAGTGGAAGAGCGTGGGGACGGGGCTCACCCCGGCCGCGCACAGCTCGTCGACGAGGCGGTCGTAGAAGTCCAGGCCCGCGGCGCTCACCTGACCCGCGCCGTCCGGCAGGACGCGCGGCCACGACACCGAGAAGCGGTAGCCGCCCACCCCCAACTCCCGGATGAGCGCGACGTCTTCGCGGTAGCGGTGGTAGTGGTCGCAGGCCACGGCGGCCGTCGAGGCGTCCTTCACCCGGCCCGGCACCGCGGTGAACGCGTCCCAGACCGAGGGGCCGCGCTCGTCGACGGCGCCCTCGATCTGATGAGCCGATGTGGACACCCCCCACAGGAAGCCGCGGGGGAACTGAGGTAGTGGTTCGCGCGCATCGCTCGCTGCCATGGGCGCGATCTTCCGTACGGCCGCGCACGGAAGTCAATGGGCGTACCTCAGAAAAGGTGAACACTTATCACGTTCTACGCCCCCTCCTTGAGGACGCGGGTGATCAGCCTGCGCTGCGGATCGGTCAGGCGTGGATCCGAGCAGTACACCGTGTGCCCGTCGACGGTGAGCTGGTAGTTGAAGCCGTCCGGCACCCCTATCGGCGGGGTGCTCCGGCCCTCGGCCACGGCCTCCTGGGCCAGGGCCTGCCACTCGTGGGCATCGGGCAGTGCCGAGGTGTCGATCTCGGCGTGCCGCTCGATGCCCGCGAATCCTCCCGTGCGCTTCACCTGGATACGCATGGATCCTGTCTACTCCACTGGGTGGCCTGCCGGTAGCGCATCCGTCAGTCGGTGGCCGGCACCTTGACCGTGGACCACGCGTCGATGACGGCCTTGTGCTCGTCGCCGTCGCCGTACTTGGCGCGCGCCGCGGCCACCGTCAGCTTCGCGAAGTCCACGAAGGACGCGTCCTGCGCGAGCTCGCCGCCGGTCAGGACGGCGTACCAGATCTGCCCCGCCCGCTCCCAGGCGTTGCCGCCGAGCGCCTCGGCGACCAGGTAGAAGGCGCGGTTGGGGATGCCGGAGTTGATGTGCACGCCGCCGTTGTCGCGGCCCGTGCGGACGTAGTGGTCCATGTCGGCGGGCTGCGGGTCCTTGCCGAGCACGTCGTCGTCGTACGCCGTGCCGGGCTCCTTCATGGAGCGCAGCGCCTTGCCCGTCACGCGCGGGGCGAGCAGTCCGGCGCCGATCAGCCAGTCGGCCTCGGAGGCGCTCTGGCCGAGCGTGTACTGCTTGATCAGCGAGCCGAAGACGTCGGCGCACGATTCGTTCAGGGCGCCGGGCTGGCCGAAGTACGTGAGGTTCGCCGTGTACTGCACGACGCCGTGCGTCAGCTCGTGGCCGATCACGTCCACCGGGATGGTGAAGTCGAGGAAGATCTCGCCGTCACCGTCGCCGAACACCATCTGCTCGCCGTTCCAGAAGGCGTTCCCGTAGTTCTCGCCGTAGTGGACCGTCGCGTTCAGCGGCAGACCGCTGCCGTCGATGGAGTTGCGCTGGTACGTCTTGAGGTACAGGTCGAAGGTCGCGCCGAGGCCCGCGTACGCGCGGTTGACGGTCGCGTCCTTGCCGGGCTTCTCGCCCTCGCCGCGGACCTTGCGGCCCGGCAGCTCGGTCTTGTGCCTGGCGTCGTAGATCGTCCGGTGCGGTTTGCTCTCCGCGGCTTCCTTGGGCAGGGAGACGGACGGGGCGCCGATGACCGTGGTCAGACGGCGGTGGGTGCGCTCGATGGAGTCCCGTTCCAGGGTGCGACGGGCGGGTCCTGCGAGGGCGGCGTCGTCACTCTGGGCCAGAGTGTCGAGCACGTGGGGCGGGATGATGGTGCAGAAGACAGGCTCGAAGCCTGGATTGGCGGTCATGGCGGCAATGTGGCACTGGGTCATGCCACTGTCACTACCTGCGACCATGATTAGTGAAATAGAGGTATTGATCACCTCTTGGCCGTAACCTGTCGGCGATCCCGCATACTGATACGGATCCGCGCGTACAGCGCGGCTGGGCTAGGCTGCGGAGCATCATGCGTTACGGGCTGCTTCTCCTTAGCTGCCGCGGCGAGGGCCTGTAGTCGAGGCCGACTCCCTCCCCGCGGAGTTCGGTGTTGCTCGCGAAGCGACCGTCGGCCGTCCTTAAGGACACTCCCGAGGAGCCCCCGCATCATGGCGATCAAGCCTAATCTGCAGCGTGCCACGTCCATGCCGGTCCACAAGTACGGCCAGTACGACCAGGTCGACATCCCCGACCGCACGTGGCCGGACAACCGGATCACCGTCGCTCCCCGCTGGCTCTCCACGGACCTGCGTGACGGCAACCAAGCGCTGATCGACCCGATGTCCCCCGCGCGCAAGCGCGAGATGTTCGACCTGCTGGTCCGCATGGGCTACAAGGAGATCGAGGTCGGCTTCCCCTCGTCGGGCCAGACGGACTTCGACTTCGTACGGTCGATCATCGAGGACGGCGCGATCCCGGACGACGTCACGATCTCCGTCCTGACGCAGGCCCGCGAAGAGCTGATCTCCCGCACCGTCGAGTCGCTGGTCGGCGCCAAACGCGCCACCGTCCACCTGTACAACGCGACCGCGCCCGTCTGGCGCGAGGTCGTCTTCCGCGGCTCGAAGGACGCGGTCAAGCAGATCGCCGTCGACGGCACCCGCCTGGTCATGGAGTACGCGGAGAAGCTGCTGGGCCCCGAGACGGTCTTCGGCTACCAGTACAGCCCCGAGATCTTCACGGACACCGAGCTGGACTTCGCCCTGGAGGTCTGCGAGGCCGTCTGCGACGTGTGGCAGCCCGCGGAGGGCCGCGAGATCATCCTCAACCTGCCCGCCACGGTGGAGCGTTCGACGCCCTCCACCCACGCGGACCGCTTCGAGTGGATGTCGCGCAACCTGAGCCGCCGCGAGCACGTCTGCCTGTCCGTCCACCCGCACAACGACCGGGGCACCGCCGTCGCCGCCGCCGAGCTGGCCATCATGGCCGGCGCCGACCGCATCGAGGGCTGCCTGTTCGGCCAGGGCGAGCGCACCGGCAACGTCGACCTGGTCACGCTGGGCATGAACCTGTTCTCACAGGGCGTCGACCCGCAGATCGACTTCTCCGACATCGACGAGATCCGCCGCACCGCCGAGTACTGCAACCAGATGGAGGTCCACCCGCGCCACCCGTACGCGGGCGACCTCGTCTACACCGCCTTCTCCGGCTCCCACCAGGACGCCATCAAGAAGGGCTTCGAGGCTATGGGCATCCGGGCCGAGCAGCAGGGCAAGACGGTCGACGACATCGAGTGGGCCGTCCCGTACCTGCCCATCGACCCCAAGGACGTCGGCCGTTCGTACGAGGCCGTGATCCGCGTCAACTCGCAGTCCGGCAAGGGCGGCATCGCCTACGTCCTGCAGAACGACCACAAGCTGGACCTGCCGCGCCGCATGCAGGTCGAGTTCTCCAAGATCATCCAGACGAAGACCGACACCGACGGCGGCGAGGTCACGCCGGACGCGATCTGGGGCATCTTCCAGGACGAGTACCTGCCCAACCCCGAGAACCCGTGGGGCCGCATCCAGGTCAAGAACGGCCAGACCACCACCGACAAGGACGGCACGGACACGCTGACCGTCGAGGCGACCGTCGACGGCGCCGACACGGTCCTGACCGGCACCGGCAACGGCCCGATCTCGGCCTTCTTCCACGCACTGCAGGGCATCGGCATCGACGTACGCCTCCTGGACTACCAGGAGCACACGATGAGCGAGGGAGCCTCCGCGCAGGCCGCTTCGTACATCGAGTGCGCGATCGGCGACCAGGTCCTGTGGGGCATCGGCATCGACGCGAATACGACACGTGCCTCGCTGAAGGCCGCGGTTTCCGCGGTGAACCGCGCGGCTCGCTGACCAGCGCCGCACGCCTCCACGCAGTGATCGGCAAGCGCCGGACGGGCTCGAATGGGCCCGTTCGGCGCTTTTGCGTGCGACCGTGTCCAGGACGTCTACCGGCCATCTCTCGTGCAGGGTGCTGACGCCACATCAACAATGTGGCTAACATCACGCCCAACGCGGCAATGATGCCGGGGCGTTACGGAGGTGCGTGGTGCTGCCAGATCGGGGACGAAACGGCCGGGAATCCCGCATCTTCGCCACGCCCGTTTCGCGGGGGCGTGTCCTGCGCAGGCGAGTGATCGGCGTGCATACGGCCTGGACCACCGTCGGCGACGGCGAGTTCTTCTGCCCCGGCTGCGGCGGTGACCGCAACTACCAGCGCCGCACCGGCCGTCGCCGCTTCGTCCTCCTCGGCCTCCCGGTCCTGCCGCGCGGCTCCGCGGGCCCCATCGTCGAGTGCGCCGCCTGCGGCGACCACTTCGCCACGGACGTCCTGGACCACCCCACGACCACCCGCCTGTCGGCCATGGTGCGTGACGCCGTGCACACCGTCGTCCTGGCGATCCTCGCCGCGGGCGGCACCTCGTCGCGCACGACGCTCGACGCGGCCGTCGGCGCGCTGCGCGGCGCGGGGTACGACGACGCCTGCGAGGAACAGCTCCTCGCCCTCGTCGAGGCGCTCGCCGCGGACACCGGCCGCGCCACCGCGGCGGACTGCGCACCCGGTCTGGCCATAGAACTCCACGAGGCGCTCGGCCCGTTGGCCCCGCACCTCGCCCCCGCCGGGCGCGAGGCCCTGCTGATCCAGGGCGCGCGGATCGCCCTCGCCGACGGCCCGTACACCCCCGCCGAACGCGAGGTGCTCGCCACGGCGGGCGGCGCGCTGACCATCGGCGCGGACGAGGTGACACGGCTGATGGTGGCGGCGCGGACGACGCACTTCTGACGCCTCAGGGAGGCGGCTGCCGTACTCCCGCGGGAGTAACGCGGCTTCGTCGCCTCCCCACGCCGTACGCTCCAACTCGCCCTCGCGCCCGACGGATTGTCCAGTCCACTCCGGAAGGGTTGGCACCCAACCTGCCAATCCTGCCGGAAGGAGGCCCGTCATGCGGGCCGAACAGACCACCGCACGACGGCGACGAGCCGTGCCCTGGGCGCTCCTCGGGCTGTGGGTCGCCGTCATGGCGCTCGCCGGGCCTTTCGCGTCGAAGCTCGCCGACGTCCAGCAGGACCGCATCGTCGACTACCTCCCCGCGAGCGCCGACTCCACCGAAGTGGCGAAGATCCAGGACCAGTTGCCCGGGGGCGAGGCCACCGAACTGGTGCTCGTCTACCACCGTGACGGCGGCCTGACCGCCGCCGACCGCAAGGAGGCGGGCAGCCAGGTCGCCGAGGTCGCCAAAGCGCACGAACTGACCGGCACCCCCCGCGCCGTACCGTCCGACGACGGCACCACGCTGATGTACCCCGTGGCGAGCACCGAACCGGGTCAGGACGAGGAGGCCAGGGACGCGCTCGTCGAAGACGTACGCGACATCGCGCACGGCGAGGCCGGACTCAGCGTCGACGTGGGCGGTTCGGGGGCGCTCGACACCGACACGGGCAAGGTCTACGAGTCCCTCGGCGGACCCCTGCTCTACACCACCGCCGGAGTCGTCGCGCTGCTCCTGATCCTCATCTACCGCAGCCCGCTCCTGTGGCTCGTGCCGCTCGCCGTGGCGGGCGTCGCGGACTACCTGGCGATGGGCGTCGCATACGGCCTGCACGAAGGCTTCGGGATGTCCGTCACCGGCCAGAGCAGTTCCATGATGACGATCCTCGTCCTTGGCGCGGGCACGGACTACGCGCTGCTCATCGTCTCCCGCTACCGCGAGGAACTCCGCAGGATCGAGCGACCCTACGACGCCATGGTCGCCGCGCTTCGGGGCTGCGGTCCTGCGGTGATCGCCTCGTCGGGAACGGTCGCCGTGGGGCTGCTCTGCCTGCTCGCCGCCGACCTCAACAGCAGCCGGGGCATGGGCCCGCTCGGCGCGGTCGGTGTGCTGTGCGCGCTCGTCGCCATGCTGACCCTGCTCCCCGCGGTGCTCGTCCTGCTCGGGCGGCGGGTGTTCTGGCCGCTGATCCCGGCCTTCGGCAGCCGTCCCAAGGAGAGGCGCAGCATCTTCACCATGATGGGGAGTTCGGCCGGACGCAGGCCGCTCACCGTGCTCGCGGGCGGCGCCGTGCTGCTCGGCGCACTCGCCCTGGGGGCGCTGAACCTGCCCGGCGCGATGAAGCAGGAGGACTCCTTCACCAAGACTCCCGAGTCGGTCACCGCGATGCAGACCCTGGCAGGCGCCTACCCCGAACACGGCAGCCAGCCCATCAGCGTCATGACCCCGGCGGACAGCGCCACGGCGACCCTCGCCGACATCACGGGCATGAAGGGCGTGGACAGCGCGGAGAAGGGACGTACGGCCAAGGGCTGGACGGAGATCTCCGTGATCGCGACCGCCGCGCCCGAGTCGGCGGGGGAGACGGCGACGATCAAGGAGCTACGGGCCGATCTCGACGGCTCGTACGTGGGCGGATCCAGCGCCCAGCAGCTGGACCTGAAGGAGACGAACGACCGCGACACCCTGGTCATCGTCCCGCTGGTCCTCCTGGCGGTGCTGCTGATCCTGGTGGCCCTGCTGCGGTCCCTCGTCGCGCCGTTGCTGCTGCTCGTCGCCGTGATCGCGGTGTGGGGGGCCTCGCTGGGTATCGCGGGCCTCGTCTTCGAGCCGCTGTTCGGCTTCGAGGGCACGGACCCGGGACTCGGGCTGATCTCCTTCGTCTTCCTGGTCGCCTTGGGCGTCGACTACGGCATCTTCCTGATGCACCGCATGCGCGAGGAGTCCCTCGCGGGGGCGGAACCGGGGGACGCCGCGCTGACCGCGCTGCGGACGACGGGCGGCGTCATCGCGTCGGCGGGAATCGTGCTCGCGGCGACGTTCGCGGTGCTCACCAACATGCCGCTGGTCCAGCTGGTCGAGATGGGCTTCGTGATCTCGGTCGGGGTTCTGCTCGACACGTTCCTGGTACGGACGTACCTGGTCACGAGTGCGAGCGTGGCGCTGGGCCGGAAGGTGTGGTGGCCGGGCAAGCTGTCGCGTCCCGCGCAGGCCGCCGGTCCTGCACTGGAACCCGAGCCCGAACGGGCCACCGCACCCTGACCGTTGACCACATCGGACGCCCCTCGCACTGCCGGAGGGGCGTCCTC
Source organism: Streptomyces sp. NPDC057302 (assembly GCF_042667685.1). Classification (NCBI taxonomy): domain Bacteria; kingdom Bacillati; phylum Actinomycetota; class Actinomycetes; order Kitasatosporales; family Streptomycetaceae; genus Streptomyces; species Streptomyces sp. NPDC057302. The sequence continues at coordinate 27,418 of NZ_JBHUZJ010000006.1, read as the reverse complement.
GTACGGGAGGATGGAGCTGTGGTGGACATGACGCGGGTGCAGAGGGATCAGGAGATTCACGAGAGTTCGCCGGCGCCGCGTGGTGTGCTGGCCCTCACGGGGGCCGTGCCCGGCAGCCGGCGTGCCCTGCGCCACGACGCGCTGCTCGCCGCGGGGCTCGCGGTGCTGGCCGCCGTGCTCGCCGCGTTCGTCGAGGACGGGCGGCGGCCCGATCTCCTGGGATGGGGCCTGCTGCTCTGCGGCCACGTGCCGCTGGTGTGGCGGCGGAGCCGCCCGCTGCCCGTGCTCCTCGCCGTACTCGCCTTCATCGGCCCGTACCACGGCATCGACTACACGCATCTGGCCGCCGTCCCGGTCGGCATGGTCGCGCTCTACACCGTCGCGGTGTCGGGGCGCCCGCGCCGCGCCCTGATCACCGGCAGCATCATCGTCGGCGTGATGGTGGGCGGCAACGTGAGAGTGTCCCCGCACCAAGTGGCGGAAGTGCTGCGGATGTCCGGCTGGATCGTCGCCGTACTGCTGCTCGGTGTGTACGTGCGCATCCACCGCCAGTACGTCGTCTCTGCGCTGGAGCGTGCCGAGCGGGCGGAGCGTACGCGCGAGGAAGAGGCGCGGCGGCGGGTCGCCGAGGAGAGACTGCGGGTCGCCCGCGACCTGCACGACCTGCTCGCGCACAGCATCACCCTGGTCGGTGTCCAGACGTCCGTCGCGGCGCACGTCCTTGCCGCCGATCCCGAACGCCTGGACCGGGCGGCGGTGGCGAAGGCGCTGGATGACATCGCCGATACCTGCCGCTCCGCGCGGAGTGAACTCCGAGCCACGCTGGAGGTGTTGAGGGACGTCGGGCCGGACGAGACGAGGGGCCCGCTGCCGGGGCTCGACGGGTTGGCCGATCTGGCGGCGGCCGCGCGCACCTCGGGCGCGGAGGTCGATCTGGCGCTGCGCGAGGCTCAGGCGCCGCCGGCCGTGGGCGCCGCGGCCTATCGGATCGTGCAGGAGGCGCTGACGAACGCGGTGCGGCACGGCGGACCCGGGCTCACGATCCGGGTGGGGATTCGGAGCGAAGGGGCGGCGCTGCGGGTGACCGTCACGGATGATGGGGCTGCCGCCGCCCCTGACCCGTCCCACACCCCCGGATTCGGCCTCGTCGGAATGCGGGAGCGGGCCCGGAGCGTGGGCGGCACGTTGGAGGCGGGGCCTCGGGAAAGCGGGGGGTTCGCTGTGTCGGCCGTGCTGCCCCTGGTGTCCGTGGGAGGACTTCGATGAAGATCCGCGTACTGCTCGCCGACGACCAGACCCTGGTGCGGGCGGCCTTCGCGATGCTGGTCGAGTCCGCCCCGGACATGGAGGTGGTGGGGCAGGCGGGGACGGGACGGGCCGCGGTCGAGCTTGCCCGGTCGGATCGGGCCGATCTCATCGTCATGGACATCCGGATGCCCGATCTGAACGGGATCGAGGCGACGCGGCTGCTCGCCGACGACGAGGACCTGGCGGGGGTGAAGGTGTTGATGCTGACGACGTACGACACGGACGAGCACGTCTTCGAGGCATTGCGGGCGGGGGCGTCCGGGTTCCTGGTGAAGGACACCAAGCCTGGCGAACTGCTCGAGGCCATCCGTACGGTGGCGGCCGGGGATTCGCTGCTCTCCCCTGGACCTACGTCGAGGCTGATCGAGAGAGTTCTGCGGGCGCCGGAGCCGCCGGTCGCGGGACCGGGAGGTCCCGAGGGCCTTTCGGATCGGGAGTGCCAGGTGCTCGCCCTGGTGGCGCGGGGCCTCAACAACACGGAGATCGCGGAGACGCTGGGTCTGAGCCCCCTGACGGCGAAGACCCATGTCAGCCGGATCATGGGCAAGCTGGGAGTGCGGGACCGGGCGCAGCTGGTGATCGTGGCGTATGAGTCGGGGCTGGTGCGGCCGGGGGTGGCGGGGGAGCCGTAGGGGGCCCGAGTGGGGCTGGACGGGCTGCATCTCAGCCCGTCCGGCGTTTGAGGACGAACTCGGCGAAGCCGGTGATCCACGGCAACCAAGGCCCCTGCGCCGAGTGGGTTTGCGGGAAGGGGCGGGGTGGGGGAGAGAAAAGGCCCGCCTACAACAACCCCGCCCCCGCCAAGAACTTCCCCACCCGCTCAACTTCCCCCGCCGACAGGGGGACCTGCGGCTCCGCAGTAACCGGACAAGAAATCACCCCCCGCAAATACAGCGCCGCCTTGAACGCACCCAGCGCCGACGAACCACCCCCCATCCGCCCGGAATCCCCCACCCGCACCATCCCGAACAGCCCGCACAACCTCTCCTGCTCCCCCCGAGCCCGCACCCAGTCCCCCTCCCGGCAGTACCGGTACAGCCGCGCATACCCCCCGGGGTCCACATTCCCGAGCCCCGGCACCACCCCGTCCGCCCCCATCGCCAACGCCGCGTCCACCGTCGTCTCCGACCCCGTCAGCACGCTGAAGCCGGACACATCGGCCCGTCCCCGCGCCCCCAGCACCACCTCCCGGAAGTTCCCCTCCTCCCCGCTGGAGTCCTTCAGCCCGGCGAGCACCCCCTCCGCGGCCAGCTCAAGGACCAACTCCGCGTCCAGCTTGGAGTGGACCGCCACGGGAAGGTCGTACGCGAAGACCGGCACCGCAGATCCCGCCGCCACCAGGCGGAAGTGACGTGCCGCCTCGGCCGGGTGCGTGCGCGTGTAGAAGGGAGCCGTCACCACCACACCGTCCGCCCCTGCCGCCGTCACCGACCTGACGTGGTCCAGGACCCTCGGCGTCGCCATGTCGATCGCCCCAGCCAGGACCGGCAGTTGACCCCCGACATGCCCCGCCACCGTCTCGATCACGAGCCTGCGCTGAGCATCCGTCAGGAACGCCGCCTCCGACGACGAGCCCAGGACGAAGAGACCGTCGACGCCACCGGCCACCAGGTGGTCGACCAGCCTGATCAGGGAGGGGACGTCCACCTCGTGGTCCGGCGTCAGAGGGGTGCAGACGGGCGGTACGACACCGGTCAGCGGGGTGGGCATGGTCATGGAGTCTCCCTGGGGCTCGCGTCCGTGGCGGCGGACTGGATCACTAGCTCGTGCGTGGACTGGCCGTCCCGTACGGGATGGTGGCAGCGGTAGCGGTGTCCCGACCCCTCCGTCGCAGCGAAGTCCGGCATGGCGGCGGCGCAGGCCTCGTCCGCCTTCCAGCACCGCGTACGGAACGGGCATCCGCTCGGCGGTCGCGTGGCCGACGGCACCGGGCCGACGAGCGGGATCGGGTCGATGGGGTCGAGAAGGCCGGGCGTCGCGGAGAAGAGAGCCCGGGTGTACGGGTGGCGCGCTCGGTCCAGGATCTCCCGCGCCGGCGACTCCTCCACGATCCTGCCCAAGTACATGGTGATGACCCGGTCGCTCATCCTGCGCACCGTCTGGATGTCGTGCGACACGAAGACCAGGGCCAGACCGAGCCGCTCCTTCAGGTCCAGGAGGAGGTTGAGGATCTGGGCGCGCACGGAGACGTCGAGCGCGCTCGTCGGCTCGTCCGCCACCACCAGCTCGGGTTCCAGCGCCAGTGCGCGCGCGATCGCCACGCGCTGGCGCTGCCCGCCGGAGAGCTGACCGGGCAGCCCGTCCGCAAGGACCTTGGGCAGGCCGACCAGTGACATCAACTCCCGCACCCGTACGTCACGTTGCGCGGCCGTCCCCACCCTGTGGACATCCAGCGGATCGCGGAGGATCTGGCGCACCGTCAGCCTGCGGTTCAGGGCGGTCGACGGGTCCTGGAAGATCATCCCGGTGTTCCGGCCGATCGCGGCCCGCCGCTCGGCGGGCTTCATCGTCCACAGGTCCTGCCCCCGGAAGGACACCGTGCCCGCCGTGGGCGGCTGCACCCCCACGAGCACCTTGGCGAGCGTCGACTTGCCGCACCCCGACTCACCCACCACGCCCACCGTCTCGCCGGGCGCGATGGCCAGATCGGCGCCGGTCAGGGCGTACACACGATCCCGCGAGAACAGTCCGCCCGAGCGCGCCCGGTGCACGACGTGCGCGTCGGCGAGGGTGATCAGGTCTTCGGGCCTTCGGGTGGTCACTTGAGGGCCCCGCTTCCGCTGGACTCCGGCACTCTCGGCGGCTGCTGCGCCGGGTGGTGGCAGGCGATGGAGTGCCGGGTCCCGCCCACGAGTCGAGGCGCCGTGCTGCGGCACACCTCGCTCGCCAGCGGGCACCGGTCCGCGAACCGGCAGCCCGCGGGGAAATCGGCGGGCGAAGGGACCACGCCCTTGATCTGGGTCAGGCGTTCCGCCGCCGATTCGAGCGAGAGCACCGAGCCCAGCAGGCCGCGCGTGTAGTGGTGCGACGGCGTCTCGACGAGGTCCGCCGTCACGCCCGTCTCGACGATCTGGCCCCCGTACATGACCACCACCCGGTCGGTGACGTCCGCGACGAGCGCCAGGTCGTGCGAGACGAGGATCAGCGCGAAGCCGAGCTCCTCGCGCAGGCGCAGGAGGAGTTGAATCACCTGGGCCTGGACGGTGACGTCCAGGGCCGTCGTCGGCTCGTCCGCGACGATCAACTTCGGGTCGCGGGAGAGCGCCATGGCGATCAGTACGCGCTGCCGCTGGCCCCCCGACAGTTCGTGCGGGTAGCTGCGCAGGGTGCGGTCCGGGTCCAGGCCGACCAGTTCGAGGAGCTCGACCGCCGTGCGGCGCCCCCCTCTTCGTACGACCTGCTTGAGCTGGGAGCGGACCGTCATCGCGGGGTTCAGCGACGACAGCGCGTCCTGGTAGATCATCGCCATGTCGTGGCCGAGCAGCCGCCTGCGGACCCGCATCGGCATGCCGATCAACTGCTCGCCGTCGAACGTCACTTGACCGCCGACGCGGGCACCCTTCGGCTCCAGGCCCATGACGGTCAGCGCGGTGAGCGACTTGCCGCAGCCCGACTCGCCCACCAGGCCCAGTACTTCACCCGGACGTACGTGGAAACTGATGCCGTCGACGATGTCCACGCCGCCGTGCCGGGCATCGAAGCCGATCGCGAGGTCGGAGACCGTCAGGACCGGTGTCCCCTCGGGGAGCGGTCGTGCGCGTGCGCGCAGCCGCTGGGCCGCTTCCGTAAGTCCCGGCAGCTCCAGGACCCTGCCGCTGCCCGGCTCGGGAGCTTCGAGGCGGTCCTCCTGGTCCTCCCGATCCCCCTCCCCGTCCTCCTCGCGGGCCGCGCCCGGCAGCACGTCGCGCGTCGCGGGCGCCGCCCACGCGTCCGATACGCCCTCGGAGAGGATGTTCAGGGCCAGGACCGTGATCAGCATCAGGAGGCCGGGGAAGACCGTCGCCCACCAGCCGCCGATCAGCACCATGTTCTTGCCGTCCGCGATGACGCTGCCCCAGGACGGGTCCGGAGGCCGTACGCCCGCTCCGATGAAGGACAGCGAGGCCTCGAAGACGATGGCCTCGGCGACCTGCACCGTGCAGAACACCAGGATGGGCGCCGCGCAGTTGATGGCCACGTGCCTGACGAGGATGTGCGGGGTGCGGGCGCCGACGATGCGTTCGGCGACGACGTAGTCCTCGCCGTACTGATCCATCACGTTCGCGCGCACGACCCGGGCGATCGGCGGGGTGAACAGGAACGCGATGGCGCAGATCAGGACGGTGATGCCGCCGCCGAAGACCGCCACGAGCACGGCCGCGAGCGCGATCCCCGGAAACGCCATCACGATGTCCAGGCACCGCATCAGCGTCTCGTCGACCGCCTTGCGCGAGGTCGCCGCGATCGCGCCGAGCACCGCGCCGACGAGCAGGGCGAGCAGCGTCGCCCCGAGCCCGATCGCCAGGGACCAGCGGGCCCCGTACATCAGCCTGCTGAGAATGTCCCGGCCCAGGCTGTCCTGCCCCATCCAGTGGTCGGCCGACGGGTGTCCCGTGCCGTCGACCTGCGGCTGCTGGTCGAGCGGGTCGTGCGGCGCGATCAGCGGCGCGAAGAGCGCCACGAGGACGACCACCCCGACGACGCCCACCGCGACACGGGAGAGGACGGGAAGGCGGCGAAGTGACCGCAGGCGGATCCCGGGCCGCGAGAGCCGCTCCGTCAGAGCCTTGCGCGACATGATCATCAGGCACTGCCCCTCAGGCGCGGATTGACCAGCAGATGGAGGATGTCGAGGACCAGGTTGACGACCACGAAGCCGACGGCGGTCGTGATGACGACCCCCTGCACGACGGCCGGGTCGCCGTTCTTCACGGCGTCGATCATCAGCTTCCCCATGCCGGGCAGCGAGAAGATCGTCTCGATGACGACCGCGCCGCCGAGCAGATAGCCGACGCGCAGGCCGAGCACGGTCAGCGGGTTGATGAGGGCGTTGCGCAGGACGTTGCGGCCGACGACCACGACCGGCGGCAGACCGCTGCCGATCGCCGTCCGTACGTAGTCCTTGTCGAGCTCCTCGACCACGGCCGTACGGATGATGCGGGTGAGCCCGGCGGCCACCGGCAGGGAGAGCGCGAGGGCCGGCAGCGTCATCGACTTGAGCCAGCCGGTGAAGGAGTCGGCGGGGTTGACGTATCCACCGGTCGGGAACCAGCCCGCCTCCACCGCCAGATACTGGATCATCAGCAGCGCGAGCCAGAAGCCGGGCGCCGCCACACCGGTCAGCGAGAGGACCCGGATGAGCTGGTCGGGCAGCCGGTCGCGGTAGATCGCGGCGGTCACGCCGAGCAGAGCTGAGATGACCACCGCGATGCCGAGCCCCATGAAGGTGAGCTGCATGGTGAGCGGAAGCGCGGTGGTGACCTGGTCCACCACCGGTGAGCGGGTGAGCACGCTGATGCCCATGTCGCCCTGGACCAGATCACCGACGAAGGCGAAGTAGCGCACCGGCAGCGGATCGAGCAGCCCGTTGTCCTCGCGGAACTGGTGCAGCTGCTCCTCGGTCGGATTGGCGCCCTGGTAGAACGCCGACGCCGGATCGATGTCGGAGAACCGCATCACGAGGAAGACGAACAGGACGATGCCGAGCAGCAGGGGGATGAGCAGGGCGAGGCGGCGGGCCAGGATTCTGACGATCGCGGTCACGTCGGTGTGACTCCCAACGACGGTGCTGGGCGGGCTACTTGGCCCACTTGGCCTGGAGGAGATTGATGCCGGGGTAGGGCTGGGCCTTGATGCCGGTGAGCTTCTTGGGGTCCCATGCGGTCATCAGCTCGTTGTGGACGACCGGATAGATCACCGCCTGCTCGGCGACGGTGTCGATGTAGTCCTGGACCATGGCCTTCTTCTTGGTCGCGTCGGGCTCGCGCGTCGCCTGGTCCATGTCCTTGAAGAGCTTCTTGGCGGTGGAGTTGCCCGCCCAACGGGCGTACCCCATCCACAGGTTCTCGGGCCCGTAGTTGTAGTGCATGATCAGGTCGGCCTCGATGCCGAACTGGTTCGGGTTCGAGGCGGCGGCGACGACCTGGTAGTCCTTCTTCTGGTCCATCTTGGTGAAGACGGCTGTGGTCTCCTGCGGGTCCAGGGTCGTCTTGACGCCGATCGCGTCCCAGGAGGCCTTGATGGTCGGCAGGCAGTCGACGATCCAACTCACGTTCACCGCCATGAGGTTGATCGACAGATCCTTGACCCCGGCTTCCTTCAGAAGCTTCTTCGCCTTCTTGGGGTCGTACGCGTAGACCGTCTTCGCCGGGCGGTAGGTGGGGTTGGACTCGTTGAGGAACGAGGTCGACGCCTTGCCGTGGCCCTTGAGCGCGACCTGGATCATCTTCTCGGTGTCGATGGCGTAGTGCAGGGCCTGGCGCACGCGTACGTCGTCGAAGGGCTTGTGCGCGGTGTTGAACATCAGGAACAGGTTGTTCATCCCCGCCCCGCCCTCGACGCTGAGCCCGCCCTTCTTGAGCTGCTCGATGTTGGCGTACGGGATGTTGTCCGAGATCTCCGAGTCCGCGCTGCCGCCGGAGATCTTCGCGACGCGGGGCGCCGCGTCCACGATGGTCAGCCAGTTCATCTTCTTGAAGGCGGCCTTGCGCGGGCCGTTGTAGTCGGCGAAGGCCTCGAAGGTGGTGTTGGACTTCGGCGCGTGCGACGCCTGCTTGTACGGTCCCGAGCCCACCGCCTTGCCCTTGGTCGCCTCGTCCCAGGCGCCGGGCCGGGAGAAGACGTGCTTCGGCATGATCTTGGCGAGGGAGAGCCGGGCGAGGCCGTCCGGGAACGGGAACTTCAGGGTCAGCTCGACGGAGGTCGCGTCGACCTTCTTGACCCCCTTCAGCCAGCTCTCGAAGAAGCCCTTGGCCAGGGTCTGGGTCTTCGGGTCCAGGATGCGGTCGAAGACGAACACCACGTCGTCGGCGGTGACGGGCTTCCCGTCGTGCCACTTGGCGCCGGGCCGCAGCGTGAACTTCCAGGTGGTCGCCTTGTCGTCGGTCGGGATCTCCGTGGCCAGCGCGGCATACGGCTCGCGGGTGATGGGGTCGGTGTTGAGCAGCCCCTCGTAGATGTGCTCGTTGCCGGCCATCGCGAAGGCGGACGCGGTCTGCGTCGGATCCCAACTGCCGTCGTTCCCATAGCCGATGACGGCGGTGAGGGTGGAATCACCTCCGGTCCCGCCGCCCTCGCCGGTGTCGTTCGTGGACTCGGGCCCAGACGAGCAGGCGGAGAGCGTGGTGGTGATGGCGGCGGCCGCGCCCAGCGCACCGGTGTACTTGAGGAAGGAGCGGCGGTCCGGTGCGGGTCCGGGGTGTCCGGTGGAGCCGATGCTGGTCTTCTGGTCGCTCACTGTGTCTCCCTTGCTCCTTGAGAGATCCCACGTCCTACGTCATGGTGGCGTGGCGACCATAAGAGCGCTGCGGGGGCCGGTCAAGAGATCGCGCACGGATCCGAACGCGGTTGGCCCTGAAGGATGTTGGTCCGGAGGTGGGACGTGGGATGTCATCCGTGCCTACGATGTGCCGCATGCCTCAGGAGCCAGTTCAGGAGCCTTTTCGGGGGCCAGTTCAGGAGCCAGTTCGGGAGCCAGTTCGGGGACGGCGTGTGGGCAGCCAAGTCCAGCGCTCGGTCATGCAGTTGATCCTCGACAGAAGACTTCGGCCGGGCGCCCCGCTGCCCACCGAGGCCGAGCTGATGGAAGAGCTGGGGGTCAGCAGGAACTCGGTGCGCGAGGCGCTCAAGGCACTCCAGGCCCTGGACATCGTGGAGATAAGGCACGGCTACGGAACGTATGTGGGCCAGGCGTCGCTGACACCGCTGGCCGACGGCCTCACGTTCCGCGCGTTGGCGCAACTGGCGGACGACACCCACGCCCTGGCGGAGATCCTTCAGGTGCGGGAGGTCCTCGAGGAGGGCCTGGTGCGACGGGTGGCGGTACTGCTCACGGACGAGGAGCTGACCCAACTGGAGGCACTGGTACGGAAGATGGAGGAGGCGTCGGATGCGGGCACGGCCTTCCCCGAACTGGACCGCGAATTCCACGAAACGCTCTACCGCTCGCTGGGCAACGAGCTGGTGCCGCAGCTGCTCGGCGCGTTCTGGAACGTCTTCCACCGGGTGGCGGGCGTGCGGGGCTGGGCGCGCGATCCGGCGCCGGACGTGACGGTGGGCAGGCACCGGGACATCGTGACGGCGCTGCGGGCGCGGGACGTGGAGGGGGCCCAGCGGGCGATGGCGGACCACTTCCGGGGGATCGAGGCGCGGTCGGGCGAGCGGTCGAGGGGTGTGGGATGAGGCTGAGCCGGTTCTACGACCGGTTGTCGTCGCCGGCGTACGGGGGCGACTACAACCCCGAGCAGTGGGGCCCGGACGTCCACGCCGAGGACATGGAGCTGATGCGCGAGGCGGGCGTGAACCTCGTGACGCTCGGGATCTTCTCGTGGGCGAAGACGGAGCCGGCTCCCGGGGCGTACGACTTCACCTGGCTGGACGGCCACATGGACCGCCTGGCGGAGGCGGGCGTGGCGGTCAGCCTCGCCACGATGACGGCGTCCCCGCCGCCGTGGCTGACGCGCCTGCACCCGGAAACCCTCCCGGTGACGGAGGACGGCGTCCGCCTGCACCCCGGCTCGCGCCAGCACTGGTGCCCGTCGAGCCCGGTCTACCGCCGCCATTCGATCCGCCTGACGGAACGCCTGGCCACGCGCTACGGCACGCACCCCGCCCTCGCGCTGTGGCACATCGGCAACGAATACGGCTGCCACATCTCACGCCACTGCCACTGCGAGGTGTCTACGGCGGCGTTCCGCACATGGCTGCGGGAGCGGTACGGCACAGTGGCGGCGCTCAACGAGGCGTGGTCGACGGACTTCTGGTCGCAGCGCTACGGCACGTTCGAGGAGATCCACACCCCGCGCAAGGCCCCGTCGTTCCGCAACCCGACCCAGCAGCTGGACTACTGGCGCTTCTCGTCGGACGCACTCCTCGCGTGCTACTTGGCGGAGAAGGAGGTCCTGACCCGCATCACACCGGACGTACCGGTGACAACGAACTTCGTCCCGGTGGCGAAGACACTGGACCTCTTCAGCTGGGCCCCGCACCTGGACGTGGTGTCGTACGACTCGTACCCGGACCCGCACGACCCGGAGTCCCTGCACCGAACGGCCTTCTCGTACGACGTCATGCGAGGCCTGAAGGACGGCAAGCCCTGGCTGCTCCTCGAACAGGCCCCAGGCGCGGTGAACTGGCGGGCACACAACGGCAGAAAGCCGCCGGGCCGGATGCGCCTGGACAGCTGGCAGGCGGTGGCGCACGGCGCGGATTCGGTGCTGTTCTTCCAGTGGCGGCAGTCGCGCGGGGGAGCGGAGAAGTTCCACTCGGCGATGGTGCCGCACGGGGGCCGGGAGACGCGGATGTTCCGGGAGGTGGCCGCGCTGGGCGCGGAGCTGTCCCGGCACCCGGACCTCCTGGGCTCCCACCCCCTACGGGCACAGGCGGCCCTGCTCCTGGACTGGCCGAGCTGGTGGGCCCTGGAACTGGACGCCCACCCGAGCGCGGACGTAACGCTCCTGGACGCGGCCCTGGCGCACCACAAGCCGCTGTACGAGGCGTCGGTGGCGTGCGACGTAGTCCCGGTGGACGGCGACTTCACCAAGTACCACTTGCTGCTGATCCCCAACCTTTACTCGGTATCAAAGGAGACCGCGGAACGAATCAGCGCGTATGTACGGGGTGGCGGCACGGTGGTCATGTCCTACTTCTCAGGAATCACGGACGAACACGACAGAGTCCACCTGGGCGGCTACCCGGCCCCGTTCCGCGCCCTCCTCGGCCTCCGGGTGGAGGAGTTCGCCCCCGCCGCCGACGGCACCTGGTCGGAGGAGATCCGCCTGGAGGGCGCGGAGGCGGTACACACATCCCCCGACGGCTTCCCGACGGTGACCCGCCACGAGTACGGCGAGGGAGTGGCCTGGTACCTGAGCACGCGCCCCGCCCCGAAGGAGATGCGGGAACTGCTGGACCGGGTGAGAGGGGAATGCGGGGTGGAACCGGCGCTCCCGGACCTCCCGGAGGGGGTGCAGGTGCGGACGCGGGTTACGGGGGCGGGGGAGAGGGTGCATGTGCGGCTGGATCCGCGGGACTGTTCGGTGGAGGTGATTCGGGGGCGCTGAACGCATGCTCGCCGAGGCCGGTGCAGGATTCACCCGCCTTCGGGAAGCGACGCGAGGAGCCGGTCGATGTCCTGTTTGACGTAGCGTGAAAGGCCGTCCAGTACTGCCAGCGCTTGTCTGAGTTCGCGGGCGAGTTCGGGGTCGGCGGCCCATACCTCCGGGCTCCTGGTGACGACGGCGTACAACAGATCGTCGTCGAACCAGCCGCCCGCCGCCTGTTGTGGCGCGGTGTCCCGCAGGATCTCCACGGCCAGCGGCAACAGCCAGGCGAGACCCTCGTCCTGGCCGATCAGCCGGGCCAACTCGTGCGGCTCCAGGGTTCCGATGGGGCGCCGCCGCAGCTCGTACACGTTCTGGACCATGGGGGTCGTGTCCGCGGGGGCCTCCGGCCAGCGGCGGCCTTCCAGTTGCTCGAGCGAGCTAGGGCAGTCAAGGGACGGCCCTTCCCCTTCGTTCACCACAGGAATCCTCGCTGCACAATGTCCGAGAACCCGGGCTACGGTGTTCCTGTGTTTTCCAGCCAGCGCGCGACAGCGTCTCGCGTGGACTTTGGAAGATGCGACCAATGGGCCATATCGGCACCGAAATCTCTGAGCGTTTGAATGTGGTGTGGGTTCTTCAAGAGGATGCAGTCCGTGTATTCCTGCCCCGTTGACACTCGAGCGATGACATTGCCGTCGACAGACAACATCACGAACTCAGGGTGGCCCCACCCGGCCCCCGTGACGCCGGCCGCGGCGCCGGCCCCGGCGAGATCCCACTCCGCATCCAGCGTCACACGCGCCCACCACAAGCTATGCGGCGACTCACCCGCGCTGTCGGTGACGGACAGCAGGAACTCCGGGGCAGCTGCTGAGAACAGGCCCTCGCCGGTGGAGAGTCTGTACCACTCGGCGTTCGCCTTCTTCTGAAGGTCCGGCAGGTCGTTCTCCAGACCAATGCCAATCTCCCGCCCCTCAGTGGCTGTCGAGTTAGCGAAGGACGCGAGGTTCGGCGGAATGAGGGGAGCGGCTGAATCAATCATGCCCAAGTATTTCAGGCCGGCCTCGGCCAGCGACTTCGTCAATTCGCCTTCTTGCATGGGGATCCTCTGTGAAGCTCGATCGGAATCTGTAGGCGTCGCGGCTACGATCTCTTTGCCCAAGGGTATGGAATGACCTGATCGTAGTTGTGCGAACCGTCCTTGCGCCTGCCGAAGTAGGCGATGTTCCCGTCACCGTCGACGACGACTCGCAGCTGACTCGAGGGGTTGCCGTTGTCATAGATGGGCGATCCTGCCCACCGCTGGCCGGCACGGGAGTTGCCTCCCTGGTAGAAGTCCGGCTGCCGATTGTGGACCGGTCCGGTCACGCGCTGCGGATAGTTCGGATTCCGTACGATTTGGCCTATCAGATCGTGGGCGTCTTGGGGGGTATTGAACCAATTCTCGCGATCCTTGTTCCCCGAACCACGCTGCTTGATCGCTTCCGGAGAGTAGTTCTCATCCGGGTACCACTGACTGGGGGGCGGGTCCCCACACTCTGGTGCGAGGCCGAGCGGATCGGACCAGGTACATGGGTTGTGCGGATAAGTTAGGGGATTGTCCGCAGGGCTGAGTCCCAGAGGGTCCGGTGAATGGAAGCGGCCAGTTCCGGGGTCGTAGTGCCGGAAATAGTTGTAATGCAGGCCGGTTTCCGGGTCGAAGTACTGGCCCGGAAACCGGAGAGGCGTGTAAGTAGTGCTGTCAGCGGCCCATGCAGTAGTGCCCCAGAGCGTGGAGCGTGTACGCCAGGCGATGTTACCGGCCTCGTCGATCAGCTCCGTCGGGGTGCCGACGAGGTCGGTGACGATCGCGTAGAAGCGCTCGTTTATCTGCTCCTGAGACACGCCGCCTGCGGATATACGCTCGGTCTGGGCCAGAGGCCGAGTCCCGTCGTGATCCCATGTCAAGGTGACGGGGGCCGGGAGTTCCTCGCCGTGGGTGGTCTGCTCGCAGAGCGTGGTGCCGTCCCACGTGAATTCGACGCGCTCGGCGACCGTAGTCCCGTCTCCCGCGATCCGTTCCTTGGCGATGCGTCGCCCCAGGGGGTCATACGCGTAGCGCCATTCAACGCCGTCCGGGGTGGTGACCGAAGTGAGACGGTTTTCGGCGTCCCACGTGTACCGCCATGTGTCGGGCTTGCGGGAAAGGCGGGCCTTTTGCCGCAAGACGATGCGGCCTGCGGCATCGTGCTCGTACCGGATGCCGCCGGCCCGCAGGATTCTCGTCCCGATGTAGGCGCGCTGCCCCTGTACCTCCTGGCCGGGATGAGCCGTCGGCCAGGAGGCATCCGTCTGGTTTCCCGCCGCGTCGTAGGCGTACGTTTCGGTCCACCCTTGAGCCCGAACCGCCTTGACGCGGCCGACAGCATCAAGCTCGAAGTTCCTTGTACCTGCGCGTCCATCCTCGATAGCCGTCAGATAGCCGTCCATTCGGTAGCGGTATGCGCGCTCCTGGACATGGCTCCCCTGCGCGCCCAAGACGGTCTGGCTTCCCAGGCGGCCTCGTTCGTCAAAGGTGTGAGCGAAGGTGAGGTGATCGCCTACACGGCGGGTCGTCTCGCGCCCTGCGGCGTCGTGCTCGAAGCGCAGGCTTCGACCGGCTGTCGTCAGCTGAGTCCGGTTCCCGACCGCGTCGTACGACCACGTACTCACCGCGCCCGACGGCGTCGTGCGACGCGTGCGGCGGCCGAGACCGTCGTAGGAGTAGCTCAGCTCACGATCGGCGACGGCCTCCGAGCGGAGCTGGCCGCTCTCGTCCCAGTGCAGCTCAAGGACAGAGTCGGGTGCGGCCGCTCGCAGCATGCGGCCCGACGCGTCGTACGTGAAGTCAGTGATCCGTCCTGCGGAATCCTTCCTGGTCGCTTGTCCGAACTCGTTGCGCCAGTAGCGGATCACCTGACCGAGTGGGTTCATTCGTTCCGTCAACTGGCCTGCCGCATCATGCGCGTATCGCTGCACGCGGTCGTCAAAGTCCGACTCCGCGACCAGGCGGCCAGCCGTGTCGTACTCGTAGTCCCACGTCAGGCCCTGCGGGTTGGCGACCTTCGTGAGCCTGAGCTCACTGTCATAGGCGAACTCATGGCGCACTCCATCGGCATCGGTACGGGCCGACATGACATCGAAGTGTGTGAACTCGAATCGTGAGACGCCCCCATTGGCATCCGTACGGTGCGTGCAGTTCCCTTCCCCGTCATAGAGCCAGAGCTCCTCCGAGCCGTCGGCCTCGACGCGGCGGGCCGGTTTGCCCTCGACCGTCCACTCCAGGCGGGTCCGCTCGCCAAGGGGGTTTGTCAGAGCGACGTGCCGACCGAAGGCGTCACGCTCATAGGTGCTCACCGAGCCCAAGGCATCCGTCACTTCGACAACCAAGCCTGCCTCGTCGTTGCGCAGCAGAGTGCAGTGGCCGAGGGCATCCGTGATCTGCGTGACGCCGCCCGTACTGTCATAGCTGTAGCGCACGGTGCGGTTGGCGGGGTCGGTGACGGCCGCAAGGTTGCCGGACTCGTCGTATTCCCGGACCCAGCGTGAACCGTCGGCTTCGGTCATCAGGGTCGGCAACCCCAGCTCGCCGTACTCGGCGGAGGTTTCCGCGCCGTCCGGCCGCGTCACGCACGTCACGTGGCCGGCCTCGTCATATGCGTACCGTGTGAGATGGCCCAGCGCGTCTGTGAACGCCAGAAGTTGGTGCTCGGTGTCCCACTCCTGGGTGGTGACGTGGCCCAGCGGGTCGGTCTCGCGGATCAGGCGGCCGTGGGCATTGTGTTCGTATACGCGGGTGTGGCCCAGGGAGTCCGTCACCCGGGTCGTGTGGGTGGTGTCCTCGTACGTGAGGGTGGAGGCGAGGGCGTTGCCCGTGCCGCCCGTTTCCGTTACGCGGCCCTGGGCGTCGTAGCGGTACCAGTACGTGGTGCCGTTGCGGTCGGTCCAGGAGGTGATGCGGCCCGCGTCGTCGTACGTGTAACGCATGGGCAGGACAGAGGAGTTGGTCTCCCCGGTCAGGTGGCCGGCCTCGTCGTAGGCAAAGGTGATCAGGGTGGTGCCGGGCCGGTCGGGGGCGGTGGAGTCGAGCAGCCTCAGGCCGGTCACGCGGTCGAGGGTTTCGTGGCGGTCCAGGGCTAT
This sequence comes from Streptomyces sp. NPDC057302, assembly GCF_042667685.1. Classification (NCBI taxonomy): domain Bacteria; kingdom Bacillati; phylum Actinomycetota; class Actinomycetes; order Kitasatosporales; family Streptomycetaceae; genus Streptomyces; species Streptomyces sp. NPDC057302. Next base: position 11,714 of record NZ_JBHUZJ010000006.1, on the reverse strand, counting down.
GTGGTAGCCACCGGAGTGCGTCACCGCCGCGGGGATGTCGGCCTCGTCGTACTCGATGGTGATGCGGTTGCCGTTGCGGTCCTGGATGTACTGGAGCGGCAGGTCCACCGCCTCGCCGTCGGCCGCCGGGACCGGGCTGTGGAACACCTGGGTCAGGCCGCTGTCCGGGTCCGTGATCCGGATCGCTCCGTCTATCTCCTCGTCCCAGGTCAGGGTGAGGTGTGAGCCCGGAGTCTCGGGGGTGACCGCGCCGTCCGTCTCCGGGTCGGGCATGGGGAAGCAGAGGCGGGCGCCGTCCGCCGCCGCGTAGATGAAGCCCTCGTCGTCGGCCTGGATGCGCTGGTCGAGCGTCGAGGACCAGGACGGGCCGAACCAGCCGCCGAAGCGGTAGGAGGAGAGGTGCGTGCGTTCCAGGACGAGGGGGAGTACGCCCGGCAGGTGGATGTCCGTGCGGGGCAGGGCCATGTCTCCGGTGGCCACGTCGATCGGGTCCCGGACGAACTTCTTGAGCGCGTTGCGGACCGACGCGGGGAGCTTGTCGAACCCGGGGCGCATCGAAAGCCGTTTGAACGAGGCGCAGTTGAGCTTCATCGCGCCGCGCAGCTTGGCCAGGTCCTTGGGCTTGAGCTTGCCCAATCCCTTGCCGAGCAGCTTGCCCAGGCTGCCCAGGCCCACGCCGAATGCTGCTCCCATCGCCAGGGTCTCGGCCAGTTTCGCCGGGTCCTTGAAGGTGGCGGGGTCCTTGAGGAGGGTGTCCAGGGCGGCGTACTTGGCGCCGGAGCCGGCCATCTTGCCGACCCGGGCGATCGTCTTGATCTCCTTGAGCGTCTTCAGTGCGCGGGAGAGGCCGCGGATGACTTCGAGGACCGCGCGGATCGTGCGGGCCATCGCGGTGCCCGCGTGCTCGATCCGGCCGATCACCGCCATCGCCTTCGCGAACCGTGCGCCCGCGGCCAGGCTACCGACCACGGCGGAAGCGCCGCCGGTGAGGACGGAGAGCGCGAGGCTGGCCATCTCGACCTCGATGATCTCCAGGATGATCACGTTGAGTTCGGTGAGGAGTTCGTGCGCCTCGTCGGCGAACTTGTCCAGCGCGTCCGCGCCGTCACGCAGCGAGTCGGCCATCGTGGTGGCCTGCGTGCGGGTCTTCTTCGCCCGTTTGCTGAACGCGGTGGCGGTCTTGCCCTCCCACGTCACGTCCTTCAGGGCGTGTTCGGCCTCCTTGACGGAGGCGTCCACCGCCTTGGCCAGGCCGCGCCACTTCTTGGCGATCTCCCGGATGCCGTCCGGGTCGACCGCCGGATCGGAGATCCCCAGGAACTCCATCATGCTGGCCATGTTGTCGCCGGCCATGTGGTTGAACTTGTTGATGTAGTGGAGGGGGTTGAGGTCGACCACCGGCTCAGCCCTGCTTCTTGGCGCGCAGTGCGGCTTCGAGCAGCAGGTCCAGGGCGTCGAAGGCCTCGGACAGGTCCGTCATCAGCTTCGCCTCGTCATGCCACTCGTCGACGAGGTCCTTGGCCAGCTCGGAGAGCGTCTCCATGCCCTCGCGCACGTCGTCGGTGGCGCTCGTCAACGCCCCGAGTGCGCCCAGTGCCGACAGGTCGTGCGACTCCGTCTTGAAGTCGTTCAGCGGCTTCGCGATGTGATGCGGGGCTTTCCGCAGGAGCGGTGCCGCGTTCGCTATCGACTCGGAATCCTTGCCCAGATCACCCATGGCTGTTGCCCGCCCCCGCGTTCCCACCGTGTGCACATGCCAACGCGCACACTAGTGGGTCCGGGTATAGGGACCGTCCTGGGTTGATCATGGGGAAGTAAAGCCGGTGCTGCGGTGCTCGCCCGTCGCGTCGTGGGGCAGAGATCTCGCCAGGATTTCCCCGTGCGGCAGCATGGGCAGCGGAGTTAGCGTTCCACCATGCCCGAACTCCAGCGTCTGCGCCGCGATCACGCTCCTGCCCTGCTTGCCTTCGAGTTGGAGAACCGGGACTACTTCGCGAAGTCCGTGCCGGATCGTGGTGACGCGTACTTCGCCGAGTTCGACATACGCCATGAGGCTTTGCTGGCCGAACAGGACGCGGGTACCTGTCACTTCCACGTCCTGGTCGATGGTGAAGCTGATGCCGATACTGATGCCGATACTGATGGCGCTGTGGTGGGGCGGGTCAATCTTGTTGATGTCGCGGGTGGTGAGGCGGAGCTCGGCTACCGCGTCGCCGAGCGTGCGGGGGGTCGCGGCCTCGCCACCGCTGCCGTACGCCGGCTCTGCGAGCTGGCCCATGCCGAGTACGGGCTGACCGCGCTTCGGGCCGCGACGGACGCGGGCAATGCGGGGTCCCGTGCGGTGCTGGAGCGTACGGGGTTCGTGGTGGTGGGGGAGGTGGCGTTGCCGCTGGAGGGGTGGACGGAGGTCCGCTACTTTCGGGAGCTCCGCTGAGCCTGGGGGGCGAGCCTGGGGTGTGTTGGTCGGTGTAGGGGCGGGGGCTTTGCTGGGCCGGGGGCTTTGCTTTGTACCGGGGCCGCCCGGTTGTCCTGAGGTTGGCGGTTCCGGGCCGGGTGTAAAGGGCGCTCCTGCGTCGCGTCGGCTGCGCCGATTGCGCTGCGCTCCACCCTTGACACCCGTCCCTCCACCGCGCGAGGGAAGACGACCGGACGGCCCAAGGGGCGAGACTCTCGACCACTCCCGTCATTCTCCATCGGCATTCCTGCCGAGTGCGGACTGGTTCTTCCGGCGTGACCGTCAGGGGGAGAAGGGCGGGCGCCCGGTCCGCGAATGGCCCGGGGAGGGGTGCCGGTTTCGTCAAGCGGCTGCCGACCGGTTCGTCGGGGGTGGCCGGGGTGGGGTGCGCGGCTGCCCCGGGGTCGGTGGCGGTCTCGTCAGGCGGTTATCGCTCGGATTTGGTTCTTCCGGGGCGGAGGGCACGGGGATCTCGCCGTTCCGGCCCCACGCGGCTCGTAGTTGGCGACGAGCGCCCGGCCTCCTGACCGGGGGGCTGCTGGGGGTCCGGCACCTAATTCCGAGAAGGCGCGTTACGAAACGCGCGCGCCCCCCGTCTGCCAGAACACAACTTTCCCGAAGTAGGTGCCCCACGCGCGGACGACGCCGAACGACGCCGAACGCCGGGTGGGGGATGGCGGGTGGCAGATGCAGAAGAATCCCGCCGATCCTTGCCTCTGGGCGCGATGGCGTGGGACTTTCGTGCGAAACGCGCTCCGCACGCCGCTGTGCCGCGCCCGAGGACCGCATGCGGGGGCGCTCTTCGCGGCCCAGCCCACTGATGACCGTGAGCCCCGCTCCCGCCGATACCGAGGGCCTGCACGCCACCACACCCGTGACAGCCACCCCCGACGACCCGGTTGGCAGCCGCTTGACGAGATCGGGGCCATTCCCTGGGCGGCCGCGCACCCCGACCCGTGACAGCTACCCCGACGATCCGATTGGCAGCCGCTTGACGAGATCGGGGCCATTCCCTGGGCGGCCGCGCACCCCGACCCGTGACAGCCACCCCGACGATCCGATTGGCAGCCGCTTGACGGGACCAGGCCCATCCCCGGAGCGGCTGCGCACCCCAACCCCTGCCGGCGCACCCGGAAGATCCGGTCGGTAGTCGCTTTACGAGGCCAGCGCCCATTTCCGGAGCGGTCGCGTGCCCCTCCCCCTGCCGGCCACCCCCGACGAACTAGTCCGCACTCGGCAAGACGGCCCCACGACTCGACGGGAGTGGTCGAGAGTCCCGCCCCTTGGGCCGTCCGGTCGTCTTCCCTCGCGCGGTGGAGGGACGGGTGTCAAGGGTGGAGCGCAGCGCAATCGGCGCAGCCGACGCGACGCAGGAGCGCCCTTTACACCCGGCCCGGAACCGCCAACCTCAGGACCACCGGGCGGCCCCGGTGCCCTGTTCGCCGCTGGGTCGTCGAAGCCTTCGTCCCTGGGGGTTCTTGATGCCGGGGCTTCGACGGCTGTCTTGGTGCAGTTGCCGCCTTCGGCCCTGCTGCACGTGCTCTTGTGCCAGCGGGCGTTGCTCAGGTCGTCGTACTCGTGCGCAGACGTGCGGGGCCAGGGGATCGAGCTCCGTCGCCGCCGCGAGGCAATCCGCTTGCCGTGTTTCGGCGCATTCGCTTGAGAATTGCGGCGGATTGCGGCGGATCGTCGATTCGTTGCTCGACAGCCAACTGTGGTTTCTGAATTGTCTGTTCGAATTGATGCCAAGGGGGGACGGATCGTTGGCCATGGGCAACCACCCCTCGCCGCAACGCCGTTGTAGGGCACAGACTCCTGGCGAGTGTAGGTCGGGGCCGTCTCCGCCGAGGTGCGAAGCGTGAAATCCGGTGGGAAAGGGGAGCCACGTCATGGCTGAAAGCAAGGTGCACTCGGCGTCATGCGTCGAAGAAGCGGAGGAGACCGTGAAGGAATTGCGTGCCGTGCTCGTGCGGGCCGGAATTATTCTTCCGTCATTGCGGATCGACCCCACATCCTGGTCCCGCGAGGACCCCTGTCCGCACATTGAATTGGGGGGATCTTCCGGCGTCGTGGGGGCCTGTGGTGAAGGCGTTGGGGCGGTATGAGCATGAACATGAACCTGCATCCGCCCATTGGGGTGTACGCCGTTGACACCCGTACCGGGCAGGTCGGCAGGGTCATGGGGCACGAAGGGCCCTACATCCAGCTCCGTCCCTTCGGCGGCGGACGGGAGTGGGACTGCGCGCCGGACGCGCTCAGAACCGCCACCGACTCGGAGCGGCTGCGCGCCGCTACCGCCTATGCGAATGCCCGGAGCCGGGGCGAAGTCCCGTGACGTATGGTGCGGCGCCATGGCCATATGGAAGTGGAGCAAGCCGAAGGTCGGGTCCAAGTACCCGGCACCGCTCACCATGCACCAGCTCTGGATGGTGTCGCTGGGCGCGCCGGTGAGCCGGGACAAGGACGCGTCCCGCACGACCCTGTATCCGTTCACCCGCATCGACGACGGCAAGGCCCAGAAGTGGCTGGCCGATCAGTGGGAGATCACCGCGCCCGAGCAGCTGCTCGGGCGCCTGGGCGGGCTGGCGAACACCGGCTACCGTGCCATGGCCCGGCGGCGCCTCGGCGTCGAGCCGCTGGCCTGGGACATCGCGCTCTACGTGGACATCGCGCGGCGCGGCTTCGCCTGCGGGATGCTCAGCGAGGCCGACACCTGGAACCGGCTCAAGAACATCGTGCCGAGGGTCGCGGGGACGTACGCCTCCTGGCAGGAGTACGCCGACCACTACCTCATCGGCAGGCAGGTCTGGCAGGACAGCCTCAGCGGCACCGAGGACGCGAGCTTCCCCGCGCCCCAGGCCGCGGCCGACGCCCACCTCCAGGCGCTCCTGGACCCGGCGAACCGGACGAGCCCCTGGAACCTCGCCCCCTGGGAAGCGATCGGCCACCCCGACCGGGCCAGGACCGCCCGCTAGCGCGTCACGCCGCGGTGTTCCGTAGCGCTCCTCAGCCCATCCGCCAGCGGCGGAGCTTCTCGGGGTTTCGCACCGCCCAGATATTCCTGATCCGGTCACCCACGATCTCGAACGCGAAGACGGTCGCGAGCTCGCCGTCCTGCCACGCCACCAAGCCGGGCAGACCGTTGACCGTGCACTCCAGGAACGTCGTGCGGTCACCCGACATGCTCGCGATCCTGGCGTAGGCACGTGCGATCCGCTCACCGCCCAGGAGCGGGTGCAGGTGGGTGACGGCGATACCGCCGCCGTCGGCGGTCGCGGTGGCGTCGGGGTCGAGCAGGCCGATCAGGGCATCGATGTCCTTGGCCTCCCACGCCGCCTTGAACCGCCTGACGATGGCGGCCTGCCCGGCACCCGGGCCCGCCGGGGTCTGTGCGGTGCGGATGCGACGGCGGGCGGACGTGGCCAGTTGGCGGCACGCCGCCGGAGTGCGGCCGACGATCTCCGCGACCTCGCCGAAGGGGTAGCGGAAGACGTCGTGCAGGACGAACGCGACGCGCTCGGCCGGGGTCATCGAATCGAGGACGACCAGGAAGGCCATCGTCACCGACTCGTCGAGGGTGACCCGGTCGACGGGGTCGATGACGCCGACCCCGGAGAGCCCGTGGACCGACTCCGTGGGCTCGGGCAGCGGTTCCGGGATCCACGCGCCCACGTACGTCTCCCGCTTGGCCCGCGCCGAGCCGAGCAGGTTCAGGCAGATACGGCCGGCGACCTTCATCAACCAGGCGCCGGGCGACTCGATGGCCTGCTGCTCCCGTGCGGACATGGCGTACCAGCGCGTGTAGGTCTCCTGCACGACGTCCTCGGCGTCGGCAAGGGACCCGAGGAGCCGATAGGCGAGGTTGGTCAGTCGGCGCCGCTCGCACATGATCGCGCTGAGGCCCGGATCGCTCTGTTCGTCGCCGGGCTCGGCTCTGGTGGTCATGGTCCGACCGTCTCCCTCGCTCGCTTCCGTGCCTCTACCCGTTACGACAGGACAGCGCACCGGAATGTGAGGCCGACGCACCCGCCTCACATTTCGAAGGGCTGCGCTGTCGTACCGGTGAAGACGACAGCAAGGTCGACAGCAAGAGGGAGAGGGAACTGACGATGAACGACTTCCAGGCCATCGCGGACCGCGTCGAGATCGAGGCACTGCGCGGCGAGTTCACCGACGCCGCGATGATGCGCGACAGGCCACGCCTGGCGTCGCTGTTCACACCGGACGGCGCCCTGCGCATGCCCGACATCCCCGTCGAGCAGGTCGGCCGTGAGGAGATCCGCGCCGGGGGCGAGCTGCTGCAGAGCCAGTGGGACTTCTTCGTACAGACCACACACCCCGGCACGATCCTGCTCGACGGCGACACCGCGACCGGCCGCGCCTACCTCCAGGAACTTGCGCGCACCCTCGACGGACGCCAGGGCCTGAACTACGCCGTCTACCACGACCGCTACCAACGCACCGCGGAGGGCTGGAAGTTCGCCGAGCGGGTGTACGAGGTCAGGTACCTCGACACCTCCCCGCTGGCGGGCACGGCGCCCCACGCGGCGCGGGGTTCCGTGACAAGCCCGGCAGCCGCCACGGCCACCCCGGCTCCGGCCGCGTCCTTCGCCGACCCGGCATCGGCCGGGCAAATGGAACGGGCAGCCGCCGCGCTGCGTGCGGGCGGATTCGCCGCCGAGATCCTCGACGACGCCGCGGCCGCGCGGGTCCGTGTGAAGGAACTGGTCCCCGAGGGCGCGGGCGTGCTCACCGGAGCCAGCGAGACCCTCCGGCTGTCCGGCATCGAGGAGGACATCAACGGCGGCGGCCAGTACGACGCCATCCGGCCACGCGTCCTAGCCATCGACCGTGCCGCCGGCGCCGACGAGATCCGCAGGCTGGTCGCCTGCCCCGAATTCGTCGTCAACAGTGTCGCCGCGGTCACCGAGACCGGTTCGCTCGTTCTCGCCTCGGGCAGCGGCAGTCAGCTCCCCGCCAACGCGGGCGGTGCCGCCCACGCGGTCTGGATCATCGGCGCTCAGAAGGTGGTGCCCGACCTGAACACAGCGCTGCGCCGCGTCGAGGAGTACGCCCTCCCGCTGGAGAACGCCCGCGCCCAGGCGGTGTACGGGATGCCCAGCGCCGTCAACCGCCTGCTCATCCTCAACGCGGAACCCCGCCCAGGGCGCGGCACCGTACTGCTTCTCCGAGAGGCCATCGGATACTGACAGGGCCCAGGGCCCGCACCCGGGGGCCTAGTGCTGCTGCGGCTTCTGCGGGGTCACCTCGCTCGGCCGCACGATGACGTACCCCTCGCCCCGCAGCATCAGCTGCACCGCCTCGCCGGAACCGCCCCTGATCATCGAGCCGATGGACTGCGAGCGGTGGAGCGTGGTGTCCAGGTTCGCCGTCCAGCCGACCACCGCGTCCGTGTCGACGTACACCGGCTGCTGGGGCGACACCGGGATCACCAGCGGGTTGCCGTCGCAGACCAGGCCGAGCTGCCCGGCCCCCGTGAAGACGCTGTTGAAGAGCCCGCCGCCCGTGATGCCCGCGCCCTTCACCGTCTTGATCTCGTACGACAGCGTCGAGTCGAAGCACAGGACGTTGCGGCCGTTGACGGTCAGGACGTCACCCGGCTCTATGTCGACGATGAAGCAGTTCTGCGCCTCGTTCGCGAACCAGGCCTCCCCCTGACCGCGCACCGCCATCAGCGGAAGACCCTCACCGGTCATCGCCCGCTTGAGCATGCCGCCCACGCCCTGGCCCTTGCGCTCGAACTGCAGGTCGCCGCGGTAGGCGATCATCGCGCCCTGGCGCGCGTGCATCTCGCCGTTCACCGCGTACTTGATGGACTTGGCGTTCTGCAGGGTCATCCCGGGGACGACGGACTGCTGCGCCATGTGCTCGGTGGAGAACAGATCACTCTTCATGCGGGCATTTTGACAGGTGTGAGCGATTCGTCCAGAGGTGCGGCGCAACAGGGCGCAACAGGCGGACGAATGAGGGTTGTTGACACCTTCCTCGGCTCGCGTCATTGTCGCGCCGATGGAGATCAACGAGCTGACCCCCGCCGAGCGGCGCGTGTGGGAGGCGTTTCCGCGCGGGCGGACCGTCGACTTCCGGGAGCGGCCCAGGGAGGTCGCGGACCATGGCGCGGACTGGGGCGCCGAGCGGACCGTACGGGCCGAGGTGCTCCAGGCGCTGCTCCTCGACGGTCCACGCGTGGAGGGGGTGACCCCGGTGCTCCGGGTCTGCGGAGCCCGTATCAGCGGGACGCTCGACCTCCAGTACGCCGATGTCGCGGGGGCGATCCACCTGTGGGCCTGCTTCTTCGACGAGGAGCCGGACCTCTACGGGGCGCGGCTGCGGCAGCTGAACCTGGGCTGGTCCGTACTGCCCGGCCTGCACGGCAACACCCTGCGGATCGACGGCTCGCTGCGGATGACCGGGTGCCGGATCCGGGGGCCCGTCCGGCTCGGCGGCGCGAGGATCTCCGGGGCGGTCTTCCTTGACGGGGCGGAGGTGGGAACGGCCGGTGCGGAGCTCACCGAGCCCGTCCTCGCGCTCAACCGCGTCACCATCGACGATGAGCTCCATGCCGACGGGGGCTTCACCGCGCACGGTGTCGTCAGCCTCGCTGCCGCCGTCATCGCCGGTTACATCACCCTCGACGACGCGGTCCTCAGCAACCCGGGCGGTACGGCTCTGCACGCGTCCAACCTCAGCGGCGGAACCGACCTGAACGCCGTGCGCCTCACCGCGTACGGACGGGTCAACCTGCGGGGCGTCCGCATACCGGGGCAGCTCAACTTCACGGGCGCGCGCCTCTCCAACCCGGGCGGCATGGCCCTGCGCGCCAGCAGCCTCGTGGTGGGCGAATTGTGGCTCCGGGATGCCGTGCGCATCGAAGGGTCGGTCAGCCTGCGCCGCTCCCAGCTCGACCTGCTGTACATAGCCCCGGAGGCCTGGCCCGACGAGGTGCACCTCGACGGACTCACGTACGCCTTGCTCCACCCCCACGAGTCGGCCGAGCGCAGGCTGCGGGTCCTGGAGCGGGACTTCGACGGCTACGTTCCCTACTCGTACGAGCAGATCGCCACGGCCTACCGAGGCATCGGCGACGACGCGGCGGCCCGCACCGTCCTGCTCGCCAAACTGCGCCGCCACCGCACGACGCGGCCCGGGTGGGCCAGGGCCTGGGGCCACCTCCAGGACGTCACCGTCGGCTACGGCTACCGGCCCGCCCGCGCCGCCCTGTGGCTGTTCTCCCTGCTCCTCGTGGGTTCCGTGACGTACGCACTGCACCACCCCCGCGCACTGAAGCCCGACGAGGCGCCCGACTTCGACCCGTTCTTCTACACGCTCGACCTGCTGCTCCCCATCATCGGCTTCGGCCAGGAGCAGGCGTACGCCGCGGAAGGGGCGTACCAGTCGCTCTCGTACGCCCTGATCGTCATGGGGTGGACCCTGGCCACGACCATCGCGGCGGGCGTCACGCGGGCGATCAGCCGGCAGTAGGAGCGTCGAGGGCGATCGGGCACCCCGGCCACGGCTGTCGGACCCGTGCGCGAGAATGGGGCCATGAGTCTGTTCCGTGATGACGGCGTCGTGCTGCGCACCCAGAAGCTGGGTGAGGCGGACCGCATCATCACGCTGCTCACCCGCAGCCACGGGCGGGTCCGTGCCGTCGCGCGTGGTGTGCGGCGCACCAAGTCCAAGTTCGGGGCGCGGCTCGAACCCTTCTCCCACGTCGACGTGCAGTTCTTCGCACGCGGCAGCGAACTCATCGGGCGCGGACTGCCGTTGTGCACGCAGAGTGAGACCATCGCTCCGTACGGTGGCGGGATCGTCACGGATTACGCGCGCTACACCGCAGGTACGGCCATGCTGGAGACCGCCGAGCGGTTCACGGACCATGAGGGTGAGCCCGCCGTGCAGCAGTATCTGCTGCTCGTGGGCGGGCTGCGGACCCTCGCCAATGCCGAGCACGAGCCGCATCTCATCCTCGACGCGTTCCTTCTGCGCTCCCTCGCGGTGAACGGATACGCGCCCAGTTTCAGCTCCTGCGCGAAGTGCGGAATGCCCGGTCCGAACCGGTTCTTCTCCGTGGCCGCCGGCGGCTCCGTCTGCGTCGACTGCCGGGTGCCCGGCAGCGTCGTACCCTCGTTGGAAGCCCTCGGCCTGCTCGGTGCGCTGCTCACCGGGGACTGGGAGACGGCGGACGCGTGCGAGGCGCGGCATGTCAGGGAGGGCAGCGGGCTCGTTTCCGCCTATCTGCACTGGCACTTGGAGCGCGGGCTCCGCTCGTTGCGGTACGTAGAGAAGACCACGTAAGCACGTCACGTACAGAGAACAGCTAGGTAGGAGAGAGCCCCCCATGGCACGACGCGGAATCCTCGGACGGTCCCGCCGTGAGTACAAGGTCCCCGAGCCGCACCCCTCGGGCGCCACGCCGCCGAAGATCCCCGGCGAGCTGGTGCCCAAGCATGTGGCGATCGTCATGGACGGCAACGGACGCTGGGCCAAGGATCGGGGACTGCCGCGCACCGAGGGCCACAAGGTCGGCGAGGGCGTCGTCCTCGACGTGCTCAAGGGCTGCCTGGAGATGGGCGTCAAGAACCTTTCCCTGTACGCCTTCTCCACCGAGAACTGGAAGCGTTCGCCCGACGAGGTGCGCTTCCTCATGAACTTCAACCGCGACGTCATCCGGCGCCGACGGGACGAGATGAATGAGCTCGGGATTCGCATCCGGTGGGTCGGGCGCATGCCCAAGATGTGGAAGTCCGTCGTCCAGGAACTCCAGATCGCCCAGGAGCAGACCGTCGACAACGACGCGATGACCCTGTACTTCTGCGTCAACTACGGCGGCCGTGCGGAGATCGCCGACGCCGCGCAGGCCATCGCCCGCGATGTCGCGGCGGGCAAGCTCGACCCGTCGAAGGTGAACGAGAAGACCTTCGCCAAGTACATGTACTACCCGGACATGCCGGACGTGGACCTGTTCCTGCGGCCCAGCGGCGAGCAGCGCACCTCCAACTACCTGATCTGGCAGTCCAGTTACGCCGAGATGATCTTCCAGGACGTGCTGTGGCCCGACTTCGACCGGCGCGACCTGTGGCGGGCCTGCCTGGAGTACGCCGGGCGCGACCGCCGGTTCGGCGGAGCGATCCCGAACGAGGAAGAGATCGCCAACAGTTGATCCACGTACGGTGATACACGTACAGGGGGGCGGCCCCCACGGCATAGGGTGGGCCCCCCCCGGCGGTGGGGGGAC